>CAYTTK010000066.1:0-10083 GCA_964440735.1 uncultured Pirellulales bacterium
AGTGAAATGCCGCCAATCATAGCTGCGCCGGCAACTATCTGGTCGCAATCTTTTATCAAATCTTTCATGAGTTCAACATCTTTGACGTCCCCTTCCTTAAAATTATAGCGAGGATGTTTATCATAACTTTTTTCAATCTTGCCATACTTGGAAAAGTTATCAATGCCGACGACTTCATGGCCGTGCTCTAATAGCTCATCAATCAAATACCCGGCAATAAAGCCGGCAGCACCCGTAACTAAAATTTTCATCTTAAAATGTTCCTCCCTTACCAAAGAAGTCCCATATATCGACGAGGATTTTGTTGTCATCAATAACCAAATCGGCATATTCTTTGTGTGCTGTTGCGACAATGATCATGTCACAAGTTTCAACGAGTTCTTGAGCCGTGACAAATCCATCCTCATGAATGTACTCGTCGGAACACAGAACTTTCTTTGCATCTATTTCCAGAATCTTCTTTAATTTATAAGAGAGTGATTCTCTTTTATCATCGTTATTGGCCTTATATGCCATACCGAGAATCCCGACTTTTTTATCTTTGAGACCGTATTTGTCTTTGAGTCTTTGGATAATAAAATTAGGAAGCCCTTCATTAATGAGCATCGCCGCGTGGCCCAAGAAAAAGCTGTTGTTACTGAATGCCGCCAATTGCATTGTGTCTTTAAACAGACATGGTCCTGCTGCAAAACCCGGCGGGCAAAAGCTTTGCGACCTCGGATATTCGTACTTAATGGCTCGGTATATCTTTTGAAAATCAAGACCTTGCTGAACCGCTATCTGATAAAACTGATTGGAAATTGAAAACTGAATATAACGCCATACATTGGTGAAAAGCTTAGCTAACTCAGCTTCGGTAGGGCTAAGAAAAACTATCTCATCGGTCAGCAGAGAGAACAACTCTTTCGCTTCATTGAGAGTAGCCTCATCGAAAGCAGACACAATCTGAGGCAGGCAGCGCAGCTCTTCAATTGCCTTTCCCTGAGCAATTCTTTCAGGGCAGAAAGAAATCTTCGTCCGCTTATTTAGTGCCTCCAAATACTGTTTTACTTTTTCTGTTGTGCCCGGATATACCGTGCTCCTCAATATTATGTGTTGCTTGTCATGTATCGTATCTATTATTCCGTCAAAAAACTTTCTGAACATTGCAAACTTGGGGTTCAGGTGCTCGTCAACCGGTGTCCCTATTACAATAACTACAAAATAGCTGTTGGAAATTACACCTTTATCGGGAGAAAGGAAAAGAGTTTTGTCCAGAACTTTTTTAAGTATTTCTTCCGCCCCCGATTCTAAAAACGGCATCTTGCCTTGTGATACGGTCTCAATAGCAGTTTGATTAATGTCATAAAGGACTACCTTTTTGCCCACATCCGCCAATAAAATCCCAAGAGGCAGTCCTACATGGCCCAAACCGCCAACAATACAGACATCATAAAGGCTTTTATTCATTAGTTAGTGTCCCGGCATTAGCTAAACATATTATTGTAATTTAGCAATATTATCTGATTTTACCAGAACTATATACGATATAAAGTTGTTATATAAAGCAAAAAACTTTACCCGGCTACAGATGTTTGGCTACAGAGCGTGCAATCACACTACTTAAAAATATCGACATTTGAACCAGTAACGTGTATTATTATACTATAATATCAATCATTTATTAAGGTTTTTATGGCGGCATCTTAGAAGAATTTTACTCGTGTTGTCCAGCTTTCTTGCAGGAAGAAATATCTGTAATGATTTATCCTAAACTAATGCTCAGAAAGTTTGAGATACGATTAAACAACTTTTCCGCTCCATTTCTTGAAACTTTGCAATCATACCAACCTAAAGATATTATCATCGGCATCGTACTCTTTTTGGTCATCTCCTCGGTTCTTGCTTCTCTCAGCAACGAAGCTCTGATGAATGGCGATCCTGCTGTTTACCTGCAACAAATGAAAGAACTAAATTTCTCTAACAGGTCGGTTCATATTGGATACTATGTTCTCGGTGCAGGATTTATTCGCATCTTTCCCGGCTCTGACGATCGTGCAATAAATATGATGAATTGCTTTCTTGGTGCTCTGAGCGTAGCGATTCTCTACTTTATAGCTTTTACTATCTCCCACAAACACATCGTAGCTGTCTTTTCGAGTCTATTTCTCCTAACACATCATATCTTTCTGGAGAATTCATTGTATGCCGAAGTATATACACCACAAGTCTGCTTTTTGCTTCTGGCGATTTTATTATGGCTGCTCGATAGGCCTATCATTTCAAGTTTGTCGTTTGCTTTGTCTTTCCTTATCTCGACCAGTGCTGTATTTGCCCTTCCCCTCTTCTTTATACTGCGTCCTCGCTTACGCCCGTTGCTTCTGTTCTGTGCTATCGTTTTAGTTATTGCTTTCGCCGCCATATTCCCCGTATACAGGGAATATTTCTTTGGCGCCAGGGGTCTGCTGACTATAGCTCTTCATCAGGCGTTTAGCTTGGGCTTCGTCCTCCGCAGAGAAGCGGGTGAGGTATTTTTCAACTTTTTTCTTTGTATACCATTTGTGGTTGTTGGACTTGTAGAACTCTTTGGCCAAAAAAGGTTCCGGCCGCTTGCTTTTGCTCTGCTGAGTCTTTGGCTCGCCAGCCTGTTCTTAGGTGAAAAAAATTGGAACGACTTCCCTGTGCAGTACCCCACGTATGCGTTGCTTTGTCTCGTTGGCGGGTTGGGCTTTCATCTACTGCTACGAATTTCAAGCAATAAGCCGTATGGAACAACACTCTCCGCCATTATGTTGCTTTCCCTAATTGCAGTTGTCGTCTTAATCAAAGTAACAAAAACGCCGGCACAGATATCTGCATTTCTGCCTGTATGGTTTTTAGTAGCGATTGTATTGTGTGCGGTATTATGTATGCTGGTGACCAAACTGCCCGGATTACGCCGAATACGCCCGCAGGTCATTATTATCGGCGCAATAGTTTTTGCAGTTGTCACCAACGGCTTTGTCGCTTTTTCAAAACTCAGAACGATAAACAGGTATCATGTCGGATACCGAAATGCAATAATAGAGATTAGCAAAGTCAGTGGTCCGGAATATGTTATTGTAGGTCATTGGAGCCAACGGATACTCTTCGAGCATTATGTGTTCCAAAAATCGTACACACCCCAGTGCATTTCCATTGATATTAAGGCGTTGGCAGGCGGCGCAAGCAAAGAGGAGCGATCGGAGGCAGCCAAAAAATTTAATGAAGCCGTTGCCGCTCGCCGTCAGATATTGGTGTTAGGAAACTATTCAGGTCTTCTTCAGGGTTTGCAGCAAGTCGGTTATAAAATAGCTCGGTTTGGGTATATATATGTAGCGACGGCGATAAATTGAGTTCAAGATTATATACAAGATGTTACGAAATTATTTTGATGAGATGTAACCGCAGGATATCCAAATAATTTCCACAAAATCTGAGATGAAATATGATAGTGACAGTTGTTTTCGATTTAGATGATACGCTTTACGACGAAGTTGATTACTGCAGGAGCGGTTTTGCATCTGTTGCCAGGTTTCTTAGTAGCTTGCCTGAGACACAAACTGCCAGGCGTATTTATGATTGCCTCTGGAAGCAATTTACCGTGGGAAATCGCACAAGGACTTTTAATGCAGCACTTGAGGAGCTTGGTGTTACCTACGATGATAATCTTATCCAAGAGCTAATAAATGTCTATCGCAATCACGTTCCGCAAATAACCCTGCCGGATGATAGCAAAGAGGTCCTGCGTCAGCTAAGCGGCAAATATACATTAGCTTTGCTGACGGACGGTTTTTTGCCGGCGCAAAAATTAAAAGTGCAGGCATTGGGAATCGAAAAATACTTTAAGTGCATAATTTACACTGAAGAGCTCGGCAGGGATTGCTGGAAACCATCGCCAGCCGGATTTGAAAAAATGATGCGTATACTGAACATAAAGCAGCAAGCTATAGCTTACGTCGCCGACAATGAGGAAAAAGATTTTATCGCCCCCAACAATCTGGGTTTTTTAACCATCCAGATAATTCGTCCTGCTCGCATACACACATCACCATCCCGGCAAGGCGGAGCTGCGGCACAATTGGTAATCCACAAAATCAGCGAATTACCGGCTCTTTTAGAGAAAAAGGGGATTGATTAAGCCATCAGCCACCTCTGGTAAACACGTTTTTTCTTGACTCACAAGGGTTTTTGGGCGATAATACTTACCGGATGGTCTATAGCCAATAACAGGCGAATATACGCTTGACGTTATTTCTTGAATGCAGAACAAATTTCTAAGGAGTTTTTATTATGCCACCTGGCAAACAACAACAAAGTAATACTATGCTCTATACCCTTATAGCCTTTGTGGGGCTTTTTATTATAGCAACCGTCATTGCTGTTATTTTCTATGTTAAATCCGAGGAACACGGGAAAAACGCAGACAAACTCCAGAGCCAAATTAACGAGCTGGCAACCACAAGTGAACAGTCGAGAATAGGTGAGCTAATCGGAACAAAACAGGGCCGTAAAAGCTGGCTCGGCACAATGACAGGTTACCTTGACCAGACGATAACTCTAATCACCGGAGGTGTGCCGCAACCGACCTCGGCTGAAGTAAAAGTCAGCACCGCAAATAGAAAAGTCAAAGACACTTTGGAATTATTAGCCCAACAGCACCTTGATGTTAAAAACGTCCCATCAAAAGCTCCAAACAATGAATTCGTCAAATTGCTGGTAACGCAGCAGTTTTCAGCAGCGACAGAGAACTTCGATGCAAACATGAAAGATGCTTTGCCTGCTGAGAAACTTGAAGAGACGTGGGGATTAACTATCAGCCAGATGGGGCCTTTCAAACAACAAATTGGTCTGCGAACAGGAAAAGAATTGGACTATGATATTGCGTTTATCACCTGTGAATTTGAGAAAGGCCATCTTGATATAAAAGTCGTTTACAACGATGAAAAGCAGATTGCCGGTCTGTCCTTTATCCCCACCCCGCCTGAGGTCTTGGAAAGTTACCAGCAAACAACAGAACTGGTAACACAGCAACAACCTTATATTGAAATCGATGACCCCGATACCATCGGGCTTGTACGGGTAATAGAAAAACTTAAAATAAAGCTGGATAATACAACAAAGGCAGTAATTGCCCTACAGGGACAGTTCAAGCAACTGCAGCAACGATACGATGATGATATGGAAGGCAGCTTTGAGAAAGAAAAAACATTATTAGCTGAGAAAGAAAAATACCAGCAACAGGTTAACAAGATTGGGCAGGACTACAAAGACCTTGAAGAGCTGCTGAGAAAAAACACGGATGAGCAGGTCCAGAGCCTTCGGTCTCAATTGATGGAGGAAAGGGAAAATCTGAAAACAACAAATCAAGAACTGCTAAAAACACAGGCGGAGCTTGAAATGGCCCAGGAGAGGATGAAAAGTGCCCTGGAAAAGCTCCAGGAGGTGAAACCTTTGCCTGACCGAGAGGTGGCAGCATTTAAGCCCGACGGCGAAGTAATACTGGTTGACGACCAGGCCAAAGTAGTTCACCTGAATATCGGAAGCCTCGACCGCGTTTACCAAGGTCTAACTTTCTCAGTCTATCATAGAAATGCTGCCATTACAAAGGACGGCAAAGGAAAGGCGGAAGTAGAGGTTTTCGATATCGCAAAAAATTACTCAGCGGCACGGATTATACGCTCTGAAATAAACAGCCCTATATTAGAGGGGGACATTGTCGCAAATCTAATCTGGGATAGCAGCAAAGAGAATGTATTTGTGATTGCCGGCGAGTTTGACGTCGATAACAATGGGGGCATTGATGAAGACGCCGTGGATAAGATACAAGCACTTATTGAAAAGTGGGGAGGCAGGGTTGCCGATACCGTTTCCATCGAGACAGACTTTCTGGTTCTCGGCCTGCCGCCAAAGGTTCTTAGAAAGCCGACATCTGAGGAGCTGGAAATAAACCCGGCAGCTATGCAAAAATATAACGATTCGGTGCGAAAGTACGACCACTATAAAGAGATTCAGAACCTTGCACAGGCCCTGTGGCTACCGGTATTTAATTACGAAAGATTCCTCTATTTCATTGGCTACAAAGAGCGCGCAAGCACAGCCGGGGCTTTTAGTCAATATTAAATCGCACTTAGCTTTTCTCCTTCGAGTCAAAGAGCACAGGAAACGAGCTACGAATTCGGTTCAACACCAATCGAAGCAACAAAAACCTCACCCGTATATTGAGCTGCACTTGGTAATGTAAAGCCCTTTTTTACGGCAGCGAAAGTCACGGTATAAGTAGCTCTGATAGCTGCACTGAGCGGCTGGCCTGTGTCGCACTCGAGGCCCGAGGGAATATCCACCGCCAGGATTGGGCAATTACTGGCATTTATGCTTTCTATCAATTGTTTGAACTCATCGCTGAGTTTGCCGCTTAAACCCGTGCCGAAAAGACCGTCAACGAGCATGTCAGCACCGGCTGTAAAATCTTTAATCCGGCTGGCAATATCGCCGTTATCAAGCTTTAGCTGTTCAACCGGATGACCCAACTGCTCTAAAATATCGAGGTTTATTTTTGCGTCACCTTTGATTTTGTCTCGGTCGCCGACAATGATAACTGCAACGTTAAAGCCGCTGTTTATCAGGTGCCTTACAATTACATATCCATCGCCTCCGTTATTTCCGGTCCCGCAAAATATACAAATTCTCGGCTTTGTAACTTTGCTTAATTTTTCCTTAATCAGCTCGGCACAACTTCGGCCTGCGTTTTCCATCAAAACCACGCCGGCTATCCCGACTGTATTTATCGCCCAGGAATCAAAGGCACGGACCTCATCTCTTGTCATTACAAGACACTTCTTATCCGGTGAATATTTTTCCATAGTCATGGCATTATACATTCTGCAGACATCTTGTCAATTGACACAACACCACAAAGTAATTACAATCTGTCCAAGGATGCAGATATGCGAATATTACTGACAAATGACGATGGTATTTTTGCTCCCGGCTTGGCAGCCATTTATAAAGAGCTGGTCAAAATCGGCGATGTAATGGTGGTTGCACCGGCGGTCAGTCATTCCGGCGCCAGCCATAGCGTTACATTTCACCAGCCGTTGGTCTGCGATAAGGTCGATATAAACGGCCAATTCACCGGTTTTAGCGTGCAGGGTTCCCCTGCCGATTGCGTTAAACTGGCGGTTATGCAGCTACACAAAGACCCAATAGACCTGCTCGTTGCAGGTATCAATAACGGTGCCAATGCAGGTATAAACGTTTATTACTCCGGCACCGTTGCTGCAGCTATGGAAGGTGCCTTTTTGAAAATTCCCGCCGTCGCAATGAGTCTTGCTCGCGAGGAGCAGATGGATTTTGAAAAGGCAGCCCACTATTGTGCGAAAATCCTGAAAAAGCTTATGCCGGTAAAGAGCGGCGACGTGATAAATATCAATATACCACTATTATCAAAAGGCAAACCCAAAGGCATAAGAGTTGTTCCTCAATCAAGCAAGGGCTTTGAAGAGTATTATATCCCGCAAAAAAATGAGCAGGGTCAAACCGTCTTCCAACTGACCGGCAATTTACATCGCGTTGATGGAACGCCCACCGACACGACATCACTGGAAGATGGCTTTATAACGATAACGGCTCTGGCTTCCGATATGACTAACCACGATAAGACACGTGAACTTCGGCAGATAAAATGGTAAGCTGGTTTGTGTTGATTTGGAGTCAACAATCACTTTATTTCTCGGATTGAATAGAAGGATTTAGGCAATGAAAGCGCTGGTTAAAAAGAAGTCGGAATCAGGACTTTGGCTGGAGGATGTTCCCACACCCCAAATCGGTGTCAATGATGTCCTCATAAAAATTCAAAAGACCGCGATTTGCGGAACCGATATCCACATCTTCAATTGGGACCCCTGGGCCCAAAAGACGATTAAGCCGCCTATTGTCATAGGCCACGAGTTCGTCGGCACTGTTGAGAAAATAGGCGACAATGTACATGATGTTGAATTGGGCGAGCTGGTTAGTGGAGAGGGTCATGTCGTCTGCGGAATCTGCAGAAATTGCTTAGCCGGACGCAGGCATCTTTGCAGAGACCCAAAAGGTATCGGTGTCAATCGCGACGGTGCGTTTGCTGAATACCTGTCCATACCGGTATCGAATGTATGGCACTGCGACCCTAGCATATCAACGGATGTGCTTACCTGCTTTGACCCTTTTGGCAATGCGGTGCATACGGCTCTGTCTTTTGATATGGTAGGGGAGGACGTGCTAATAACAGGTGCCGGTCCTATCGGTTCTATGGCGGTGGCGGTGGCTAAACACGCCGGTGCCCGGTATGTGGTGGTTACCGACATAAATCCATATCGCCTGGAATTGGTCAAAAAAATGAAACCGACTCTGGCACTCGACGTCAGAAGCGAAAAAATCGAAGACGCAATCAAAAAACTCGGCATGAAAGAGGGATTCGACATCGGTCTTGAAATGTCAGGAAGCCCTGATGCATTCAAAAGTATGCTTGAGAACATGTGCCATGGCGGTAAAATCGCACTATTGGGAATAATGCCGGAAACTGCTATCGATTGGGACTATGTTGTCTTTAACGGACTTACTATCAAGGGTATCTATGGCAGGCAAATGTTCGAAACCTGGTATAAAACGACCATGCTTATTCAAAAAGGATTAGATATCAGTCCGCTTATTACACACAGGTTCCACTATACCGAATATCTTAAGGCATTCGAAATTATGGGCTCCGGTAAATCAGGCAAAGTCATTCTGGACTGGACAGAAAAATAGTAAAGGACAGAGCATGTTTGGTGCAATTAAATCTCATATATCACAGGAGCTTCAACAGATAAAGGATAATGGGCTATACAAGTCTGAACGCATCATAACCAGTCCGCAAAACGCCACGATTACAGTACAAAGCGGACAAAAAGTTATTAATTTATGTGCCAACAATTATCTGGGTCTGGCAGACCACCCTGAGGTCATCAAAGCCGCCCGCGATAGCTACGAAAAATGGGGATATGGTCTTTCCTCGGTTCGTTTTATCTGCGGTACGCAGGAAATTCATAAACAGCTGGAAGAGAAAATATCAGAATTTCTTGGAACCGAAGATACTATTTTGTACTGTTCTTGTTTCGACGCCAACACGGGTCTGTTCGAAACATTACTAACGGCAGAAGATGCCGTCATTAGCGATAGCCTTAACCACGCAAGTATTATCGATGGCATACGCCTGTGTAAGGCCAAGCGGCTGCGGTTTGAAAACTCAAACATGCAGGATTTAGAAGACCAATTGCAGCAGGCCCAATCGGCACGGTTTCGGCTTATTGCGACCGATGGTGTATTTTCCATGGACGGAACCATAGCCAAGCTTGACGAAATATGTGAGTTAGCGGAGAAATACGATGCCCTGGTAATGATAGACGACTCGCACTCGGTCGGTGTACTGGGTAAAAGTGGCAGGGGGACTCATGAATACCGAAATGTGATGGGCAGAGTCGATATTATCACCGGTACACTGGGCAAAGCCCTCGGCGGTGCCAGCGGCGGCTACACCAGCGGAAGGAAAGAAATTATCGAGATGCTCCGCCAGCGGTCACGGCCATACCTTTTCTCTAATACGCTGGCGCCTGCTATAGTCGCTACCTCTATCAAAGTGCTGGAAATTTTATCCGCTTCAAATGAGTTACGCGATAGGCTCATGGATAACACTCGCTATTTCAGAGAGCAGATAGCTAAACTGGGATTAGAGGTTATCCGCGGTGAGCATCCAATCGTGCCTATTATGCTCGGAGATGCTGTCCTGGCTCAAAAAATGGCCGATGAACTGTTGAAAAAGGGCGTTTATGTAATTGGATTTTCCTTCCCTGTTGTTCCCAGAGGAGCTGCACGAATCCGCACACAGATATCAGCAGCCCACAGCAAGGACGATTTAGATTTCGCCATCGAGAAAATAGCTGAGGTCAAATCGGGAATTGGAATGTAACACCGGCAGCACGCAAAACAGAGCCAGGTTGTAACATTTCCAGAGCACCGGTTCATGCACAACCTATGAAAACGGTAATCGATATGAAAACCAGGGGCTGC
>CAYTTK010000066.1:10183-14777 GCA_964440735.1 uncultured Pirellulales bacterium
GCTGCCCATTTTTTTTGCTCGTATTATCTTTTTGTTTGAAAAAGACTTGCAAATATGCCAATAGCCGATTAGAATACGGGATTGTTGTTAATACTGTTTTGAAAGTTTTTTTAAGGTTGTATAATTCATATCTTGTGAATCACAAAAAGGTTATACACAAAATATAGACAAAAAAGAAAGGATTTGTTCGAAATATGCTTGAGAAGCAGGAAAAAAAGGGGATAATCGGCGATTTTGAGACGCACGAGGGGGATACCGGCTCACCGGAGGTGCAGATTGCACTTTTGACCAGGAGAATAAACGACCTCACCGAGCATCTGAAGACTCATAGAAAAGACCACGCTTCCAGGCTTGGCCTGCTTAAAATGGTCGGGACGAGATCGGCTTTGCTCAAATATGTTAGCAAAAAAGACGTCGGGCGTTATCAGGAAATCATAACCCGGCTCGGCTTGAGGAAGTAAAATCGTGGGTCGGGAAGTGTGTCTCGTCAATCGCGAACCTCTAAAAGGAACGGAATACGAATAACGAGGTAGTGTATGTTTGAAGTATGCAGAGTAGAAAGACAAATTGGGAGCAGAACCTTATCCATCGAAACCGGCAAAATCGCAAAACAGGCAGACGGAGCTGTTGTAGTCCAATATGGTGATACTGTCGTCCTTGTTGCTGCGGTGACGGCACCCCCAAGATCTGAAGATATTGATTTTTTCCCGCTGAGCGTTGAATATCGGGAAAAGCACAGTGCGGCAGGCAAATTCCCAGGCGGGTTTATTAAGCGCGAGGGAAGGCCAAGCACGAAAGAAATTTTGACGGCAAGACAAATCGATAGACCCATTCGCCCATTGTTTCCGGAAGGTTACTTTCAGGAAGTCCAGATTGTGGCCGGCGTTTTAAGTGCCGACCGTGAAAATGACCCTGATATTTTGGCGATGGTCGGCGCAAGCGCGGCACTTACCATCAGCAAAATACCATTTTTAGGACCAATCGGGGCCTGCAGACTGGGCAGAGTAGATGGAGAATTTGTGGTCAATCCCACACATAAGCAGATTGCAGACAGCGACCTAAACCTGCTTGTTGGCGGACGCAAAGATGCCCTAAATATGATTGAGGCCGGCGCCAAGGAGCTTTCAGAAGATATTATCGCCGACGCTGTTACAACAGCGCAGGAAACAGTCCATCAGATTTGTGAGATGATAGAGGAAATGGGCACGAAGGTCGGCGTCGAAAAGGAAATTCCTCTGGTAGAAATCAACGAGGAGCTCTATTCACAAATTCGTTCGCAAGTAGCTGATAAGTTATACGAACTCAAGCAGGTACCAGCCAAGCAGCAACGTAATACCGCCGTAGAAGAGCTCTTTGAGCAGGTCGGCGCCGAATACTGTGCTGTCGAGGGCAATCAGGAGCCGGGTTCTGCAGACATTTCATCTACCGCCATTGAACCAAAATGCGACAAAGCAATGCTTAAACGTATCTTAGAAAAGATAGAAGATGAAATAGTCCGCAAGATGTTGTTAGAAGGAAAAAGGCCCGATGGCAGGGGATATAACGATATTCGTCCTATTAGCTGTGAAGTCGGAATTTTGCCCAGAACCCATGGTTCAGCATTGTTTACGCGCGGAGAAACACAGGCACTGGTGACTGTAACGCTTGGCACTATCAGGGATGCACAAATCATAGACGGCCTGCTGGATGAATACGCTCAAAATTTTACGCTCCATTACAATTTTCCGCCATTTTCTGTCGGCGAGGTGCGTCCTGTTCGCGGACCAGGCCGAAGAGAAATTGGTCACGGGGCGCTGGCGGAAAGGGCGCTGGAACCCGTAAGACCCCCGGAAGATGAATTTGCATACACCATCAGAGTTGTCTCCGATATCACCGAGTCAAACGGCTCCAGCTCAATGGCTTCGGTCTGCGGCGGAACATTAGCCCTTATGGATGCGGGAATTCCAATCACAAAACCGGTTGCCGGAATATCAATTGGTATGATTAGCGGCGAGAAAGGTCGCTATGAATTGCTGACCGATATCCTCGGCGAGGAAGACCACTTCGGAGAAATGGATTTCAAGGTTGCTGGAACAACTGACGGCATTACGGCAATACAGCTCGATATAAAAGCAGAGGGATTGCCACATAATATTATGGTCAAGGCATTAGAGCGGGCCAAAGAGGCACGCCTGGAGATTCTGAAAGTTATGGTAAAAGCCATCAGTAAACCCAGGGCTGAGTTGAGCGTGTATGCACCGAAGCTGGTAACTGTCGAAATCGACCCTGAACTAATCGGCAAGGTAATCGGCCCGGGCGGTAAGGTAATTAAGAGTATTCAGGAACAGACCGATACGACAATCGAGGTCGAGGAGGATGGAACTATCTACATAAGCTGTCTCGGCGGTGACGGTCATCTCGAGGCCAAAGAGATGATAGAATCGATTACACAGCCACCCCAGGTCGGCAGGATATACAGGCAGTCAAAAGTAGTATCTGTGAAAGACTTCGGAGTATTTGTTGAAATCACACCGGGCGTCGAGGGATTGTGCCATATTAGCGAGCTTAGCGACAGTTACGTCAAGAATATTGACGAGGTTTGTAAAGTAGGGGATGAGATACCGGTAAAATTGTTATCCATCGATAACCAGGGCAGGTTAAAACTTTCTCGCAAAGCTGCTCTTGCTGAGATACATCAGGAAGAAAAAGACCAGAAGACCACAGCAGACAGTAGTGAAATTACTTAGAGGGAAAATTCATTCCCTATTGAATCTTGATTTAGCTGCCGTCACCGCGTGTACCATTTTTGCTTTTTTATTTCTTAATTTGTTCTCTGCACACTAAGTGGCGCAGAGGGCCAGATGGGCGCAGCAGTTTACAACCGTTTTTATTATTGCTTTATTGGCAATTTTGCCGGTCATTGTGTTGCTTCTGCGCAAAAATTCTTGCACCAAAAACAAAAGACAACAACGTATGGTTCCGGAGAAGGATAAAATCCAGAGAAGTAAAGATAGCCAGCCTGACAAGCTGGAGGAGTTGAGTAAGCTGACCGGTGAGCTCGCACACGAAATCAAGAATCCGCTTTCTATTATCAAGATTAATCTGAAGCTTGTCAGCGAAGAGTTAGAGGGCTCAAATCAGGGCCTGTCAGCAGGTCAAGGCGGTCAGAGTTTCAAAAGGGCACTTAGAAAATTAGCCATTATCCAAAAAGAAACAGACCGTCTTGAGCAGATTCTTGAAGGATTTCTGCGATATATCGGCAGGGCCGAATTACAGCTTGCCAGCGTTGATATTAATGAGCTTGTTATTGATATGACCGATTTTTACGCTTCGCAAGCCAACAGCCACTCGGTAATTATTCGACAGGGCTTACATAATGAGCCGCTTATTTGTAAAGTTGACGCAGGTATGTTCAAACAAGTGATATTGAATCTATTTATTAACGCCCAGCAGGCGATGAATAATGGCGGGGAGCTGCTTATAAGAACGAGCCGCCAAAAAAATGAAGCAGTCATTCAAATCAGCGATACCGGCAGCGGCATTGCACCGGACAGATTGCCTGATATATTTAATGCATACCACTCGTTTCGGCCACACGGCAGTGGACTTGGTCTGCCAACGGCAAAAAAGATTGTCGAGACACACAACGGCACAATAACCGTTGACAGCGAGCTGGGCAAAGGGACATTATTTACTATAAAACTGCCTCTGCAAAGCCAGTGAGAGAGTGATTTGATGAGCACAGACGCCGTAATTTTGGTTGTTGATGATGAGCAAGACCACGCCGACGGAATTGCCGAAGCGCTTGAGAAACAGTGTGCCAAGGCGATTGCTGTTTACAGCGGCAAAGATGCACTGGAGATTCTCCGCGAGCAAACAGTCGATGTTGTCGTAACCGATTTGAAACTGGGCGGTGATATCGATGGACTTGCTATACTCGAAGAGGCCATGAAGAACAATGATAAAACTGAGGTTATTTTAATAACTGCCTATGCAACAATTGATACCTGTAAGGAAGCTATCAAGCGGGGTGCTTACGATTATCTGGTTAAGCCCATAGATATTGACCAGCTTCGCACGCTTGTGGACCAGGCCGGCCGAAAAGTTCTCGCTATAACTCAACGTCAAACCCAAAAGCCCATAACGGCAAAAGAGCATTTCGAATTTGAGGGAGTGAGGGGTTCCAATCCAACAATACATGGTATATTTGAGGTCCTCAGACGCGTGGCTCCGACTAATATATCGGTGCTGATTGAAGGCAAATCCGGCACAGGCAAGGAGCTGCTGGCAAGAGCGATTCACAACAATTCGCCGCGCAGGTATAAACCCTTTAAGCCGGTAAATTGTGCGGGCCTGACCGAGACTTTATTGGAGAGTGAATTGTTCGGCCACGTCAAGGGCGCCTTTACCGGAGCAGCCGGTGACAGGAAGGGATTGTTTGAGATAAGTGATAAAGGAACACTCTTCCTTGATGAGATAGGTGACATGACGCCCAACAGCCAGGCCAAGCTCCTGCGCGTGCTCGAAGACGGTATCGTTATACCCGTGGGTTCGGCCAGGCCGATTAAAGTTGACGTCCGTGTTATCAGCGCAACAAACCAGGATTTGACAAAGC
>CAYTTK010000067.1:0-4892 GCA_964440735.1 uncultured Pirellulales bacterium
TTCGGTTCGGCTGACAACGGATGATGAGCAGATTCACGAGCAGATTTTACGCAAGGCACTTAGTATGGCCTATGAGATGGATTTCCGGCAGAGTCCGCCTGCTATGGCTCAAAAGATACATCGCTTTATTCGCGAACTGACCGGTGTAAACGACCCCTATCCGGAACTTAAAAATCTTTTTAACAGGTCAGCTTTGCAGATGTATCCTAATTTGAAAAAAATAATCGAGACAAATATCGACCCGCTGGAGACAGCAGTTCGATTAGCTATAGCCGGAAACATTATTGATTTTGGCGTATGCTCGGTCGTTGAGCAAAGCCAGGTTGAAAAAACCATCGCCGAATCATTAACAGCTCCGTTGGATGCGCAGGCGTTGGAGAGCTTTCGCAAGGCCACATCCGAGGCAAAAGATATTCTTTATATCGGCGATAATGCCGGTAAAATTGTTTTCGACCGATTGCTTATCGAACAATTGCAGTGTGAAAAAATAACGTTTGTTGTTAAGGGCAGTCCCATTTTGAATGACGCAACTATGGAAGATGCTCAGGTGGTTGGCCTAACCGATTTGGTTTAGGTTATCGATAACGGCTCAGATGCCCCTGGAATGATTTTGGAGAATTGCTCAGAGACATTTCGTCGCCGATTTAACAAGGCGGATTTGGTCATTGCCAAAGGTCAGGGAAATTTCGAGACTTTAAGTGATGTTGATAAAAAAGTGTTCTTTATGCTTCGGCCGAAATGTGCAGTTCTTGCCCGACATCTCGACAGGGAGATCGGCAGTCTTGTGCTGATGAGCACAGATGTTAAAAGATGATGTGCTGATTTTTTAGAGAATTTACATACTTTTATATTGACCTACGGCCATAAATAGTATAAAAGCGATTTTTTATATATTTCGATTATGACAGATAGATTGTTGTGAAAGAGTAAGCTAAATGCCAAAGCAGAAAACACATAAGGGATTAGCCAAAAGGGTTAAGATTACCGCCAAGGGCAAGATTAAGCGCAGGCGAGCAGGGGGTGGTCATCTTATGAGCGGTAAAAAAGCCAAACAGCAAAGGCGGGTAACCGGCTCAGCCGTAATTGTTGGAAAGACAGCTAAGGTTGCGAAAACTCGATTGGCGTAAGGTTTCGTTTAGCAAAAAAGAAAGTAATAAGGAGTATTTTAGAATAAAACAATCAAATCAATGAGCTTGCTTCTCGGCTTTGTATGTCATTCATTCAGCTGCCGCCAGCAAGCGTAAAAGAATAAAAATTGTCAAAGGAAAGCTGAAATGCCAAGAATCAGAAAAGGTGCTGCAAGGCACCATGCAAAAAAACGGATACTCAAAGCGACAAAAGGTTATTATGGGCCACGAGGCCATCTATACAGTGTTGCAAAAGAAGCTGTCGTCCGCGCAGGCGTCAATGCTCGCATTGACCGTAAACGTAGAAAACGCGATTTCCGTGGTCTGTGGGTAACTCGTTTAAGCGCAGCCTGCCGACAGCGAGGCATAAGATACAGCCAATTCATCAGCGGCTGTAAAAAGGCGAATATTCAATTGAACCGCAAAATGCTAAGTGAGATTGCAATAGCCGACCCAGCCGGTTTCGATGCCGTTGCAGAAAAAGCAAAAGCCGCCTTTTCTTTGTAATGAGTTCACCATTTCCGCCAAAGGCGGATTCATCGATGAATTACGAACAATAAGCGAAGAAACGGATAAATGATTGAACAATTTGAAAAAGTTGGTAAAGATGCACTTTCAGACCTGCAGAATGTCACTAACCTGAAACAACTGGAAGATTTCCGCATAAAATATCTGTCTCGAAAAGGACAGATTATGCAGATGCTCAGCCAGGTTGGCAAACTCCCGCTGGAACAAAAACCACAAGCTGGAAAAATTGCGAATAAAATTAAAAGGGAAGTTTCCGAGGCATTTGAGGAGAGAAAAAAGAGCTTATTGCAGTCTCAAGAGCAACCTCGTGAGCTGATAGATGTTACTCTGCCGGGCAAACCCGTCCGCATAGGCAAAATGCACATTATCACGCAAACCTTGAATGAGCTGCTGGAGATATTCGGTCGAATGGGCTTTTCTGTGGCTTACGGCCCGGAGGTTGAGGACGAGTGGCACAATTTTGTCGCATTGAATATACCACCGGAGCATCCGGCAAGAGACCCTCTGGATAACTTCTATATCGAAGACAATATCCTTCTACGAAGCCAGACATCGACAATCCAGATTCGCGTTATGGAAAGACAAAAACCGCCTATTCGGATTGTTGCGCCAGGCAGAGTGTATCGGCCGGATACTGTCGATGCGACACATATGTTTATGTTCCACCAGCTCGAAGCGCTTGTTGTGGATGAAGGCGTCAGTATGGTGGATATGAAGACCACAATAGAGCAGTTTATTCACGCCTTTTTTGGACGCGAGACGAAGTGGCGGTTTCGGCCGAGTTTTTTCCCGTTTACCGAGCCGAGTGCCGAGGTTGATTTGCTGTTGAAAGACAAAAGCGGCAAAGAGAGCTGGACGGAAATGGGCGGCTGCGGTATGGTTGACCCGAATGTTTTCGATGCTGTTGGAATAGACAGCGAAAAATATACCGGGTGGGCGTTCGGCTTCGGTATCGATCGGCTGGCGATGCGAAAGTACGGAATAACAGATATCCGCCTGTTTTTTGAGAATGACCTGCGCTTTCTCGACCAATTCTGATTAGCCACAGTCCTTGGGACTCCTTACGGAGAGAACTTAGAAATTAATAGCCACGAATCCATTCGACCATGCTCAGGACAAGTCATCACGAATTTTCACTAATTATTATTAACCACAGATTTAGCTACCGCCACTTCGTGTCACAGATTGACACGGATTCTGGCAAAAATTTTCTTGACGGCACGGTGACATTGTCCTATAATATCATTAGATTTTTGCGGATTTGCGAGTGTTGTTGAGGGAACAAAAATGCGGTTTTATTAAGCCAATTTTTTAAATCAGAACGAGCAAATATAGGTGCGCATACTCCGTTAGAAGTAAACCATCGACTTCTAAAGGAGCATAGTATGCACTTTTGAACTCATGAAAATAAACAATTTTAAAAAGGAGAAAAAAATGAAAACGACGAAAATTTTGGTGCTCTTATTTGTCACTTTAGGGGTTGTGCAACGCTCGTTTGCGCCCATCTCTACGCCAGACCCCGTACGTACGGCCTTTACCTACCAGGGTCATCTCTACGATGCCAACCACGTGGCGGATGGATTGTATGATTTCCAATTTAAGCTCTTCGACAGCTTGGCTGGCAGCCAGGTAGGTGACGATGTCAACGTACCTGATGTGGACGTCATCGATGCTCAATTTACGGTGGAACTGGATTTTGGAAACGTCTATGACGGCAATGAACGATGGCTTGAGATTAGTGTGCGGCCGGGTGACCAAAACGACCCCAACATTTATACCGTTCTTGAGCCGAGGCAGGAGATAACGGCCACGCCGTATGCGCTTTATGCTTTGAATTCTGGCAGCGGCTCAGGTAGTGACGCAGACTGGATGGTCTCTGGGAATGATATGTATTCAATTCCCTCCGGCAATGTAGGTATCGGGACAACAAGTCCGGAATTCAAGCTGACATTGGATAATGATGGCGGGATTATTGCAAAAGGGACCTATGGAAGTGGCAGTGACCTTACAGTTAGCGGGGCCGGAGTAAGGTTGATATGGTATCCAAAAAAGGGGGCGTTTCGTGCCGGTATGGTGAGTAGTGATGAATGGGATGACCCCAATATCGGCGATTACTCAACAGCAATAGGATACAATAATACCGCCAGCGGCTATTGTGCAACCATTGGTGGGGGCTATGGCAATACCGCTGACGCCAGTGGTGCAACTATTAGTGGAGGTGTTATGAACACCGCCAGCGACAGTTTTAATACTATTGGCGGGGGCAATAGAAACACTGCAAGCGGCAGCAATGCAACCATTGGCGGCGGCTTTAGAAACGAGGCCAGTGGTTCTTATGCCACCGTTGGTGGAGGTGGAAGACCCGGCCCCGGCCCTATGACAGGTAACATAGCCAGCGGTGATTTTTCCACTGTTAGTGGAGGTGGAGGCATTATGTATTGTAACACCGCCAGCGGCAATTACGCCACCGTTGGCGGGGGCAGTAGCAACACCGCCGGCGGCCTTTATGCCACGGTGCCCGGAGGCATAGATAACATTGCCGATGCTAACTACAGCTTCGCTGCCGGACGCAGAGCAAAAGCAAATCATGATGGCAGCTTCGTCTGGGCTGACTCTACAGACGCCAACTTTGCTTCCACAGGAAACGACCAGTTCCTAATTCGAGCTTCAGGCGGCGTCGGTATTGGGACAACTTCTCCACAAAACACATTGGATGTGACAGGCGCAGTGGCAATAGGAGAAAGTTACTCTGGAACAAATACAGCGCCAGATAATGGCTTGATCATTCAAGGCGATGTCGGCATTGGAACAAGCGATCCCAGCCAGAAACTCACAGTTGATGGTGGTGATATTCAACTGCGAACATTAAATGGTCGGTTTCTCTTCAGGGGTAATCCAGGTGGAGGGTCTGGAGACACTGCCTGGCTTAAATACTACCAACGAAGCGGCGATGATACGACCCTTGAAATCGTCGTCAACAATGATACAACAGACCATATTGCTTTAAAGCCCTCCGGCAATGTCGGCATCAAAACAGACGAACCTGCATATGATTTGGATGTGATTGGCGATATAAGGGCAACAGGAAGCGTCTATTACGGCGGCACTGAAGGTAATGCCAATGGAACAGCATACAACAAGCCTGATTATGTATTTGAAGACGACTATGATGTAATGAGTGTTGAGCAGGTAGAAGAATACCTGAAAAAAGAGAATCATCTGCCCTGGATGACATCC
>CAYTTK010000067.1:4992-14159 GCA_964440735.1 uncultured Pirellulales bacterium
TGAGCAGGTAGAAGAATACCTGAAAAAAGAGAATCATCTGCCCTGGATGACATCCGCAAAGCAGGAAAAAGATGAAAACAGCGATGTGATAGATATGACCAGGATGGCCTTTGAGACAGTCGAGACTGCCGAAAACCTGCAAATACAGATAATAGAATTAAATAAGCTAATCAAAGAGCAAGCTAAATTGATAGAGGAACAGCAAAAGAGGATAGCAGCACTGGAAGCAAGAATCCAGATGCAGGCTATTGCGAAGGAGGTGCAACAATGAACAGGAAATGTAGATTTGGGTCTACCGTTCTGCTTTTGTTTTTCTCAGTAGCAATATTCGCGCCAACCAGGGTGTCTGGCCAATACGAGGTTAGATGGCATACTATCGATGGTGGCGGTGGAAAAAGTACTGGCGGGACATATATATTGACAGGAACAATTGCTCAGCCGGATGCGGGCTATTCGTACGGCGGTGATTATGAAGTCTTAGGCGGCTTCTGGCCGGGGGCGCCATTATGTTTTGTCGATTTTGAGGACTTTGCAAGGTTCGCACAATACTGGCTTGAAACAGGGCCTGACATTCCTGCTGATTTATACCCAGATGATATTATAGATTGGTTTGACTTAGATGTGTTTACCGACGAATGGCTCTATTATTGCCCGTATAACTGGCCGTTGAAGTGATGACAGACAACAGAAAACAGAGGACAGAGAGCAGAAGACAAACGATACACGATGGATGAAGGACGAGGGACGGCGGACGGACTAATAGTGTCAATTATCCTTTTGGGAGGATTTGGCTTTTAGTTTTTCGTCGGCGGCTTCCCATCGTTTGCGGATGTCGTCCTTCGGCTGGGAGCGCATCCAGAGAACAAAGGTTTCCCGACGCTCAACTTTGCCATAATAATGACCTGAGACAATGCCCTTTCCATCGGCATAAATAGAAACAAGCAACTTCGCGATTCCGCTCTGCTCTACGCTGCGTGCTAAAGCCAATTCGGGCAAGGGCGTTGACATCCCGGGAACAGGAATTGCCGGAATACCAAAAAGGAAACTTTTATATTCGGTGCCAAGGGCACCAGAGGCAATCTCGGCGGTGTAATCGGCCTGGTTGGTATCATTTACAAGCTGGGCGTTCATTTGAGCAAATCGTGCCCGCACCGCCGACTTGACATACTCGATGTCGTAGCATTTTAGATTAGTAAAATCGAGGTAAACTTTCTTATCAGCTACTTGTGGGATGTCGAGTTTCTCGAGCGCATTATCAACAGCCCCGGAGAGTAATAGTTGCTCGATGGCAGCACGCTGCGTATTGGTAAAGGTTCGCGACACACAGCCAGACAAACAGGTCAATATTATGCCAGTTATAATTGCTTGTTTCATTTTTTGGCTGCTTCCAAGAATCCTCTAAATGAAATTATACAGGTGAAAACTTTGGTTATCCTGTACCAATGCATTATCAACACATCAATACTATACTATAACCCCTTGTGGTCTCGGTTCAAGGCAAAAAAACGCCGGAGTAGTAATTTATACAATACGGACTTAATTTGTCAGTCATTATAGAAATTATTGATTATTTTAAAATGTATGATAGATTAAAATACCATAGAAAACAGAAAACGTTGTTATTAAATACGATGATTGTAATCACAGACAACACTTTAATTGATTAGAGATTATTGATGATTGAAATTGGAAAAGGTAACTTTATTTCTGAGGATGAGCTTATTTTTAAGGCGTCTCGAAGCAGTGGTCCTGGTGGTCAAAATGTCAATAAACTTAATACCCGAATAACACTACTCTTTGACGTTGCACACTGTGAGAGTCTTTCTGATGAACAAAAACAGCGAATACTCAAACGCCTTAAAACGCGAGCTGATAAAAACGGCGTAATAAGAGTTGTCTCACAAAAATTTCGGACCCAAAGTGCAAATCGCAAAGAAGCCGTCGAACGATTTCAGAAGCTATTAAGAGATGCTTTGCAAACTAAATCCGAACGGAAAAAGACAAAGATTACGTATGCAGCTAAGCAGCGACGACTGAATGCAAAGAGGCAACGAAGTCAGTTAAAACAACAAAGAGCCAAGAGAAATTGGGCGAAAGACTTTGCAGATTGAGCAATGATTTTTGTCTCTGAAGACGCTAAGGTTAATGAAAAAAGCAAGCTATCTGCTGATATAAGATTAGCTATTTATCTCGTCGCCCCTTAGTGACTCGTCAATGTCATAGACTTCAGGCCCCGAGTATAGGTGAAACGAACGAACAGGCTTGCCTCTAACAGCACCGATAATTATATCCCGACAGCGAATTACTCTGCCTTCAGCCGAAAACCAGGCACACTTCCAATTGCAATTTGCGTCACGTATCGGGCAAAGAATCGGGTCGTCCTTTTCGTCTGTCAGAAAACCCTGCTCTGCAATTTTAATAGCTTTATATCTTGCGACCATAATCACTACTCCCCATATACAAAAACTCTGAATTATTAACAACGTATATTATATCAAAAGACAAAACAAATTGGTAGAAATTTGTCGGTTTTTAAGGAAAAAAGTAAACTAATTTTTGACCCTGTAAAAGCAATAAATATGAGCTTATGTTTTATGGGACTTGCTCAATCGATTAGTCGTTATTGAAAATTGTAAAAGGTAATAGTATTTTCTTCATTTATGCTAGTTCGATGTCAATAGGTTTGTTCAGTGGCAGGGTAACAACGGTTATTAATTCACGGCCGAGCCGATGAGCTTCCTTCATTGCCGTGGGATGCTTTTTGATGTCACCGTCGTCATTGACCCTGTTGACAAATAAATTTGACACATAGTGCAGATCCAATATATCAAAGTAGGATTTCATTGTCAGACGAATACTCTCAAACATCTTTTTACTTTTCGAGCCGCCTACGGCAATAACCATTGCTCGCCTGTCTCGGCCGGCACTGGTAACTAGGGGTTTTTTTAATACATACTTACAAGCCCAAAGGCATTGACAGCGGTCAATGAGTGCCTTTGCCTGCGAACAGACCGTCATAAAAAATATCGGTGTAGCAAGAATCAATCTATCCGCCTCAAGAATCTTTGCCGAGACCATCTGGTAGTCATCTTCAATTTTGCAATTTCCTGTTTCATAACAGTAATTACACTCTATGCAGGGAGCAATCTTCAAGTTAGATAAACTTATGTATTCAACTATTGCACCAGTAGCCTCAGCCCCAGCTAAGGCCTGACGCAGAAGCAAATCACTATTGCCCTTTATCCTCGGGCTTGTCGAAATACCAAGGACCTTAACGCTCATACAGATAGAATCCTCATTCACTAATGATTAAAAACACCAATTGGTTCGAAAAAAACATTATGCAGGTAAACTACTAATATTATCTTCAAAAAGCAATAATAAATGATTCACACAAGTATAAATACAAGTGGGTATACAAAAGCGAGTTGAAAACGAACACTGATTGTGGTAAAAAGGGGCAAAGGAATAATTTCAGAGCAGGGATTTTTTTATGGCGGTGCAGTTTATCTTAGGCAGAAGCGGAACAGGCAAGACCAGCTATTGCATAAAGGCAATTGTCAGTGCGTTACTGGAGCCGGAGAATAACCAGCCCTTGATTTTTCTTGTTCCTGAGCAGGCCACCTACCAGGCTGAGCGTGCAATTCTCAGCGATACAAGGTTAGACAGCTACCACAGATTATATGTGCTATCTTTTGAGCGTCTGCAATTCTGGCTGTTAGGTAAAAATACAGCCCGGCCCGCTATTTCAGGCATTGGCCGACAAATGGTAATCCACAGGATTTTGCGAGATAACAAAAGCAAATTAAAAATCTTCGGTCCATCTGCTATCCGGCCGGGGTTGAGTCAGCAAGTGGCAAAAACTATTGCTGAGCTGCACCAGTATTCAAAAACGCCGGACGATATTGACGGGTTGTTAATTGAGCTGCAAAAAGATGAGCGTAATAGTTTGGCTGCACTAAAGTTTGCTGATATCGGCCTTATTTTCAGAGAATATCTGAATTTTATCGAGGGAGATTTTCTCGACCCGGATGCACAACTTACCCATGCCCGCCGAGAGGTGGCGAACGCCAAATTTGTCAAGGGCGCAAAGTTGTGGGTCGACGGCTTTGCCAGTTTTACTACCAGCGAACTCGCAATCCTCACAGAACTTCTAAAGGAGGTCACTGATGCACAGATTGCACTTTGTCTGGACCCGGAGGAAATTGAACCAACAGGCCCTGATATCAAAAACATCGACCCAACCAATTTATTCTATCCGACAGAACGCACATATGCTGAACTTATCAATAATATTAAGAAATGCAAACTGCAATTAACCAAACCGATAATTCTTAACAAACCCGTTAGATTTACTTCTTTTGAGCAGCTCGCCCACATTGAGCGAAACATATTCAAGGAACAACCGGCAAAAATTTCGGCTGGAAATAATGTTCGTATCATATCAGCACCCAATGCCCGGGCTGAGGCTCAATTTGTTGCAAGACAAATAATACATCTGGTCAAGAAGAAAGGTTATCGATATCGTGACATTGCGGTTATTGCATCAGATATTGATAGTTATGAACATTATATAAGGGCTTATTTTGACGATTACGGTGTGCCATTTTTTATTGATAAGCGAAAACCGCTGAACCAGCATGCGGCAATCCGGCTTATTTGTTCGGCCGTGCAGGTTGTTACCGGCGGCTTTTCGCATAGTGATATATTCGCCTATCTTAAAACTGACCTTGTGCCGATAGAACGTTGTGATGTTGACCTTCTGGAGAACTATTGTCTTGCATACGGTATAGATGGAAATGACTGGCAAAGTGCCGAAGAGTGGCATTTTGTTTCCGACGGCGAGAAAAATTTCAATGAGCAACAAATCAATCAAATACGACAAAAGGCCATCGGTCCAATACTTAAACTCAGGGATTCACTTTTGCCGACAGACAATCCTGCTAAGAAAATCACCGCAGAGAATTTCCCGCGCGCTATTTTTGCTTTTTTAGATGGTTTGCAGATACGTCAAACGCTCGGGAACTTGATTGAACAATCAAATAAATCCGGTGATTACACAATAGTGGATGAGCATCGGCAATTCTACGATAAGCTGATAAATATATTTGATGAGCTTGTCGCAGTTTTTGGTGCAGAAAAGATGACGTGCCAGGATTATCTGGCGATTATAAGCTCTGCATTTTCACAACTGACGTTAGCATTTATTCCGCCGACTCTGGACCAGGTTCTTGTCGGTTCTATAGAGCGCAGCAGACATCCTGACTTAAAGGCGGTTTTCTTAATCGGCGCCACACAAAGGCAGTTTCCTGTGCCGGTTAGATTCGATAACATATTATCCGAAGACGAACGCAGCGCAGCAGAATCGGCAAACTTTTCACTGGCACCGGCTATAAGTAGCGCCCTTGCAGAGCGTCAGTATCTGGCCTACATAGCATTCACACGTCCATCGGAATTGTTATGCATCACATATCCCGTTGTCGATGAAAAAAGTAGCGCTATCGTCCGCTCACAATTTATAGATAATCTGCAATCGCTGTTTGAAAGTCTTAGCGAAGAATCAGTAACATCCGAGCAGACCGATATTGAGCAGGTTCAAAGTGAAGATGAGCTTACGGATATACTCTGCTGCCGGCTCGGAAAAGATGTGTCTCGATACTCGAATGAGACTCCTCGCAAGGAGTTTGGTGAACTATTGAATGATATTTGTGCTGATGTTCAACTTGCAGAACTCAGCATGAAGGTTCTTTCTGCAATAAATTATGATAATTGTGCCTGTTTAGATAAAGGCATTCTCGATGAGATTTTCGGCAGGCAGTTCAGAAGCTCCGCAACAAAAATGAGTACATTTGCAGCGTGTCCTTATCAATACTTTGCTCGCTACATACTGGAATTAAAAGAACGAGAAGAATTCAAATTTGAACCTTTAGATGTCGGTAATTTTTACCATCGTGTTTTAGATACTTTGCTAAAGCGGCTTAACAAAGAAAATAAGAATTTTGCAAAAGTTCAGGATGAAGAACTCCTGATAATTCTAAAAGAAGAAATAGCAAAACTTATTCAGACCCATGCTTTTATATCAAACTTTACTCGTCGCAGTCCTCACAACGCATTTATAATCGCCTCCGCAGGCGAAACGCTCGAAGATTGCGTTTTAGCCGTCGCACAAATGGTGCGAGCAGGGAGTTTCAGGCCTACACTCTCTGAAGTATGCTTTGGCCAGGTAAAAGACACATCTGAAACGCTCGGTGAATATGCAATTGATATATCAAAAGAACAGATATTGTCTTTAGATGGAAAAATTGACCGGCTGGATATTACTAATATAAACGGCAAAAAAGTTGTGATTGTTTTCGATTATAAGCGCAGAGAAACATTATTTAACTGGTCAAAATTTTACTATGGCCTTGATATGCAGCTGCCGATATACCTGCTGGCGGTTACCGATGCAAAAGATTCAAATGCAAAAGAGGCTGTGGGGGCGTTTTACATTCCGGTTGAAGTCCCGACAAAACAAGTAACATTGGACGAACTATCAGAAAAAACTAATAGCTTAGGTTATAAAGCAAAAGGCATTTTTAATGGTAACTTCGCACAATATCTGGATAAATATGCCTCGAAGGACAGCAAATTTTATAATTTTTACGTTACGAAAGATGGACAGCCCTACGGCAGCTATGAAAACAGAGGCGCATTAAAGCCGGATGATTTCGAAAAGGTTCTTGAATTCGCCGAGAAAAAAATAGTTCAATTGGCCGAAGAAATCCTCTCCGGTAAAATTGATGTCAGACCTTATAGAATTGGTAATAATTCACCATGCAGCTACTGCAAGTATAAGCCGGTCTGTAGATTCGATTGGCAGATAAACGAATACAAATCCCTTGAGTCACTGAACAAACTACAAGCCCTTGATAAGATGAGAGTGATTGATGGCTGAGAAACCGATAAAATGGACTGAGCAGCAAAAGCGGGCGATTGTTACGCGTGGCAGCGACGTTTTGGTAACTGCATCGGCAGGTACCGGCAAAACGGCGGTGTTGTCAGGCAGATGTATCGATATTGTACGTGACAAGTCAATATGTCCCGATGTCTGGAGCATACTTGTCTTGACCTTTACCGATATGGCAGCGGAACAAATGCGTTTGCGAATCGCTGAGCAATTACAGACAGCGCTCGACGAAAGCCAGGACCCTCATCTTCGTTATCAACTTATGCTGCTGCAGGGCGCCGATATCAGCACGATACACTCATTTTGCAAACGTATTATTACCGAGTATTTTTACAAACTTGACCTTGACCCAACTTTCCGCGTAATTGATGATGACGAACAAAAGCTGCTCAAAGCAAAAGTCCTTGAAAAAACTATCGATTGGGCGTGGCAGCAGAGTAACTTGCAAACAGCTCTCGAGCAGCTTTTTTATCGGCGTGACCTACGCACAAACGATGGTTTTCTTGCAAAGATAATAGAGATAAGTGATTTCCTGGATGGCGTAATTTCACGGCAAAACTGGTATGAGCGGTCAATTGTGCTTGCTGAAACTGCTAATCCCTTTACCAGCAACTTGGGCCAAAAACAAAAACAGATTATCGCCGAAAAATTGCAGTACCTTCTTAATCAACTCCATCACGCACAGGAGCTCTATAAAAATGAAGGCGGTGACAGTGACTGGGCTGAAAAATTAAAGGATACTCATATCAGGCCGGTTGAGAACTGCCTTGAATTATTAAATGCTGGTGACTGGGATAAATGCGCCGACGGGATAAGAAATTTTGACAAGCCAAGAACAAATAAACCCAGAGGATTTAATGAACCGATTGCCGAACTTATCCGCAATATTTCCAAAAAGGCAATAAAGAAATTCAAAGAACTTTCAGAGCTTGCCATATTGAATCCTGACTATCTTGATAGAATCAGCGGTTTCTCCAGCTTACAGACGAAGGTGCTTGTTGAGCTTGTTGAAAAATTTGACCAGCTCTACAGCCAGGCCAAGCGTGCAGTCAACAGTCTGGACTTTGCAGACCTTGAACACTATGCGTTACGACTTCTGACAAAGGATATTGACGTCGAAGATGAACTTTTACCTTCGGAAACAGCTCTGGTGCTCCGGCGTAAATACAAATATATATTTGTTGATGAATATCAGGATATAAATCCTGTGCAGAAAGCAATACTTGAGATGCTAAGCACCGAAAGAAATGTCTTTGTTGTCGGTGATGTCAAACAAAGTATCTATGCCTGGCGGGGGGCTGAGCCGAAGATTTTTACAAAAGACCTTAAATCGTCTTCTGCTGACCCTAAAAATGCACAAAAAGGATTGCGGGTTGACCTTAACGCTAATTTCCGCTCGGCTAAGGGCATTCTTGATTTTGTTAATAAGATATTCAGCCGAATAATGACGGCTTCCTTTGGGGATGTCGATTACGATGAGTCGGCACAACTTAAGCCGTCACAGATCACAACCCACGAGTCACAAGACATAAGACATAATGTAGAGTTTCACGTACTCGATGAAACGAGCATAGACAACAATGGTAACACACAACAGGAAGGTGAAGCAGATGCAGATGTCGTCAGCTCACGTCAACGTCAGGCAGCAATGATTGCTCAACGCATCAGGAGTATGGTTGGAGCAGATACAGGAAAGCCCGAGTTTCAAATATACGATAAGCAGCGGGGGGGCTTGCGGGATGTTGAATATCGTGACATTGTAGTGCTAATGCGTTCGCTGGCTAAAAAGGCCAATGTTTATGTTGAGGTCCTTCAGTCAGCAGGTGTGCCTGTCAGCTGCCAGGCCACAGCCGGCTATTTTGAGGCAACTGAAATCACCGATTGTCTATGCCTGCTTAAAATTCTGGATAATCCTCAACGGGACATTGAGTTAGCAGCTTTATTACGAAGTCCTTTTTTCAAAATTAGTGACACAGAATTGGCTAAGATAAAACTTTATAGCGCTAAAAGCGAAAAAGACACAAACTTTTATAACTGCGTTGCCCGTTACTGCGAAAATGGACAGGATGTTAAACTCGGCGACAGGTTAAAAGAAATACTTGCTCAGATAGAAGATTGGCGAACCGCTGCGAGACGTGGAGAGCTCGCGGATTTAATCTGGCAAATCTACCGCCAGAGCGGATTTCTTTCATTCGTCTCCGCTCTACCCAACGGGCAG
>CAYTTK010000067.1:14169-14591 GCA_964440735.1 uncultured Pirellulales bacterium
TTCTCAAACTGCACGATAGAGCCATCCAGTTTGAGGGCTTTGCTACAAGCGGCGGCATAGCATCACTGACTCGATTTGTCGAATTTATTGAAAAACTTCAGCAAACAGGACAGGACTGGTCACCTGCTGAACCGCCTGAATCGGCAGGTAATGCAGTTCGCATTATAAGCATCCATAAAAGTAAAGGTTTGGAATTTCCAGTTGTCTTTTTGGCGGAACTGGAAAGTAAATTTAATAAAAAAGATGTTTATACAGATTGTCTTGCCGATGCTAATTACACTCTCGGTTTGCAAATTATTGACCGCCAAACAAACAGCAAACTCCGTTCGCTTGCTCATGAGGTTATCGCAGAAGAAAAACTCTCGACGGCACTGGCGGAAGAAATGCGTATCCTGTATGTTGCGACCACCCGGGCCAGAGAC
>CAYTTK010000068.1:0-14485 GCA_964440735.1 uncultured Pirellulales bacterium
TTGTCGGCTCACATGAATTTTATCTGGGTTATGCAGTCGAAAATAAAAAGCTGCTCTGCCTGGATACCGGACATTTCCATCCGACGGAGGTTGTTTCTGATAAGATTTCATCGGTGCTGACGTTTCTGGATGAGATACTGCTGCACGTCAGCAGAGGTGTCCGCTGGGACAGCGACCATGTAGTTATTCTATCAGATGAACTGCGTGCTATCGCCGAAGAGATAGTTCGAGGTGATTATCTACAAAGGGTGCATATCGGCCTTGACTTTTTTGATGCCAGTATTAACCGTGTTGCGGCCTGGGTGATAGGCACGCGTTGCATGCTCAAGGCCCTTTTGATTGCACTGCTGGAGCCGACAGAAAAACTGCGTGAGTTTGAAAATAGTGGTGACTATACTTCGCGCCTAACTATATTGGAAGAGCTAAAAACACTTCCCTTCGGGACAGTTTGGGATTACTATTGTATGAAGCAGGATGTCCCGGGCAAGGGATGGCTTGAGGAAGTTAAAGCGTATGAAAAAGACGTTCTGAGTAAAAGATAGGATACTTTATAATTGATATGGATGGATTCTAAAGATGACAGAAGAAAATACAGAACAGGTTCAGCCAACCAGTGAATTTGAGAGGCAGGCGGTGCCGAAGCAGGCACTGCTTGGTTTTAAGAGCTTCATCGGGATGTATGCCGGAGAGCACTGCGCGGGGACAGAGCTAATGATTGGGCCGCTCTTCGTAGCGGCGGGAGTAAGTGCATTCGACCTTGTGATGGGTTTGATTGTCGGCAACGGCCTTGCGGTGCTGAGCTGGGTGCTATTGTGTGCGCCGATTGCCACACGGGCTCGATTGACACTATATTATCAGCTTGAGAATATCTGCGGCCGAAAGCTGGTAACGCTTTACAACCTGGCCAACGGAGTGATGTTCTGCTTCCTGGCCGGGGCGATGATTACGGTTTCAGCAACGGCGGTTGGCGTCTGGTTTGACTTTAAGATGCCGGGTCTTAACGACCTGTATCCCAACAGCGTTGGCTGGGTTCTCGCTGTGCTCGTAGTAGGGTTGTTGATAGCAATTGTTGCGGCATACGGGTATCAGACGGTTGCAAAGTTTGCCAACATAGCTGCGCCCTGGATGGTTTTAGTGTTTTTAGCGTTCGGGTTCGTCGGCTTGCGGCAATTCATTGACGCCACAGGAGCGGATGTGAAGTCAGCAGGCGACTTCTGGACCATGGCGAAAACATATATCTGGAAAGGTGGTGCGCCGCTTCCAGGCCAGGTGAAGTTTACTTTCTGGCATGTGACGTTCTTTGCATGGTTCTGTAATATGGCGATGCATATCGGAATGAGCGACCTGTCGGTTTTCCGATATGCGAAGAAATCATGGTATGCGGTTGCTTCGGCAGCAGGGATGTATGTCGGGCACTTTATGGCGTGGATTTGTGCTTCTATTTTATACGCATACCAGCTGCATCAGGACCCGACCTATACAGACGTGCTTCCGGGACCGCTTGCGTATCGTGCGGCTGGATTGGCAGGTTTGCTCTGTGTAATCATTGCCGGCTGGACTACGGCAAATCCGACTATTTATCGCGCAGGGCTTGCGTTCCAGGCAATAGTGCCGCGGACATCACGGTTTAAGGTAACGCTTATCACCGGTGGAGTTGCAACGCTTGCGGGTCTGTTCCCTGCGATTGCTATGAAGCTGCTGGGTTTTGTGGCATTATACGGGATGCTTTTGATGCCGATGGGAGCGGTGATTTTCGTGGACTTCTGGCTTATCAAAAAATTCGGACTTCAGAGTAATTATGCACAAGTCAGCCGAAAGACTTTCAACTGGGCGGCGGGACTAACTTGGTTTTTGACTCTGGGGACGTGCTGGTTGCTTGTAACCAAAGGAATTCAGATTTACTTTGTGAGTCTGCCGGGCTGGTTTGTGGCGGCAGTGTTGTATATCGTGTTGAGTGCGTTTTATCAGCGTAAGCTTCATGCGATGCCGTTGTCGCGGTTGATTGCACAGGGCGCGAGCTGGATTTCGCTAATTGTTTTGGTTTTGATGGCAATTCTGTTTGCCACCGGTACCGTAACACTGGACATGGTAAAATGGGTGTTCATTATTGTAACGGCTGTGTGGTTTGTCGCAGCCAGTCTGTGGATGTGGGAGAATAATTCCGGAAGTTCGCAGTAGCTTTTACGCTTTAATCCGTACTAAAGAACAGGTAGCAATGGATAAGGCCTTAGCAGACATTATAAAAATATCAAACGCAACGGGTAAAGACTCTACACTCGTCCAGGGCGGAGGCGGTAATACATCGGTAAAAACCGCAGACGACAAATATATGTATATCAAGGCCAGCGGCACTGCCCTGAAAGATATGGATGAGAAACGTGGCTGGCGACGGCTTCGGCTCGAACCGGTCCGGGCGATTATAAATGATAAGTCAATAGCCCATCTCAACGTCCATAAAAGGGAAATCGAGGTGGTGAATCGGCTGCTCGATGCCTGCGACGACAAAGTTACAACCGGAGCCAGGCCATCGGTGGAATCACACTTGCACGCATTTCTTGATAAGTGTGTAATTCATCTGCACCCCATCGCGGTAGGTGCATACGTAAACTCCAAAAACGGAAGGACAGAACTCGAAAAGCTCTTCAAGCAAATCGAAAATCGAAAATCGAAAATCGAAAATTCCTTGCCTCCCCTTTGGGTTCCTTATGCGGACCCGGGCTTTATGCTCGCAAAGAAAATCGCAAAGTTGGTATTGAACTATCAAAACCGGTTCGGCCAAAATCCCGCAATTCTCGTGCTTGAAAAGCACGGACTCTTCATAAGCGCCGGCACAGCAGCGAACGCATTGCAACTGGTTCGCAAAGTCATCAAACTTTGTAAAAGTAAGCTGCCCGCACTGAAAGTCAGCGGGATAAAAGCCCCTGCCAACAAAGACATTACTGCTGCCAAATCTACTATCGGTAAGGCGGTTCTCAAAGCAACCGGCCAACGCTTACCGGTAAGTTACTTTGCAACAACTAAGCCGATTGCCGCATTTATGGCACGAAAAGACGCAGCAAAATTGCTAAATACACCCGCTCTCAATCCTGATGAGCTGGTTTATGCAAATGGTTCTGCTCTATGGCTGGAAGATTATGACGTCAAAACCATAACACGAAAGCTAAAGTCTCTGGTCAGTAAAGGTCAAAAGCCCGCTTCGGCATTTATAGTCAAAGGCCTGGGTCTTTTCGTTGCAGCCGAGAAGAAAATCGCCCCGACTATTGCTGAAATCACCGCTGGCTCGCTATTAATTCGTATGTATGCGTCAAAATTCGGCGGCATCCTTACCCTCAACAAACGCCAGCAGGAATTTATCAATACCTGGGAAGCCGAAGCATTTCGCAGAAAAGCCGCAACTCGTCTCTGCGTAGGTGCCAAGCCGTAGCTGGAGCGGTAATGCATCTGAAAATTTTTTATGTAATTTACCGAAATTAAAAACCTGTTTTTTTTGCTATTTGTAGTAGTCTGAACGCCCACCCTTACGCACATACGTAGGATTAGAAAAGCCCTTGTTTATTCGCCATCGGGACCAGTATTTTCTAATGCTACTTTGCTCGCATATATACTTGTGGCGTAGGGAATATATTCATTACACCTTGCCTGAATGCTTCAACCTCTCCAGTGCATGTATCTATTCGTGCAAAAACAACAGAACCATCATCATTAAGACAAATAGCCACATTATACTTCCCAGCAGTTTGCGGATTTAAGGCTGCTCCCAAGGCTAAAATTAACACTGTTCCGAGCAGTAAACCTATTAGCAGGCTTTTGAAATTAACATTAACTGCCATTTTATCTATCTCCCAATAAAATTCATAAAAACCAGATTCTTAGCGAATAGGCTCTAAGCAGGTTGAATTCGATACGTCTTTATGATTGCCTCTAACTCTTTGGGGTTGAGTATGTTGACATCATGAAAAAATCCATCATAAGACGCTTTATCAAAGAACTGTCTCGCTTCCTCATAATATGGCATGTGAAGACGCCGTATTAGCTCTACAAAGCCTCTCATATCAGAGACACTTGGCCCAGTGTAGTCGGGACTGATGTGATGTCCAGGGTCAAGGAAGCTCAGAAGATATGCCAAGTCATCTTCGCCAACAAATCGTGTTAAGTGATTGTGCAGTTCATCGGACTGGTAACAATCGCCACCTGGCCTAAGAGGTGAATATACTATATGATGTACAATCCTGAAATCGAATGCTTTACGGTTTTCATCTTGTCGCCATTCAAGCCAGCCATGTTCAGTCGATTCAATGATTTGGCCGCACGTGTCACAAATCCACTGTTTCAATGGAGTCAGCATTTCTGTTTCCTCCTTTCTTTTATTTCACGACTTTTGGTTCTCCATGGATTTCTCACTGAACTATATATCGGTAAGTTCTTACCTTTAAATAACATTGTTAGACTTTTTTGGCCTTTGTCCATTCTTAGACTTAAGTGATTCTATCCAGTCGGATAGTAAACTGATACCTATGATGGCAAGGCTGATAAATGCGAAGAAGATAACCAAGACAAAGAACTTAAACGCAAGAAATTTAATTACTCCCATTTTCTTAACTCCACAAAATATGCTAATGATAATATTCTTGGTCATAGAGATTTAATTGAACTTGCCCCCATCCATGACAAGATATTTTTCCGCTATTTCATACATCGGCTAAAAATATGGGCAAATGAAGCCAAAAACCCGCTTATATAGGCCAAAATATAAATATATCGCATCTTTTAACGGTCTGTAAAGCTAGAGATTAAACGAGTAAAACCAAACAAAGGCAAACAATGATGAAAGGGATAAACAAAAGGATAGGATAAATAGTGACAGCCGCCAATTTTTACTGAGAGTAATAAATCTTCAACCCATCAACAGACGAAATGAGCATAGCGTCTTTAGATTTCCTCGTTTTTTAATCACGGTGTTCCTATTTTCTCAACCTCTGCGTTCTCTACTATAAATGGTTCGCCCTGCTGAGTTTCGATTTTTACGTTCTTGAGCTTGATTCCTTTGGCATTTCGAATTGTAAGACCTCTTGGAGCAGAGATACGGACGTTTTCTAATACGACATCCGATACTTCAGCTTCGGGCAGGCCGACAATAATCCCGGCACTGCGCGGGCTGGTTGCGATGACGTTTGTGATACGGATGTTGCGATAGACAGGTGTTTCCGGCGTAACAGGCTGCGCCGAATCTTCCTTTGGGATTTTGGGATAATAGGCGGTGATTTTAATAGGGACCTTTACGTTCTTCATCGTAATATCGCTGTAGGTGATGTCTTCCACAAGTCCGCCTCTGCCGCGTGCTGATTTGATGCGGATGCCGTTATCGGTATTCTCGAACGTGCATCGCTTAACGGTAAGGCCGCGAACACCACCAACAGTTTCACTGCCAATAGACATACCGTGGCCATGCAGAAACGTGCAATCGGTGACGGTGATGTCTTCACAAGCGGCGTTTGGGTGCGCCATATCCATATGGCCGGACTTGATTGCAATGTTGTCATCGCCGACGTCAATGTAACAATTGGAAATGCGGACATGACGGCTGGCGCTGGGGTCAATCGCATCGGTGTTGGGCGAATCTTCCGGTGCGAGGATAGTCACGCCATTGATATCAACGTCCTCACAACGCCTGTGAATAAGGTGAAAACTCGGTGAATTAGTCAGCGTAACGCCCTGGATGTGCAGGCCTACACAATCATTAAAGACCACCATGCGCGGTCTGCGTCTTGGCTCAGGCTTGCGGGCCCTCTTGGCTTCCTCGGCCGGCCCCCACCAGCGGGCGCCAGCGCCGTCAATCCTGCCTTTACCAGCAATGGCCACGTTGGTGAGAGCGTTGCCGTTCACGAATCCCAACAAGCCATTTTCCGGGTCTGAGAAGTCGTTTGGTTCATCCGTGGCCTGTAGGATTGCACCCTCATCAAGCTGTAAAGTGGTGTTGCTCCTTAGAAAAATGGGTTTGCTCAAGTAAGTGCCCGACGGCAGATGCACAATGCCACCACCGGCCTTGCCGCATTCGTTAAGCGTTTGTTGGAGCGCTGCAGTGTCGAGCGTTTTGCCATCGCCCTTGGCGCCGAATTGGCGGACATCGAAAACTTTGTCCGGCTCGTTTATTAAGTCCGCGCCGGGTTCGCTTCGAAAGAAAGGCTTTAGTTCCGGTACGGCACGAACAAGCTCCTCGACTACGAGCCGAGCAAATATGACGCTGCCCTTGGCATTGAGATGTGTGCTATCGAACTGGCCGTCTTTTTTTCTGGGACTGAACTCACAACATTTTCCGTAGCCCCTCTTTTCGCACAGTTCAATACTGCGGGCGTGGAGGTCAACCAGCGGCACTTTTTTCTCTGTCGCCAGCAATTTCACCACTTCAACGTAGGGCGTCAGACTGGATTTAATTTTGCCGCTGCCCGATTCGTCAAACTGACGGCGGGTGAGCGAAGTGACGAGGATGGGCTTGGCACCGATAGCACGTGCGTCATCCACATAGCGAGTCATAAACTGCCGATAAGTTGTGTTTGGGTCTGTCGAACGGTCGCCTTTGTGTGGTTCGTCATTATGGCCGAACTGGATTAAGTAATAGTCGCCCTTCAGCTCAACCGCTTTCGTCCAGCGGCCTTCGTTGATATAGCTCTTTGAACTTCGCCCGCTGGCAGCCAGGTTGATGCACTCAGCCTGGTCGTTGAGGAACTGTTTGAATCCAAGCCCCCAGCCGGCTCTATCGGTGACCGTGGAATCGCCGACCAGCACGATACGCACTTTACGGTCAGGCGACTGCGCGGAAGTCTCCGTACTTAGCGGTGCCGTGTTTGCCACACAACCAACCAGCAGACCGATTATTATAACAATGAACCACCAACTTGAGTTTTGGAGATGCTTTCTTATGGCTTCAATCATGTTCTTCTCCTCATATAATTATTGATTATAAGGTTTCCATATAGCACTACTGTTAGATTACAGCTTTGCAATAAATAGTAAATTAAGCTGCCTTCAACGGACTTCGACGGGCTCCGTTCGACAGGCTCACGGCCCGAGCTTGTCGAGGGCAGCCGAGCCGGTCCAAATCAGCCCATTTCAACGGCGGGAAAAAACCGAGTTCCCGATTATCGACTATCTTTCTAATCCTGTATGCAGATTACGTCAAGTTTTTTCACAAACACTCAAAAATGTCGTCTCGCGAGTTTTGGAGTTGCTTTTCCGCAACAAGATGCTATACTGATTTTTTTAGTATTATTAAAGGGGCGTTGAAAGGCGTTTTTGCCTGCCCAGAACCATTTTAGAGGAAATTAACTTTATGGATTTCTGTATCGAGGACGCTCGAAAAAAGCCGGCACCGAAGCTGAAAAAGCTTATCGCTGACGGGATTATAACCCTTGAAATGGCAAACGATTGGCTCAGAACCATTTACGAAATCCGTTTTTTTGAGGAGAAGGTTTTTGACCTTTTGGGCCAGAATATTATCAAAGGTGCCTCGCACCTTTATGCCGGCGAAGAGGCCGTCGCTGTCGGTGCCATCGCTGCCATTGAGCGGGGTGACGTAATCGGCTCAACGCATCGAGGCCACGGCCACTGCGGAGCCATCGGCAATAAATACGCAGACACCGAACAGGACCGCCAGAATCACTGGAATGCTATGATGGCTGAGCTGATGGGCAAAGAGACCGGCTACTGCAAAGGCAGAGGCGGCTCGATGCACATAGCCGAAGTGGATAAACAGAACAACCTCGGCTCAACCGGCATTGTCGGCGGCAATCAGGCACCGGCGGTCGGAGCAGCTCTGGCTGAAAAATATAAAAAAACCGGAAAAGTCGTCCTTTCATTTTTCGGCGACGGCTCGACAAACTGCGGCAGCTTTCACGAGTCAATGAATATGGCTTCAACTTTGAAGGTGCCTTTGGTGGCGATAATTGAGAACAACCTTTACGGGATGAGCGTTCCATTTTCCGGCAGTGAAGTAAACGGCACCAGAAAGGCAAGCAACATAGTTGACATCGCGGAGCGTTGCTATGCCTACAATATTCCAGCTATGATTGTTGACGGCCAGAATGTCGTAGCGATGTATCTGACAATCAATTCGGCTGTCAAATGGGCAAGGTCTGAAAATCAAATGACCATAGTCGAGGCCAAAACATATCGCTGGTACGGGCACAGCCGAAGCGACCCGCGTGCTTACCGCACCAAGGCCGAGGAAGAGGCATGGCACGACCGTGACCCCATTGTTGTCCTGAGAAAAAAACTCCTAACTGATTCGCTCTGCACTGAGAAAGAATTGGATGAGATAAAGGATAAGGCCACAAATACAATTGAAACAGCTACCAAGTTTGGGATGGATAGCCCCTGGCCGAATCCTGCAGATTTATGTAAAGATGTATATGTTGAAGAAACTTATCCGGCTGAGTTAATCGAGTCCGAAAAAGCCACATCTAAAAAGGTAATGCAGGCATCCACTGCCTTTGAGGCAGCTCGTGCTTCGTCCACGGCTAAAACAAAGAAAGAAGCCACAGAGCAGGCAAGAGCCGAAATCAAATCAAAGTTTGGTATGGAGATAATGTCAATTGCCCAGGCGGTTTCGGCTGCCCAGGCGGAAGAACTTCAAAGAGACAAAAATGTTATCATAATAGGCGAAGACGTCGGACTGTACGGCGGAGCGTATCAGGCAACCCGCGGGTTGTCAGCCGAATTCGGAACGAATAGAGTTATTGATACCGCCATATCTGAAGCAGCTATCGCAGGCGCCGCTGTCGGTGCAGCTCTTCGAGGCCTAAGGCCAGTGGCCGAGATTATGTATGTTGACTTTGTTACAATAGCAATGGACCAGCTTGTCCACGTCGGTGCCTATAACCGGTATATGTTCGGAGGCAAAGCTAAGGTGCCGATGGTTCTGCGAACCGAAGGTGGTGTCGGCAGATGCATCGCAGCTCATCATTCGGAATCACTGGAGGCCTGGCTTATGCATCCGCCGGGACTTTACGTGGTTATGCCTTCAACACCTTATGATGCAAAGGGCCTGCTCAAGGCCGCCATCCGCAGTGATAATCCGGTGGTCTTTATCGAGCACAAAGCAACCTATGGTCAGTTAGGCGCTGTGCCGCAAGGCGATTACATCATCCCGTTAGGCGTGGCAGATATTAAAAGGCAAGGCAAAGATGCAACCATTGTAAGTTACAGCAAAATGGCGATGTTCTCACTACAAGCAGCAAAGATTTTAGCTCAGCAGCACGGTATCGATGCCGAGGTAATCGATGTGCGAACGTTAAAACCGCTGGATATAGAAACAATAGCCGAATCTGTTCGCAAGACGGGCAGATTGGTAACTGTCAGCGAGGGCTTCGGCACCTGCGGCGCAGGCAGAGAGATAACCGGCCGGTTTATGGAATACGAATTCGGTGACGGCTCACACGGCTTCGACTATCTCGATGCTTCTCCGGTCAACCTGGCAGCAGCCGATGTCCCGCCGCCAATGAGTGAGCCGTTGGAAAACGCAAGTATTCCCAGCGTCGAGAAAATCGTCGAGGCCGTCAAGGCAATTGTATAACCAACATAAAATACGAAGTTCAAGGATTATATAATGGCAAGAGAAGTAAGACTGCCGCAACTCGGGCAAACGATGGAAGAAGGGACGATTGTTAATTGTCTGGTCAAGGTGGATGATGAGGTTAAAAAAGGCCAGGTGATTTTTGAAATAGAGACCGATAAGGCAACGCTGGAGATGGAATCGCCCGCAGAAGGCTTCGTAAAGCACATCCTTGCTGAAGTTGGGCAGACGCTACCCATTGGGGCCGCGATATTAGTTCTCGGCGGAAAGGATGAAGAGGTACCACAAAGTTTCGTCGATTCACTTAAGGGCAGAACGCCAACTGTGTCACAAGCCACATCTGCTGTAGCAGAGCAAGCAACACCTGCGCCAGCCGAACCCGAACCTCAGCCAACTATGCTGGCAGGCAAAGTGAAGGCATCGCCTCGGGCAAAAAAATTAGCTGAAGAACTTGGCGTTGACCTTACAAGGATTTCCGGCACAGGACCTGGCGGCAGAATTACTGAAGAGGATGTCAAAGAAGCTGCTGCATCGAAACCTGCTGAACCGCAAATAGCTGCACCAGAAGTAAAGCTCGGAGAGAAAATACCGGTCAACCGGCTGCAGAAAATAACTGCACAAAGAATGTTGCAATCAAAACGCGAAATACCCTGCTTCTATCTCACCGTAAAAGCTGATGTTACCGGATTGGTGGAGTTACGAAATAAACTAAACAAGACCAGCGATGTGAAAATCTCCTATAACGACTTTATTATCAAATCGGTTGCAATCGGCCTGGAGAAGTTCCCGATTATGACAGGCCAGTTGGTTGGCGATACTATCCAGATGGCAACGTCAATCAACATCGGCCTTGCGATAGCCGTGCCGGGTGGTCTGGTTGCACCGATTGTCAAGGACGTAAATAAAAAGGATGTCTTCCAGATTGCACGTGACAGCAAAACCTTGGTTGAGAAGGCCCGCAGCAACAAATTAGCTCCGACAGATTTGGAAGGCGGCTGCATAACGGTAAGTAACCTCGGCGCTTTCGGGATAGAATCCTTTATTCCAATAGTTGTGCCCGGCCAGTGCAGCATCTTAGGTATCGGGCAGATTGCCGATACCTGTGTGCCAGGTGATGATGGTATGGTTGTTCGCAAGCTGATGACTATGACTCTGTCGGTGGACCACAAAGTTGCCAACGGGGCATATGCAGCCCAGTTTCTTGACTTCGTAAGAAAATTACTGGAAGATACATCTACATTTGAATAATCAGGGCGATAAGATGTCGGTATGAATCGCCGTTTTATACATAATACATAACAATGCGAAGGAGTATTGAAATGGCAAAGAAAGCTGAAGCAGTCCGTTTACCAAATATAGCAAAAGCCACGCCGAAGGTGCCGGTCATTGGTGTTTTTGCTACCAGCGACCCGCGGATTGACAAGGAAAGCAGAACTCGCTGCCAGAACATTGCAAAGATGGCTGCTGATTGCATAAGTGGCTCAGTAGTCTTGCCTGATAAGACGCCGATACCGGTTGTTTACTCAACAGTATTAATAGATGGCGAGGCACAAGCCGACATCGTCGCACAACAATTTCGCAAGGCCAGCGTGGACATATTGGTGTGTGTGCCGGATACCTGGGCGTTTCCACAGCTTACTACCATATCACTTCTTCAGCAGTTCCCACCCCATACACCAATAAATATTACCTGCGGCAATAGCGGCCCCAAGCCGGGTGTTGTCTATGCCCATGCGCTCAATGGCGCAATCAGCCAATACGGGCGAATGGTTACCCTGAATGTCGGCACCTGGCCGGATACCGGAATGAATCCAAAGATGACTAACCAGACAGCAAAGAACCTCATTGACTGGTGCTATGCTGCAGTAACGGCTGTAGCGTTGCGTGGCCGAAGAGTTGTCATTTTCGGCCACGATTCAATGGGAATGGAAACCGCACTTATGCATATCATTCCTATAAGAAACACCTTTGGTCTTGAAATTACCCGTCTGGATATGAAACTTCTGGCAGATATGCTAAACAAAAAGGCATACGATGAAAAGGAACTCAAGGCATTGCGGAGATGGGTCAAAAAGAATGTCGGCAATCGAGTAGAGCTTCGTGATGAGGCGGACAGCGAAAGATTCAATCAGGAATTGGCGATGTATTTGATAGTTCGCGACCTGATGGCTGACTTAAACGGAATCGGCGGCGGGTTTATGAGCCAGTTGGAATGGGGCAGCGACCTGCGAGGTATTCCGCTGCCGGTAGCTGATGTGATGGAGTCGCTATTTAACAGCACATTCGACCATAACGGCCGCAAAGCCCCCCTGCCATACGCTACCGAAGCCGACGTGCAGGGACTTTTGACGATGCTGTTTATGACGTATCTATCCGGTGGAAATCCACCTTTATTTATGGACTTTAGAAAGGTCTGGGAGACCTGGGAGATAAAAGAAATTGCCAGAAAAATTGGCATCAAAAAACTAAATAAAAAGGCAGATTGGTACAATAAAGGTCTGGTTGACGGGGATAATTCCGGTAGTGCCTCATTCGACTGGGCGGCAGAGCCCGGCGCATCTGTCAGAAAAATTATGGACGCAGTAGGAATGCCTCTGGTTGACGAAGGCTATTTCCCCGGAGGAGGCAATTCAGTTACCTTTATGACACCTGCTGGGATTGAAGGTATTGCAGGCCGAATGGCTTATAGTAGTGCCACCGGCCTTTTCAGCATGATATGGGATGAAGCGCACACAACCAAAGTGCCGAAAGAACTTGGCCAGGCGATGTGTAAGCTGACGACACCAACCTGGCCGCATACCTTTGTCGTGCCGAAGTATGCAAGTATGGTTGAGTATAAACAGTATCCGCCGGCCAATCACTTCCATATGACCTGGGATTTATCTGCTGCGCGTCTTGAACATTGGATGGATTTGACGGGAGTTTTAAGTGTTACACCGTGGGCAGCCAGACCGAAGTTCATCGAAGGCGTTGACAGACCCGTGCCGTTAATTCATCTGATAAACGGCGGTGAGGACGCTTTCAAACTGCTGAGAGCTCGCTGACAAAATTTTATAATAGAACCATCTCCGCTTCGAAAACTAATCCACTCTAAACCATAGCCAGTCATCAACGATATAACATAAATCGTTAACCGTTATCTCGCCATCATTATTAAAATCATACTTCCTGTCATAGAGCGGTGTGCCGGAAGAACTTAGATAGCACTCGGTAAATTCCGAAAAGTCATAAAAATCAACAATATCATCGCAATTGAGGTCCGCCCTGGTCGGCATCGGCTCTCTCAGCGGAAGCCAGTTGATATATTCCTCGATATTGGTATAGCCATCATCATCACGGTCGCCGCTGGAATCACTTGAGTCGCAGGGGTCAAGACAAAACGCAAATTCCCACTCATCCGGCATACCATCGTGGTCCGTATCGACAGGCGGTGTGCCTGACGCCAGAACAGGCCAGCCACCGACTTCATCCTCGTCGTCGATAATACCTCCTTCGTTATTTTCCACTTCATTTATAACACGCGTATCCACCGCGTCACGAACAGGAAATGATGCACCAGCATCAGCCAGAACAAGAGCATAAGCCGTTACCGCATCGTCTGTGTAAACTGGCTCGACCGGAATCGGATTCGATAGCTTGTATGCAAGTATCTCCCCAGAGGTAAAACCATCAAATCTAACCAAACTCCAGGGGTCCAAAGGACAACTGCCATTCATCCAGTTATCACTGAAATACGCTTTGCTGTAAGTGCATTGTTCCCGGAAGGCATCATCGCTCGAGGAGTCAGGGCCTTCTATGTAATAGTTGCCCACAAAGTTCATTTTGGTGATACTGTCATCATCGGCATTATAACCCGCATATGAACCGCCCCAGTTATAAACTACATTATTACGAAAATCAAAAATCAAACCATCGGGGTCTTCAATGTAATCATTGTAATTACCCGGGCGGGGGCTTCGGCCTCTATGATGGGCATAAAGATTATGATGAAAACTATATTTATTGTTATAGCCTCCACGGACTAAGGAACCATAGCCGTGGCAGTCCTTTTCATGAATCGAGCAATTAAGACTTTCGGTAATCATACACCACTGGACTGTAAGATTGCCCGCATAATGACCCGTAGAACAAGGGTCTCCTGAGCAATCGGTCGAAAGCGTTTCATCTACCGACCAGCTTGCCGAACAATGGTCAAGGATGATATTCTGGCCCTTATAGATAGTAACGGCATCCGATTCCTGTAATGCGTTATCGCCGAGTCGAAACCGCATATAGCGGACAATCACATGGTCAGCTTTGATGTTAAAATTATAATCCTTGAGACATATTCCATCACCCGGAGTGGTCTGGCCCGCAATCGTGATATATGGATTAGTAATCACCAGATTGGATAGCAGAGAAATAGTGCCCCCAACACGAAATACGGCAATTCTTGGCCCGCTGGCCTGGATTGCCGCCCGCAGACTTCCAGGACCGCTGTCATTGAGATTAGTCACTTCGTAGATTGTTCCGCCTCGTCCGCCAACAGAATACATACCGGAACCTTCGGCGCCGGGAAAGGCTGGCAGGTCAGCACAAACACTATTAATCCCAAACAGCACAAACAAACAAAAAAGGCATATACTGATATTTTTCACAACCATCTGCTTAAAAACTTTGAACCGGAAAACGCTCACGCGTGACTCATCACAACCGGCTGAATACCTCCCGGCCAAGAAAATATCCTTCTCATATAACAACCGAAATAACGTATGTAGTGGTAAATTACGGGGGCAATGTCTTTGAAATGCACTGCCTATGAATTACTGTAAATAATCACTCTCTCGTCAAATTATTATGGACTGATTCGCTTGAATATTACATAGTAAAACAACTTGTAATCTACGCTTGCTGCCTCCCAGTCATCCCATATTCTGC
>CAYTTK010000069.1:0-14402 GCA_964440735.1 uncultured Pirellulales bacterium
TGAGTCTTACTTCTTTGGGATTATACGTGCTTAAAAAAGTATTAGAGTTGACCAAAAACATGTGGTTTTTACGGATTCTTGAAAAAGCGACTTCGAGAGAGGGATTTCTTGAAGGTCCAAGGTGAATTTTATAAGATTATTGATGTCGTATGGGAAAAATATGCTTTTTAACCGTTTAAATGGGAAATGTCAATTTGGAGTAAATGTGATATGCTATGGAGAAAAATAAAACTCGACCTATTGTTTAAAAGTGGCTTGGCGTATAGATTGTTGATTCTCTTTGTCCAAACACTTTTTCTTTGGGTAACGACAGGAAAGTTAAAACCGGCGTTCGGTGCTTCGGTTGTCTGGAATGGAGTAAATTTACTGTTCTATTATCTGTATCACTATATGTTTTATAGAATGTTTAAAATGGGAAAAACTTAATAATAGTGTAATGGATAATTATGAAATAATGCGGTCTTTATAGGGTTTCTTCTTAACATTTGCCCACTCTTGTATATAATTGTCGCGTTCATGTCTTAGTTTACAGCCAGTCTATAATCAGTCTACTCTGAGTCTGCATCTTATTTTTGACGCCAAAATAGCAAGTAAGTCAAGCATATAAATAACAACACAATGCCGGGTAATTCTGGTTTTATGGTAATTCTCACGAACCGATTGTGAGTAAATATGTTATAATAATATATGAGCGGTATAGAAAGGGTGATTTTCGAATGTCTATGAATGGCTCCAAAATGGGGTTGGTCCTGCTGCTTCTGTTATCCATCACATCCGGTGTATTACTTGCCGGTCCAGGAGATTTTAATATCGATGGTGTTTATGAAGTGGCTCTGGATTTGCCGCGTATATATTTCCTTTTCAAGCGAGAGCCGAATGGGCCGCCCCTGGAATATATGGGGAGTTTTGAACTGAATTACGGTTTTCTGGACACCGGGGCATCCGGTATATTAATGTCTCTTGAGACAGCTGAAGCAATGGAGCTGGTGATTGAGCCGGATGCTGAGTTTGTAGATGTCGGCGTGGCAGGAGAGGAATATTTCGATGTTTCGGAGCCGCTTTACTTTGGCACTGCTGATTTTGCTGCACCTGACCCTTATGACCCTGATATTTACATTCTATCGGGGCCATGGCGGCTTCAAATCAGGCAAGACTACGCAGAGTTATTTCCTGTAGATGTTATTGGCATACCGGTAATGGCAGGTAAGACCGTTGTATTGGACCCTTCGGGGACGAATTACCTGGACTATTTCTATGCGGATATAAAGCTGGCTGATGACCCGACAATACCGGCGGTTGATTTCAAGGTAGCGCTTAGATTCGAGAAATATATCTTTCCTGAAGACCCTCGAAATATTCCGCCTCTGCCGGTGCTGGCATATAATCCGGTTATTGATGGTATCGTTGTAGAATACGGCGATATAAACTTGACAGGCAGCTGGCTTTTCGATACCGGTGCGGTGATAAGTAATATGTCGGTTGCGCAAGGTGTTGCGCTTGGTCTGACCGATGAATACGGTGAGCCGATTGTTACACCTGATTTTTATATCGATGTAGGCGGTATTGGCGGCATAGTTACTCTGCCGGGTTTTCAAATAGATAATCTGATAATACCCACTCTTTGCGGTTATAATCTTGTGTTTAATAATGCCCGTATTACTGTCCATGACATAGGTGTCTACGATATAAAAAGAGATGAGTATCTTATCCTTGATGGAATTATCGGCAGCAATTTTTTATGTGCATCTGCGAAGATAGAGTCCGGCTGGCCTGTTGATTTCGCCGAAGGTGCTTTTAACAGGATAGTAATCGATACCCAAAAAGCACTTTTGGGATTTGACGTAAACGATGCTTATCCATTGCCGAGTTGTGATGATATGGGTATGCCCTGGGCGAATGGGGATTTGAACCGTGATTATTCCGTTGATTTGCGGGATTTGCGAATACTCGCGGATGAGTGGCTTAATGACTGCGATTGGCTGAACTGGAACTGCCGAGGTGCCGATTTGAAACCGGATGACATCGTGAATTTTGGCGACTTAGCCGAGCTTGCCAACGGTCTGTAAGAAGCTACTGCAGCACAATTAACAGTTAAACTCGAACTCACAAAATTTCTAATCATTTCTATCTATCTCTTTGCCACAAAAGGTGCGCATCATCTGAAGTGCCTTTAATCAGTTGAACATCTGTTTGACATAACTGTCATTTACAAATATGATTGAGCGATTATTTTTTATAGGGGCGACCAGTGGGAATTGTGATTGATTTTGTATATTTATTGGCTGCGGCGGTTGTAACCCCTAAGGTTGTGTATCGAATAGTTAGGCACAAGCGCTACCGCAGCGGCTGGGGACAGCGATTTGGAAAAATCGCTCGCAAAAATCCTGAAAAAAAGTGCATCTGGCTTCACGCCGTTAGTGTCGGTGAGGTTAATGCGGCCAGGACAATCGTTAAAGAGCTTGAAGATAAATTCAGCGATTTTGAAACCGTAATAAGCACCACAACCGATACCGGCTTTGCCCGTGCAAGTACGATATTCGGCGAAAGATTTCAGGTCTTTTATTTTCCGTTTGATTTTACCTGGGTAATGCGGCGTGCATTTCGTAATATTAGGCCAACCCTTTGCCTTTTGATGGAGCTGGAGGTCTGGCCGAATTTCGTTGAGACTGCGCGAAAGTTAAAAGTCCCTGTCGTTGTGGTTAATGGCCGGATAAGTGATAAAAGTTCTTCCAGATACAAAATGATAAAGCCGATAGCCAAAAAAATCTTTCGCAAAGTCAGCTTGGTTCTCGCCCAGACAGATGAATATGCTCAGCGTTTCAAGGAAATCGGCTGTCCCGACGAAAGAGTCGTTGTTATCGGCTCATTAAAATACGACACCGCTCAAATCACCGATAAGATTGAGGGTGCGGATGCTATTTCTCAACAGCTAAATATCGGTAAAGAGAAACTGTGGGTTGCAGGCGGCACCGGCCCAGGCGAAGAAAAAATTATTCTCGATGTTTATAAGCAGCTTACGCAACAAAAGCAGTTCGGCGACCTGAGTTTGGTGATAGTGCCGAGAAAGCCGGAAAGATTTGACGAAGTTGCAGAACTGATAAAACAGACCGGCTTCGAGCTTATTAGATATAGCCAAGTAAAAAAATTAGCCACGGAGAGCACAGAGAAATCATCAATCGTCAATCGTCAATCGTCAATCGTTGTTCTTGGTGACACTATGGGTGATTTGCGAAAATTTTATTCGCTGGCGACGATAATTTTCGTCGGCAGGTCTCTTGTTTCGATGGGCGGTTCTGATATGGCCGAGGCAACCGCTTTAGGCAAATGCACGATATTCGGCTCGCATACCTTCAATTTCAAGCAGACCGTTGATGCACTCTTAGCTGACGAAGGTGCTGTTATGGTTAAAGACGAACAGGAATTGTTGGATACTATGAGAAAATGCCTTACTGAACCGGACTTCGCACAGAAGATCGCCCAGAACGGCCGAGAGGTTATCAAAAAAAACCAGGGAGCAACCAACAAAACAATTGACCAAATAGCAAAATTCCTAAACGCTAACTGAGTTATTGTGTCAATGTAATCGAGTTATACATCCTGCTTGGGACGGCGAAAATACATAGCCACCCTACCATAACACGGACCTTCCAAATCCTTAACTTTGTGTTCTATATCAATGTCTTTACCAAGCTTGCTGGTCCATCGTCCATTTTTCAACTGCCTTGCTGCGTGTGTTGGTTGCTCTTTCTCTGCATATAAAACAACCTTCTCATAATCCTTTTCACGACGCCCATCGGAACATGGCTCATAGCCAAGTGTGGCAAAGGCCCTAACGAATGCTGGAATAGTTATTTCTTGCGGGCAACCTGACGGCCAATACCAATGCTTCCCGGGTTGCCACCACTGATTATTGACACCCATAGTCCAGGCAATACAGTTATATTGAATATCTGCCGGACTAACTCTTTTGAAAGGAGTTGGAGATTTATTTAGACGTGGAAAATCTCTGAATAAATCCATGAGGCTATAAGTACGCACTCCTTCTTCCCCAATCCAACCACGCTTCCCTCATCGCCATCACATCCCCACGCATATCTTCAGTAACCGGATCTTCCCCAGTTAATGAGCGAAGTGCCCAGAACCAAAAATTAGATTCCTTTTCCAACTCTTGGAGAATAAGTGGTATGACTTCCGGTCCAAGACCAATAATTTCTTGATAGGCCGGATGCAATACCATTTGCTGAACTAAGGAAAAATGCATCGTATCTCTTTTCCATTTTTTTGCAAGGTTGTTAAATGTCTGCTCTAATTGCATATCAGCAGTAGTATACTGGGTTTGCCAGGAAACCGATTCGTTTTGATAAGTTTTCATTGAGGAGTAATCTTGAATCCTCACATAAGATGCATGAAATCTATCCCATTCCTCTAAGTAAATTGTATTTTCTGGTAACGCTAATGTCAAGTCATTTTTTTTCAACAATCCATAAGGCATTTTATTTCACCTTTTTTTCTATATCTGAGGCTAACTTAATTTTCTCTCCAAGCCATTTATTGATAGCTTTTGCCGTTTCTAAGTCCATGAGAGCTTCAACTTCTACCTCTCGAATAATAGCATCTCTCTCTTGGATTTCAATACGCTGTCCTAATCCCTCCTTTTCCAACCTATATGTTTCTCTCTTAGGTATAGGTGCTCGCTCACTAAATAGAGCCATTTGGATAGCACGTCCCTTGGGTGCAATACCTCCATGTGCACCATCAACGCGAATAACACGAAATTGATTGCTCTTAATATAGTCAAAACTAATTTTGTCCTTTGTAGCCCCTTCAACTTTGCCTATTTTATTGGCAACTGCCCTCACAGTTCTTTTAGACTTCATTTTAGCAGTTTTTTTCGCCATTATGACCACCTTTCTTTAAAGCAAATTATCTCATATGATAAATGAATAATATCATATATTACTGCGAATTAGAAGTATAATATCATAATTATGTGTGTCAATAGAGCGTATTATTGATTTTCGCCTATCAGTATTCATTCTCACCTTGCCTTGCTTGCTCAATTGTCACTTTTTTAGTTTTTTAGCTACTGCTTTGATATGTTCAGGTCCTGTTCCGCAGCAGCCGCCGATGATATTTACACCGAGCGAGTGTATTTTCCCCACAGCCAAGGCAAAATCTTCAGGCAATACCTTGTAAACAGCTTTTCCATCAATCAGTTCCGGCTTGCCAGCATTTGGCTCGGCAAAAATGGTCGCTCGTCGCTCGTTGCTCGTCGCTCGGATTTTCTCAAAAGCCTTTACGGCTGAGACAAATTTTTGTGCCAGTTCAATATATTCGTCGAGTGTCGCTGAGCCGCAGTTAAAACCGACCGCATCGACTCCCAGAGAAACAGCTTTCGAAACTGCGGATTCGACATCAACTCCCATCATAGTTCGGTAATCTCCGCCGGCACGGTCAAATGCAAATGACGCAAATACAGGCAAATTATCGCAGACCGATTTTACCGCTTCGATTGCAATTTCGGCTTCATCAAGGGCGGTTATCGTCTCAATTATCAAGCCATCTACGCCACCAGCTACAAGAGCCTTTGCCTGCTGTGCGAAGGCTTCCTTCAAATCATCCGGCTCTAAATTTCCCAGAGGTTTCAGGAAATCTCCAGTTGGGCCAATATCTCCAAGGACATATTTCTCATCCCCTGCTGTCTTTCGAGCCACTTGTGCACCTGCGGTATTTATCCTCTCAACTTCCTCGTCAAGGCCGTGCCGGGCCAGAACGAATTTATTGGCCCCGAATGTATTGGTAAGAATTGCATTGCTGCCCGCCCGCAGATAGGCCCGATGGATATTGGAAACGATGTCAGGCGACTTGATATTTAGATAATCGTTGCACGTGCCAGGTTCAATACCGCTTGCGATTAACTGGGTCCCCATCGCACCGTCTAATAATAGCAGGTCTTGTTTAATTCTACCTTTTAAGTTTGTTCTGGGCATAGATAAGCTCCATTATGGTGATAAATAGATTCCTGCCTTCGCAGGAATGACAGTTTCAAAAGACATACGCATTATTCACTGCGGTTGTTCAATTATATCGCCATTAGTGATTTTGTAAATATGCTTAAAACCTTTCGGTTGTGGGCGAATGAAAAGGCGCCCGCGCTGCTTATCGGTCAAATTTGTTGATTTTGCAGAGCTAAGAGTAATTTTAACAAAATCTCCTTTATTATCCTTGGCGCGGTTAGTAATGTTTATAATGGTTGGCACAAGGAAGTTATTATTGACCTTTTTATATTTATCCAGTTCAGCAACAACGGCGACTTGCCCATTGGTGTCGAAATACTCGATTTTTCTGATGGGATAATCACGGCTGTTAAGAATATATATCTTCTTGACTATTGTTCCTTGCTCGTTGCGTTTTGTAAGCACGTCAAAAGTACCTTCGTTCGACAAAGACCAGTTTTGTTCACTGCCGGTTTGGGCAATTCCAAGAGCTTCGAGCAAGGTTTTTGGACTGATTATCAGCTTTTCAAGGCAACCTTCGTCAGACCAACGGCCCCACCAGTAACTGCTGATTTCTTTTGGCTTTATTGCCAGCCAGAACTCATCTTCGTTTGACCCAAGAACAAGCCCTCGCGGATTAAAAGCCACATCACCTTGCAGGTAAATTTCTGCAGGAGGGGCAGCCCAGATTTTCACGGAGAAGTGTTCCTTATGCAGTTTTCCCTCGACATAATAAAGCAAGTGACATCGGCCGTTAGCTTTAATTGGTTCTGTGTTTTGTGAGCGTGAACACAAAATAGATAGCGCCTCGGCTGCAGATTTTTTGCCTGGATAGAGAGGTATCGGTTTTCGTACCAGTGGTGCGCAGCCGTTAACAATTATTATTATCGCTGCAAAACCAAAAAATAATCGATGGTTATGTTGATAATGCACTTTTTACAAGTCCGTTTGAAGAATCTCGCCTATCTGTGAAGTTAATTGCTCAATTTGCTGCTGGTCAAGATTGGGATTTATGACCTCAACGAGTTCCTTCTCGCCTGTTATTCTTAACCGCCAGATTTCTTTGCCGTCTTCGGTTCTTGTAGAGTCGTATTTCAGGCGTCTTTTTCGCATCAAGACTAATGCCAGAACAAAGCGAAAATTTATTTTTTCCTCTTCGGTTTCTTTTTCCAGCCGTTCAAAAAAGGCCATCAACATCTCGTCATCAACGAATATGTGCTTTTTCTGGTCCGGGTGTGGTAGCCTTGTTTTCCAGTAACAAAATACATCCGGTTTGTCGTTGTTCCAATAATCGGCGGAAAAATCCCGACGTTGCAGTCCCTGGTCGGTTTCAACCAGTGCACCGACATATTCTTCGCCGGGCTCAATTTTTCTACCGGTGCCGTGACACTGCCCCAGCGGCTTGTCTATTTCCCATTCGTCCATTGTTTGCTTTCCTCTGCCGTGTTGTCTTACGATACCTGCGCGCAGACCAACATACGACTACCAGCTTCCATCGAACTGTGGCATACAAAGAATATCTTTTTCTTCAATCAGCCCGATTTGCTCGGCCATTTTGTACAAAGGCCTAATCTCCTTCAATAGCTGGTTAGCTATAATTGCCTCTGCAGAAGGTTCGCTGCTGTCCGGGCCACGTTGTAAAAGCTTTTCAATCATTCGCTTCGGGCGCGGAAATACTTTTAGAGTAATCGCAGCATCCGGTTCTATATCGGCTTCTTCCCTTGCTAACCGCAAGGCGACATCAAATCCGCCTAATTCATCCACAAGGCCGATTTCCTTCGCATCCTCGCCGGTCCAGATGCGTCCCTTTGCCACAGAAAGCACTTTTTCCTTTTCCATATTTCTTCCTTCAGCGACCTTTGTTGTGAAATCGTCGTAAACACGGTCTAAAAAGTCCTGCACTTTTTGCCACTGCTGGGGCGAGTAGTCATACGAGCTGGCCCAAATGTTTGCGTTTTCACTGGTTTGAACCTCGTCAAAGGTGATGCCTATGTAATCTTTCCAGAATTCACGTGTCAGCAGCTTACCGATAACTACGCCAATCGAGCCGGTGATAGTGCCCGGCTGAGCGACGATTTTTGTTGCAGCCATAGAAACGAAGTAGCCCCCTGAGCCGGCGACGTTGCCCATAGAGACAATCACCGGTTTGTTTACATCCCTGGCATTGACCACTTCACGCCAGATTGTGTCCGAGGCCACATACGAGCCGCCGGGTGAATTTACGCGAAACACTATGGCCTTGACTTTCTTGTCCGCAACTGCATCACGGAAAGCAGCAGCAATAGTGTCGCTACCCATCGATGGTGAACTGGAAAAAGCACTATACTCGCTCTGGCCGCGATGTACTCCACCTACGCCATAAATCAACGCAATTGTTGGTCCTTTCTTATGCAGCCTGTCAACCCGCTGGAGATATTTCTCAAGGTAAAGCAGTTCTGCACCTTCAGCTTTTGCTTTGACCTTTTCGTATACCTCATCTCGGTATAGCAGCTGGTCAACCAGGTTTGCCTCGACGACCTCGGTGCCCAATAGTGGTGCGTTGTCAATTATCTTCGATAATTTCTCTTCACTAATTCCACGGGCCTCGATAATGCCCTGCATAATTTGACCGAAGTGGGAGTCCATCACTTTCTGCATCGCTTCTCTGTGCGGTTCGGTGAATTCCGTCTCAGTGAATATATTCTTTGCATTTTTGAACTCCTCGCGATGGTCAATTCGGGGTGTGATGTGTAATTTATCAAGTGTACCGCGGAAGAAGGGACTTTGATACATCAACCCCGTTAGGCCTATGTCGCCGGATGGCTGCAAATAGATTTCATCGAAAGCTGTTGCAAGATAATAGGCCCCGTTGCCAGGCCCTACCTCGCCAAACGTTTCAGCGTAGGCAACTGTAAATTTGCCGCTGTTGCCGAATTTTCCGACCGCATCACGTATTTCCTGGATAATGGCTAAGCCCATCGGTGCTGCCCCGACCCTTGCCACTAATCCGGTAACACGTTCGTCTTCCGAGGCACGCTCCAACGCCTCGACAACATCACGCACGGTTGTTTCCTTGCGCATCAAGGCCTGTGCAAGCGGGTCCTTCGGCACATACTCTATAAGCGGCTTTTCAAGGTCCACCTCCAGAATTACTCGCTCAGGTATTGATTTGCGAGCAAACGGAATAACAACAGAAGCGACGACTACGATAAGGATAACTATAAGTGTCAATGCACCGATTATGGAAAGCACCCAGACAAAGAATTTCTTTAAGCCTTTCATAAATTTTCTCCCGATTGAACATCAAATATTTTATTTTTATTCAAACTTTAGCCATTGGCTAATATTTTGGACTGTTTTTGGGCCTATGCCTTTGACTTTTTGTAAATCATTACAGCTTCGAAAAGCTTTATTTATGCCGTTTTTTATGCTGACGTTCTGTCGGTATGCAACTATTGCTTCGGCTCGTGAGATGCCGATTCCTGGTAGTCTTACCAGGCTTGCTACGGGTGCATAGTTGGGATTTATTTTCTCGTCTAACTCGATTTTGTATGGTTGTCTATGCCCTGCAATGTTCCAAACAAAACCCAAGGAGAAACACACAGCCACGACGATACTAATAACGAACGCAAATGATTGAATCTTTTTTTGCTTGGCTTCTGTCATATCGTATCTCGTATTGTGTTAATTTGTCAATTTGACAGCCACGACTTATTTAACGAGGGAAGATAGTATCGTGAAGTTTCTTCAAGGTGCGAAATGCTCTTTTTGGTTCGAGTTTGTTCGTCAATAAGCCGCTGTGGGCAATGATGCTATCGGCCGTGTCGGTAAGATTAGAATATGTTACTGTGTCAACAAATGGTTTGCTGAAAGCTATTTTATAGAACTGCTCAATCCATCGCGCCTGCCGCGTTTGGTCCCATTCCTCGTGCCATATCCCTTCCGGCTTGTCCAATCTATCGTCATATTGGCTTGGGACTTCTACAGCGGTGATATACAATGGCTTGGCTATGGCTGCGAAGTAATCCAAAATTGCTGATATTTGCATCATATCTCTAAAGTGCATACCAGATTGATTCTTGCCAAAGCGCATAAGCAATCCAAAGGCGTCAAAATTAATCCCGCTCTGCACGACCATATCAATGTACACTAATGGTGGAATGGTGTTAGGTGTTGTTGCATAATATTCGCCCCAGGGATTGCTGATTTCTATTATCTTCAGAGCCCTTTCGCTGACTGCTTTTACAGCCATGTTAACGGCACGTGTCATTTCCAGAACCTGCTCAAAATTAAACCCGAAGTAATTAAATGCATTCAGGCCGCTTATAACACACCACGTATGAATACTATCCGAATATCGGGCAGCTACCTTTGAGGCAAATTGATACGCAGTATCACGAATTTTTTCAAAGCTGGTTTTGTTGCTGAGCAGCCACTCAGGCATATATTCTCTCGAGAAGCGAAGCAATGGACCTGCACCTAATTTCATTTTCTTCTTACCAAGAGCTTTGATACAGACGTCAATCGTCGAAAAATCGTAGGTGCCTTTACGAGGTTCTATTTTCGCCCAGTTTATTGGTATTGTTGCGGAGCCAAACAGTTCCAGCAGTCTCTCAATATATTCATTATTATTAATCTGCGCAGGGTTTATTCTGCAACCGAGGCATCCTCGGCCAAAGCCGTGACTTTCTTTCCTTGCATCAAAAAGGGTTTCTGCTTGTTTTATTGTCAGCTTTTCAGAAAAAACTATGGCTCTTTTTAGCGATTCATCTGCTAATTCTGACGCCATGGTTGGAACTTTTATGTTTTGAATTGCCCGAATAAATAGGAGCTGAGCCTGTTTAGAAATGTCTTCTAAACCCTCCAATTGGTTGAAAAATGACCAGTCCTCTCGCTTGTTAACAATCTGCATCAGTTTCGCTCTTGTTATCTCGAGGTTTAGGATGTATGGGCGTGTTCTTTCCGGCAGGCAGGTTGTGGGTAAAAGCACATTGCCAAAACCATCAATAGGCCACAGTAAAGCCAGTCCTGCTGTTTCCATATTTGGTTTTTTGCACTCTATGAATGAGTTTTTGAATGTAATCTTCGCCCGGCGAATACCGATTCCGTCGGCTCCGGAAAGATTAGCACCGCATAATGTGAATTTGTTAACAGCTTTTCCGTTTTTAAAAACTTGGAATCTCAATTTTTCCCTCAATTTATCAAAGTTTAGATAGCAGAGTTTGGCCTCTTGCCATTGATTACGTGCTAATTATAGCAATCGCCTGTTGCTATGCAAGCTAAACTTTGGTTGATTTTGATTATTGTAAAGATGTGTTGCGAAGTGCGCGATACGAATATCAGTTCAAAGCTATCTCGTTTTGACTGTACACGCTGAAGTGTTTCATTTGAAGCTCGCGAAGAAGGTTGTTCTTCTCGATAAGATTGGTTATCAAGCCGAGTTGATTGAGTAATACTTCAATCAGGTTGATATTTATCAAAGTTGATTCGGGGCTGTATTGTGGCAGAGCGATAATCACGTAGCCGCAATTAGTCCGTTCGGTAGCCAATTGTGAAGCAATTATGCTGCAATCGTCTGCTTGGGTCACAACCGGCTCAGTGCCGTCGTCAATTTTAGCGCAGAGTTCTCTTAAAAGCGAGTCGCTGATGTTCAAATCGGAAAATTTTTGAGAGTCGCTTGGCCAGCAGTTACCGTCTCTATCCATGATTGCCATAACGACACCCTGCTCGGGCAGGATGTCGAAAATCTGCCGTGCAATCTGTTCGTCTAACACACAACCAGGGTAAAATAGTGAATCATACATATCCATTTGACTGGCTCCTTACTTGGCTCTTAAAATACGATTCCATCGAAGACTCTCGTGCTACGTAGTAGTTCGTCCTTCGCAGCGGCACTGCTGCGGAGAATGGATACTACGGAGAATGGAATCGCTACTTCGCAGAGTAGCATCGGTATAATCGCAAGGTGACTTTCTTATCGATAGTTTTTTGGGTCGATTAAGGCAAAAAAGCACAATCGCAGGGTCTGAACATAGGTTTATGGGACGCAGTCCGCAAAGGGATGGGCCTGAATATGTGACACTGACACAGGGTAAATAATGGATATGTGTTGGGTTTGTTAGTCAGATGTTTTGCTTCAACTTTTCCACAGTAGCAGAGATTGGGCGCTCAACATAACAAAAGCGTGGAAATTCTAACATCACGCTCAGAAGTACAGCTTTAATCCAAAATAGAACGTTCTGCCGGGGTTATAAGGAAAAGAGTTCGGAGTGCCGGAGTAGGCGAGTGTTGGCACATAAATCTTTTCGTCAAGAAGGTTCTCGACCCGGAACGTAAAAGTTGACTGCCCTTTTTTTAGCCCCATCCATTTCGACAGGTCAAGGTCTAAGTTCATATGAACTAAGTTTATTGCTTTAGGTTCCGGATTGACCACAAGCGTCGATCCGAAGGGAGGAGGTAATGAGGGAAAGTAGATTTCCGGTGGTTTACCGAAGAAACAATAGAACAGCGAGGCTGTGCCCCAGTCCCAGGTATAAGCAGTGCCCAGCTTAAACATATTTTCCGGAACTACGCTGGGATTGAGGCCTTCATCCTTCACCTCCTATTTTTTTAAAAAGATACCTCCATACCAAAGTATATGGTCCTACCTTGATTAAAAGGTATCGAGTTGCCGCTAGTTAAACCCCAATTGGGGAGCCAGATCTCTTCATCAAGAAGATTATCAACCTGTAATAACAGAGATACTTCTTGGCTGCGTTCCCAATCAAAGAATTTATTCATGTCAAATCGACAATAAAGGTTCATTAGATTATACGCCCCGGGAGGTGGGTTTACTTGTGTGTCATACTTTTCATCCAGATCCCCCTGGTATATATTAAACAGACTCACCGTCACTCCCTTCTCTGATTTATAGCTTATGCCCGCTTTTACTCCAAAATTTGCAATTGGAGTGACGTTTTCGTCCCCTTCTTCATTTTTACTAGTCTGATAGAGCATTGAGCCGGTAAGAAAGAGATTCCTGTTAATATAATACTTTCCTTCGAACTCGACTCCCTGAAGCTCGACTTCACCGATATTATCATAGGTGGGAGCTTCATATTTACCAGATCGATCCTGAAAGATGATATCAGTCTGTTTACTAAAGAAGTAATTCACACCACCACTGATTTTTTCTCCAAGATAATTTACTCCAATATCGATAGTATTTACCTTTTCAGGTTTAAGATCCGGATTTCCTTTCATTGCAGGGTGGTTTAATCCGATTTCATTTATACTCGGGGCTCGAAATGCTTGACTGTAAAGAGCTTTAACGTTGATCCTGGGAACCGGATACCAGATGAGGCCTATTCTGGGAACGATATCCAGGTCAATATTCTCAACCTTATTGGCCTGGAAGCCGCCGATTAACTTCATTTTCTTCCACAGCCAATAATCCGCCTGTGTATAAAGTCCAAAACTGGTTAGGCTCTCATCGTTTATAGTTATCTTTTCACCAGCGGTCTCCATAAGTTCCTCACCTTCAGTATAGCCATATAATCCTCCAAAAACGATATTAAGCTTTTCTGTCGGACTGATAAAGTTTGCCCATTCAGCAATAAGTTCATAGGAATCCCTTTCTACATCAGGCCAGCTGTCAACTTTAAACGTTGAACCTGCATAAGTAAGGTTGAGGTCCATATGCCATTTATCATTTACCTCGAGACCATATCCCAAATCAGCAAAGCTTTTCTTCCAATAAGCATTACCAAAAGTAGAGCCAGGAACAAGTAGCATGTAATCTGGTATGAAAAAATAGTTCTGCCATTCGTTATATGACGACATAAATCTTAAATTCTTATAGTTCACTTCGAGATAGGCTCCAGGACCTTTGTCGGAGATATCCACCTCTTCATCTCTACCAATAATACCTATAAGATTCTCATAACCCCATGTGGTTTCCCACTCAGGTTTCTCATGGTATCTTCCAGCAACTATCATACTAAAGTCACCTTGTATGTATTTTGCTTTTGCTAATGTGTTGTACGCTCCTGACTCTCCTGCTAATCCTGTTATGGTGATGTCATTTTCTTCTGCTTTTTCAGTGATTACATTAATTACTCCTGAGAAGGCACCTGAGCCATATAAAACAGAGCCTGGTCCCCTAACGACCTCTATCTTTTCTATGATATTGACAGGGAATGACTCCAATATTTCACTTTTAATTCCACCTTCTAATACTTCACGAACCGGGCGGCCGTTGAGCAACAGTAATACATGATTCCCAGAATGTGTGACCTGGTCTCCACGAACAGCAATCATACTGCGATCAGTCATATACACAGTGCTACCGATTAAACTGGGCACACGCTCCAGAATATCTTTTAATGTGGTCCCGCCAAACCGTTCCAATTCATCCTTGGTGATCACCGATATAACACCCGGCGCCTC
>CAYTTK010000070.1:0-14120 GCA_964440735.1 uncultured Pirellulales bacterium
TGCGATATTGCGAACCGAAACCTGGATTTTGACGCCGTCTGCATATCCAATCGTAAGATACTCTGAGGTAGCACTTCTTTGGGTTTCTGCACGGCGGGGCTTTTCCTGTATAGTTTTCACACCCAAAAACTTACCGATGCCATAAGAAGCGTGAACGACATAATCACCTTCCTGTAAATCGCTGAGTGTATCCACCGGTGATGTTGCACGGATGGGCCTTTGTCTTCTTCTAAGGGCATATTGACCAAAAAGCTCGTGATGACTTATTACAATCGTATTCAGCGAACTTACGACAAAGCCCTGATGGACAAAACCTCTGGCCAGCTTAAAATTCGCAGGAATCTTCCCATCAATATCCTCGATAATCTCACCAATCCGCTTAATTTCAGCTTCGGCTTCGCAGTAAAACAGCACTTCCTTTCCCTGCTTTGCATGCTGGACCAATTCCTGCAAAGCTTCTTTGTGCCCGGCCCAGACCGAAGTTGCCTGGTGCTGAAACCGCTGCACACTTTTAATATCTACTTTTAAGAAATCCCCTCCGTTCTTACTCTTGCAAGAAAGCATGGTAGTTGCAGCAAACCTGCAGATATGCAGTTGCGTAAATTGCGCAATCGCATTATAGATATCAGCCCAGCTATAAAGTCGAGTCGCATCTTCAGAACGCTGGTAAAATACATTTGCTACTTCCTGGATATCAGTTGGCTCTTCGAGAATTACTATGGCATCTTGCGGCAAGATGTTTACAAAAAGCTCCCTCTGCTGTTTAGCAGAACCACAGACCACGGAAATAATATCGATAGCCCTTATATGTCGAATCGACCGCTGCGTATCCAGGTCTATCTCGCGGATACTCTCTATAGTGTCACCAAAAAATTCGACTCTGACCGCCTCAGCTATATCTGAAGAGGTAATTATCTGCTCTTGTTCCGATAGAACCTTACCGGCAGTCAACGGCGCATAAATATCAACAATTCCACCACGGCGCGCAAACTGACCCGGCAAATCAATTCTTTCCACGCGTTCAAAACCATTATCAACCAGCCACTGGACTACCTGCTCAGGTGACATTGTTTCATCTATCTGAAGCTGCAGGGAGCTTTCCCGCAATGCCTGCGGCTTAGGTATCGGCTGACAAAGTGCTTGTATCGATGTCGGTATAATGAAAGGCGACCCATGACCCGTGTCCCGTGGCTCAAAAGAGGATATACGAGAGACAAGTTTTAATCTCTCTGACCGAATTTCATCGGTGGCATCGGCTAAATCTTCTTCGCCTTCCCAAGCGGCAAACGCCTCAATTCTTTGGCCGCTAAAGGTGGTTAAATCATCAGCGGCTTTGTCGGCATCGTCGATGTGCGGACAGACATAAAAAATCGGCCGATTGAGTTTTTCCGATATGTGTGCAGCCAATAGGCGCGCAAAGGACCCCCACATCCCCTCGACTTTAACCACCCCCTCACTGCCTCGGGCGGTCAGAAGTCGGGAGACTATCTGAGAAACTATTCTCTCTTTGCCAAGGTTCATCGATTATATAAAAGCTGTCGGTTGTCCGTCAGCGATGAAAAAATCTGCAGTTAATAGCCAATTGAATAAAATCAACCGTAAATATTAAGCGATTGGTGGTCAGAAGTCAATCAGACCCCGAAGCTGGTTCCCACGGCCAAGGCTGCTTTTATAAGGTGGTGATTTTTGGGCACCGTTTTTATTTTGCCGGCGACCCGCGAAAGAGGAATGCTCGATAGTTTGTTATCTTTCAGCACCACAAGATGACCTCGGACGCCCTTTATTAGAAGCTCAACCGCCATATTGCCGAAGGCCGTCGCAAGAACCCTATCAAACGGCGTTGGTGTTCCGCCCCGCTGGACATGGCCGAGAATAATCGCTCTGCAATCAAGGCCCGTGCATTGCCCGACCTGTTCAGCCAGCAAATTTGCTACGCCACCGAGGCGAATCGGGTCGGGACTATAAGCAATTTTTTTGTCAACGACCATTTTACCACCTTTTGGCTTTGCACCTTCGGCTATCACCACGATGCTGAATCTCCTGCCTCGCTTCGAGCGGCCAATTACAAATTCGCAGATTTTATCGATTCTGTACGGTATCTCCGGCAGAAGGATAACATCCGAGCCACTTGCTACTCCTGCATGAAGGGCAATCCAGCCGGCATATCTGCCCATAACCTCCACTATCATTACACGATGGTGCGAACTGGCTGTGGTATGAACTTTATCAATCGCCTCCGTGGCGGTGTTAACAGCGGTATTAAAGCCAAAAGTTATGTCTGTGCCGTAAAGGTCGTTATCGATTGTCTTGGGCACACCCATAACAGCGACGCCCTTTCCGGCGAATGCCGCCGCTGACGTCATTGTGCCATCGCCCCCGATACAAACCAGTGCATCGATGTTATGGCCTCTCAAAAGCTCGATACATTTATCAGAGACATCTCTGACTCGGCTTGCTTTACCGACCTTCGCTCGATATGCAAACGGATTTGCCGTATTTGATGAACCCAGAATCGTGCCGCCTACTGTTAAAATATTGCTTACCTCATCATAGCTTAGAATGTGCATTCGGTCTTCAATTAAGCCCAGGAATCCGTCCTCAATTCCCCAGACTTTAAGGTCGAATCTCTTTATGGCGGTTTTAGTAACCGCCCTGATAACGGCATTAAGACCCGGACAATCTCCGCCACCTGTCATTACAGCTATGGATTTAATGCCTTTCTGGCTACGGCTTTGGCCTTCGCCAAGACGAGTTGCTTTCATAAGGCCCATTCTCCTTCTGGCTGAGTAAAAAACAAAAAGCCACTCCGAGCGTAGTGAGATATATCTTTTTCCAACAATCAGACCCTTCGCTTTGCTCAGGGTGACGCTGAAATAATTTTCTTTGCGGCTTTTATGACGTTCTCTGCTATGATACCGAATTTCTCAAAGCAAACTTTCCCCGGCGCCGAAGCACCAAAAGACGACATTCCTATAAAGATTCCCCTGTCACCCAGATATTTGTGCCAGCCCAATTCGACACCAGCTTCAATACCAATCCTGGCCTTAACAGTCGGAGGAAGAACCGAATCTTTATACTGCTGACTTTGCTTTTCAAACAGCTCCCAACAGGGCATACTAACTACCTGAGCTTTTATCCCTTCTTTAACCAAACCTTCAGCCGCACACAAGGCAATACTAACCTCCGAGCCGCTTGCCAGAAGCAGGACATCCGGTTTATCCACACCTGCCAGAACATAAGCACCCTTGCTGAGATTCGTTGCCGAGGCGTATTTGTTCTGGTCCAAAACAGGCAATCCCTGTCGGGTAAGAAGAAACGTCACCGGCCCATCTCGATACTGAAGTGCAAATTTCCACGCTTGGGCCGTCTCATTTGCATCCGCAGGACGAATCACAATCAAATTAGGTATCGACCGAAGCGCTGCAAGGTGTTCCACCGGCTGATGCGTCGGGCCATCTTCGCCTACACCGATGCTATCGTGAGTATAAACGAATATGGTCGGATACTTTGACATAGAAGCCACGCGAATTGCCGGCCGCATATAATCAGAAAAAACCAAGAACGTTCCGCCATACGCCCTGGCCAGACCGCTTACCGAAATACCATTCATTATCGCCCCCATCGCGTGCTCCCTGATACCGTAACGCAAATACCTGCCATCTCGTGCATTCTTCTGGAAATCCTTCGCACCTGCAAATTTGGTTTGATTGGAAGGTGTCAAATCTGCTGAGCCGCCCAGAACAAAAGGCAGCTTCGGCATCAAGGCATCGAGGGTTTTGCCCGAGGCCTTGCGGGTTGCAACAGAAGTGCCTGCCTCAAACTTCGGTAAAAGCTCATCAATATTAACGGATATCTTGCCCGCAGCGGCATTACGGAACTGCTGTGCAAGCTCGGGGTGCTTTTTTGCGTATTGGTCAAACATCTTATTCCACGCTGCCTCTGCCTCTTTGCCTTTATCTGCCGCCTTTCGCATACGAGCCAGAACTTCATCAGGCACAAAGAAGGACTTTTGCGGGTCCCAGCCGAACCTTTCCTTGGTCAATTTGATTTCGTCCTCACCCAAAGGCGCACCGTGCGACTCGGCTGTATCCTGCTTGTTCAGACTGCCGTAGGCGATGTGCGTGCGAAGCTTGATAATCGAGGGTCGCTCTTTTTCATTTTTCGCATTAATAAGTGCTTTCTCAAAAGCAAGCATATCGTTTCCGTCGCCGCCAACATCCTGAACATACCAGCCATAAGCTTTGAAACGGGCGACCCTATCTTCCGTAAAAGCAAGATCGGTGTCACCATCGATAGTAATATGATTGTCATCGTAAATAACAATCAGATTGTCCAGCCCCAGATGCCCGGCCAACGAGCAGGATTCAGAAGCAACTCCTTCCTGCAGGTCGCCGTCGCTGGCAATTACATATACGTTATAATCAATAACATCAAAACCATCCCGATTGAAATAATTGGCCAGATATTTTTCGGCAATTGCCATTCCGACCGCATTGGAAATACCCTGGCCCAGAGGCCCGGTCGTAACTTCGATGCCACAGTCGGGCTCATATTCCGGATGGCCGGGCGTTTTACTGCCCCACTGCCGAAAATTCTTCAGCTCCTCAAGACTTATGTCATAACCTGCTAAATATAACAGCGAATACAACAACACACTGCCGTGGCCAGCCGAAAGCACAAAGCGGTCCCTGTTGTGCCAGCGGGGATTGGCTGGATTGTGTTTGAGGTGCCTGTCCCACACTACATACGCCGCCGGCGCCATACCCATCGGCATACCTGGATGGCCGGAATTGGCCTTCTGCACGGCATCCACCGACAAAAAACGGATTGTTTGAACACAAAGCTCATCAAGCTTAGATAATCCTGGATTCTTTACAGATTTACTCATCGCCTACTTCCTAAAATAAAGGTTTCTAATACAGTTTTGATGCAAAAACGAAACAAATATAGTAATCCTAAACATCCATTTTAGCAAGCTTTTTTATGCTCCATCCTGCAAGCGGGGAGTTGCAGTGGAACCAGCTGTCCAGGGTCAGAAGCTGTAACGCAGAGCTGTATAGATATTTGTATCATTCTGGAACTGGCCGAAGAAGGTGTGCGGGTAATCACCGAAGAATATATTGGCTCCGGCCTCTATTGCCAGGTTATCACTGACTTTATAATGGATGTTCGGCCGCATATAGACGTCTTTATCCGTCGGCGAATAGTACGTAAAGAGCGAACATCGCAGATTCTGACTCATTAAAAGTTTTGTCAAGCGTAGGGTTAAAACGTGCCTGTCTCTGTCCTTCGCAGGGCCTGCGGGCAAGCTTCTCTTATACTGGCTGTAATTGAGCATCTGCTCAACGTAATACTGAATGCCTGCCGTAAAATCCCTCCCGATTTCCTGAGTATAGCCGAGGAGGTATCGCATTTCAGAATTATTAATAAGAGGGTTTTTGCCGCTTTCGTCATCCGCTGAATCATAGTATCCAACCTCCAGATTAGCTATTCCCTTGCCAAGCGCCCCGCGAACACTTGCTCCATAGACGTTAAGGTCAGGAAATATTGCCTGAGTCATTGCTGGATTCTGCCCGCCGGGACTTTTCCAAAAGCCGCGATAGCCGTAAAGAGCAAACTCATAATTTTTGATATTTTTATACAGGCGGGCAGCAATTTCAAAATCCCTGAACCAGCGGCTGGGTTTGTCGGTATGGATTATTGCATCCTTACCGGCCAATCTGCCGAGATTTGAATTCCAGTACGAAATCCGCTCGCCACATATAAAACGGTCCGGGTCAAATTGTGGCGTATATACAACATCAAGATTGGCAAAATCGCTAAACAAACTTACCTTAACTGCATCCGACGGCGCTTTGAGATACTCGACGTCTCTGCCGATGAAAAATGACTGCCAATCCTTAGGAAATAAATCGTTGATAAATAACAAATCACCCGTTCCCCAGGTCAGGACCTGCCTGCCGATTTTCAAATCCATAAAATCAAGAGGCCGGGTAAAGATATTGGCCTCCCGCAGGTCAAAGTCCGCCTGCTCTTCGACCAAATCGCCAAACTCATCGCCTTTGAACTTGATATCTGCCCAGTCAAGATATGAAGACAAATCAAGCTGGAGACGATTTTCCATAATCGACATATCTTTTTCATATTTGTCGTTCCTGAGCCGATACCCCGCTCTCATCTCATAAAAGCCGTGAATCTCCACCTCCGGAAGGTTGCTTAAAAACGAGCGACTGGCATTTCCATCATCGCTTACAGCTTCTGCCGGAAAAGAAAAGGACCCAGCAAACCACATCGCTACTAATAATGCAACTGCTGTTTTATAACGAATCATCTAATTGCCTCTCTTGGCGGGCGGCGCAGGTAGCGCTCTGTAAATATGTCCTCACCAAGGTCAATATCATATTTGACGTCACTAAACTCCATCTCCGTTTTGCTGCCGGTCTTTAAGTCCGAAACCAATGATTTTACAACTGTTGGAAAATCCTGAATAACTTCAATCCTTCTGGATTCAATGACACGATGAAGCTCTCCCTGCTTGTCGTAAAACTCCATCTTCATCGGAACGAAGTTTGTTCGGTCTATCGCCACATTGTAATAGCTGAATTCCACAGTATCGGGATTTTTGGGCACATTTTTGACAACAAAGAGCCGGTCATTGACATCAACAAGCTCATGTGTATCCTCCTCCAAGCTTCTGCCGGAGACATCTTCATACAAAAAGTTCGAACCAACAAAGCTCGTCCGTTTGTCACCGGCGGCTATTCGCTTTACAAGGTCAAGGGCAGGCAGATGCAGCCAACGGTCATCGTCTTTTTGCAACTCTGCGTGCTTGTGAACCATATAGACCATTTTGCGGACATCAGCGGGCTTGTGGAAATAAACAAAATACTTCTGGTCACCGCCATCATTAACATCCTTTCTTAATATGATAAATTCCCGCTCTCTCGTTTGGCCCTGCTTGCTTGTTATTGTCATTTTCACCTTTGCTCTGCCGTCAACGCCCTGATAGTATGCGACGAAGTTTGCTTTGTTGACTATCGTATTAACATCAGGGATTTCTGTGGCTGCATTTGGCTCATTCGCTGCAAAAATCGGCAGCGAAAAAACAAGAAAAAACATTATTATGCATATCGCTCTCATCTTACACCTCACTTTTCTTTCTGCTCATCAACAACTTTACACGCCTGTCTGCGTGACATTATTCCACAAACCAGCGCCAAAATCGGTATCGCTATTATACTAATCCAGACAAGCATATTCCATCTGACAATAGCGAACTGGTGAACATTAACAGCAACCAGAAGAACCGCTGCCACTGATATAATTGCACAAAAGGCACAGTTACAGATCGGCCTCATCGGCTCAACCATTACCTTAAAGAGCTTTTTCTCCAGAATCCTAATAACAGCAGGTAACACCAGCAGCGTTACTACACCAGATACAGCCATAATGGCACACACGAAAATTCCGACCGTTTTATACGGCACCAGCGGCGCAGCTAAAAGCGGCAAAAACCCAATGGCGATTACGATTACATTTCTGCTGATGGCTCTGGCCGGCTCGCCAAACATCTGCGGTGATGCCTTTTCCCAGGAGTTGCTCTGCCGATATTCACCTCTCGCACGTTCAAGAAAATGTATTGCAAAATCTACCGCCATTCCGAGCGAAAGCGCGCTTAATACCGCAACCGGCATATCATAATCTTTGCCCGCCAATCCGATGATGCCGTAAATAGCCCCTATGGTGATAGTCAATGGTATCATAGAGATAAGACCCCACAGCACCGAGCGGAAAAGTATAGCCATCATAATAAATACAATTATAAAGCTGCCTAAAAATGACTGCAGCATACCCCAGACCATCTTATCCTGCCAGACTACATTTATATACGTAAGACCAGCCCAGTTATATTTTATAGAGGCCGGCGGAGGATTCTCTTCGAAGAAATTATCCACAGCTTTGACAACTTTTTGCATATCCTTATTGTCGCCGCTGGTCAATTGAAGCCAGATATTGGCATGCATATAATCGGTTGTTACCAGATGCCACAAGTCATCCGGATTGTGACTACTTTGGAACTGCAACAGACATTGCGCCACCGCAGCAGAAGAATCAGGAATCTTATAATTCTCCGGCTTACCGTCAATAAGCTCCTGATGAACCTTTTTAACTACATCGGTTACCGAGTTACTCTTTCCCACCAAACCTGTGTTTTTAAGATACTCCTGAAGTTGTGCAATATAACGCAACGTCTCGGGCTGTTTGAATATTTTTATATTCTCTTTTTCAAGCTCAAAAAAGTCAACAACCTCATACCACAGGTCGACATTCTTTTGCTTGGCAGTATTCAGTTTTTTGCCGGCAAAGTCATTTACATTATCAATCAGGTCTTGTTTTGTCTGGGCCTTTGTTGCCTGTTTTAAAACTTCCTTCTCAACCTCCTCGATAACATCGGCGGCGCCGGGAAATCGCTCTTTCATTGTTAGGATTTTCTTTGAAAAGCGCTTACGCAGGTCTGAAATATATTCGGTTGAGATAGCTTTATCTTCATCAGGGTCGAGCACAAGATAGGCCATATAGGTTCCGCCAAAGTGCTCATTCAGGACAATGTCGGCCTGCCTTATAGGATGACGTTTAGAAAACCACTTAACCGGGTTGTCGTTTATCCGGATTCGCGCGATGCCATAGATGGCTACCATTGTGATTATAAGCATAATTACCAGGATTAGTTTTGCTTTTGTGTATGTAAATCGTCCACCCAAATGGAGCAGCTTTGTAAGCCAGGTTCGTTTTTCGCCGTGCTGTGCAGCACTGCCAAAGTTCTCAAGGGCTTTGTCGCTAATCATCATTACATAGGCAGGCATAAAAGTAACCGTGCACACCCACGCAATCATAATGCCGACAGCAACAAATACGCCAAATACCTGAACCGGCGGGATAGGCGTCAGCGCCAATGAAAGAAATCCGGCAGCAGAGGTCAAAGATGTATAAAGCATCGGCATAAATAGATTGTTCATCACCTCTAATACAGTGTTTCTTCTGCCTTTTTCTTTGCTATAAAGGTCAAAAAACTCAGAAAGAATATGCACTGAATCCACCACAGCAATCGGCATAAGGAAAATTGGTATCATCGAGGTCATAATATGGACCGGGAAGCCAAGCCCTATTAAAAGCCCCATCGTCGAAATTACCGAAACCATCGCCACTATCATCGGAGCCAATATCAAGACCATCTTGCGGAAGAAAACCAGCATCAAAATAAATATCGCAACCATTGCCAACGGTGCCGAAATTGCCATTTGCACAAACATCTCATAACCGAAGGTGTCCTCCGCCACCGGCAGGCCGGTAATGTGATACTGCTCATCGCCTTTGAATGTAGATATTTTCTTCTCGAGTTTTTTATAAACATCGTAACTCAAATCCTTGCTGGTCAATGGCAGGTATATACATATTGCCTTTCCATCTTCGGAGACAACAGTTCCCTTCAAAAGAGGATTAGACATTGCTTTGTCTCTTATCTGTAGTGCCTCTGGTAGTGTTGTAGGCGGTTTTTTCATCAGCCATTCAAAATTAACCACGCCGGGGCCGCCCTGGCCAATGTGGTCCACAGTAGAAGGCGCGAGGATATCAACTTCAATAACACCAATTTGTTTATCTGGGTCTTTTTCATCGGGCCAGCGAAGCTCTGTCTTTGCAAATTCAGTCAGCTCATAAATTCTGGTCAGCGACGCAGGATTGAAGACGCCATTCGGGTCTTTCTCGTTGACGATGCCAAGCACCACTATATCGTGCAGAGCAAATTTCTCTTTATTTAGGTTATGAAATATCCGCACCGGCTCATCCGGTGACAGCATATTCTCAGGGTCGGTATCAATTTTGATTTTTGGTATTAACGCACCCAGCGCCAATACAAAGGTGACCATTAAAACTGTAACTAATTTATAATGCCTTAGAGAATAATCCGTCAGCTTCTGTCTGAAATCCATTTTTTCATCCATCCGTTATTATTTTCCCCCGCAAAAGTAGAAAATTGAGCTGCTATTAAATCTTACACTCCGTCTTTAAGCTTTTAATCTTTTCTGAAATATACGGTATGCATGACTCAATATTAATAATATCAGATACTTATATGGCACAGAACCGCCAGCGCCCAAAGCAAATCCTTTTTATTTACGACCTTCGTTTCATACCTTTCATTTATCGGTATAAGATGAACCTCCCTGTCAGCAGTTCTTATGAGCTTGCAGGTAGCCCCTATTTGATTTGCAACACGTGCAATTGCAACTTGTCCCTGCGTCGCTAGGACGGAGGGACTTACTATCACAATATCACCATCATTTATTCTCGGCGACATACTGTCACCATCTATCTGCAATGCAAAACTATCAGGAAACAGTTTGTGAACCTCATCGCATTGGATAAACTCCACTATCTGGTCCTCACCTTGCCCATCGACCTGAATAAGGTTTGCCTGCTTTATCTTGAGGCCATCTACTAATACCCTCACCTGCAAGTCAATGGACAGCGAGCCGTCCTTAGAGTTGATAATAGTTTTGCCGATGTGCTTTTCTACTATATCTTCAAGCTGCGTAATAGCTTGTTTCGAGTCCGGAAGAAGCGTTTGATCCCAGAAATGAACTATACCCGCAGCGGTTCGGCCAAGTACTGGAATCCAGCCAGGCCGAATAGTCTTGGCTGATAAAGCTTCGGAGCCAAACTTTTCCTCAAGTCCTTTCTTCTCGCACAATAGCTCAACAAATGCCAGAACCGGCTCTTTTAGCTTGGGATTACTTGTAAATAGGTCATCTAATCTTTGCAGAAGCCCACGATTTGACCCAAATGCGAAATTTTCTTCGTTGCTGTGGCCTCTTAGAAGCCATTCTAAATCTGCCCCTGTAACATCGCAAATTTTCAGTAATATGTCGATTGGCGGGACTCTATTCTCTTCGTAATAGCTGTATGTAGAAGGACTTATGCCTAAAGTCCTGGCAAATTTGCTCTTGCCTCTGCTACCTGCATTTTGCTCTCGCAGGATTTTAATTCTCTCAATTATCGCTTTATCGTCAAATACTTTCATGATTCTTACATATATGCGAAATAATGTTTGCAATATTTCGCAATTACGTTAGAATTTAGGAGAATTCTCTCGTATAGCGTGAAAATATACAAAAACCTTTATTTTGTCAATAAAGGAAACTCAAAAATGGCAAAATCTAAAAGAAAAAAACAAAAAGGAATACCAACAGTAAAAAGAGCAGAAAAGAATACAAAGGACCAAACAAAAGCAACAGAATATGTAAGCAATCTCTTACAATTGCATAAGTTACAAGGAGTATTGCTTAACCGGTTAAACAAAGAAATTTCGTGAATGAGACGAAATTGCTACACGCCTCCAAGCATAGGACAGGTTTAAACATTGTTTTACTAACATCAGCAAAGCTGCTAACTTTCGTGTATACTGCAATGAAAATTGCGCTTGACAGCCAAAAATCATTAAGTATGGTGAATATATAAGAGTTGAATATTATTCTTCTAAATGCCTGAAGAAATCATCTACTATGTGAACGAATTAATAATCCTTTTCTACGGAAGGGCTAAATTATGGACATAAAAGATTTTCTGGAATCGATAAAAATGCCCCAACAAAGAATTTACACGCCGAAACTATCCAGATGGCTGGTCTTATTGATTTTAATTGTGCTTGCAATAATCACACTTAAGACAACTATTTACACCATACCCACCGATTCTGCCGGCGTGGTAAAAAGATTTGGACAATATAACCGAACAACCGAACCGGGATACACCTGATGTGGCCCTTCGACATCGAAAATGCTACCGATGTACCTGTCAAAAAGGTGCAAAAGGAGGAGTTTGGCTTTAGAACACTAAAAGCGGGTGTGGATTCGCGATACCTCGGCAGCGAAGAAATAGACGCCAGCAGGCTGAACTCCGGGGATTTAATGAAACTAATAGAAGAAAGTGGCGAAAGAGGGCTGAAGAGGAACTTCTTGAAACGACCAAAGTGGGCGAGGTAACAGAAGGGCGACCAAAAATTGTGACTGAAATAACAGAAGCATCCAAAAAAGCATGCGAAGAATATGGCATAAGGATACACAGCTCCGGCGTGCTAATCAAGGGCCTCACTTATGTACAGGACGTCAAAACAAAAGTTGAAGACAGAATGATTGAGGAGAGGTTGAGAATAGCCAAAAAATATACCTCAGAGGGTGAAGGTGAATTCGAGAGGATTATGGGAAACAAGGAAAGAGAGGTGAAAACAATCCTATCCGAAGCCTACAAAACTGCAAAGGAAATCGAGGGAACTGCCGATGCCGAAGCAACATTGATTTATGCAGAAGGTTTTGGGATTGACCCGGACTTTTACAGATTCTGGAAGACCCTCGAACTTTACGAGCAATATATAGGCGGAGAAAAAACCAGACTAATCCTCGGTGCAGACAATCCTCTGTTCGAAATAATCAAGGGTGAAATACTCCAAACCAAAGAAGGTCTCGGGGAGCAGTGAGAATCTCCCCATGAGTTTCTGTTATATCGCAACCTCATAAAGCACTTTCCAGAGGAAAGGCACAGTGTTTTTTGTCAAACTGATTAAAATCTTGACCGGTATCCTTATTTTCTGGCTGATTTTCCAACTTTTACAGCAGCTTGGCAGAAAGAAATCAACTACATACAAGATAAATCAAGATGATAATAACCAGACACGCAGAAAGTACGTTGAGTCTCACGAGGTAGAAAAGGCAAGTCCGACTGATGGTGAATCCTAATCTTGATTTTTCGTCTAATTACTCATTCTGCCTCTCAAGTTGTTGTGCCGCTGACTGACCCACACATTCGAGATGCAATATAGTCTGTATCACAAAAGCTGCTGCACAGCTTTTTTCCAACCTTCGTAAAAGGCATAAACCTTCTCGGTTTCGATTCCGGGAGAAAACTGCTTCTTAGTAACATTGATAGTTTTTAATTCATCAATGTTATGAAAAATGCCCTTTTGAAGACCAGCCAGGTAGGCCGCACCGAGGGCAGAAACATCCTCTATGCCAATATTGACAACGTTCGTCCCCAGCAGGTCGGCCAGGAACTGCATAACGAAATGATTAGCCGTTATGCCGCCGTCAACTTTAAGCTCTTTTAATTTAATGCCGCTATCCTGCTCCATAGCAGTAATGACATCTTTTATCTGGTATGGAATTGACTCCAGAGCGGCGCGGACGATATGGTTTTTATCGCAGCCAAATGTCAGGCCCAGAATTGCAGCTTTAAGGTCCATTTTCCAATGCGGAGCACCAAGGCCGCTAAAGGCAGGGATAAGATAAACGCCATTATTGTCCTCAACAGAAAGTGCCATTTCCTGCGTTTGCTTACTTTCTGCAAACAGACCCAGCCGGTCGCGCAACCAGTTAATCGTGGCTCCACAGGTAACGATTATGCCTTCGAGAGCGTAATCGACTCTATCAGATGTGCTCCAGCAAATAGTAGAAACCATCGCCCTTTTCGACTTAACCGGCTTTGAACCGATGTTAAGCAGGATAGACGAGCCGGTGCCCATAGTTGCCTTGGCTGTGCCGGATGAGAAACAACCTTCGCCAAAGGCGGCTGCGTGAGAATCGCCTATCATAGCCGATATGTCTATCTTATCCGGCAAAAGTCCTTCAAAATCAGAACGGCCATATAGATACGAAGAAGGTTTTGCCTGCGGAAGGTTGAGCTTTTTAAGATTGAAGTTATCTAAAAGATATTTATCCCACCGCAGGTCGTTTATATTGAAAAAAAGAGTGCGACAGGCATTAGTGTAATCCGTAAAGTAACTTTGCCCTTGGGTAAGCTTAAATAACAACCAAGCATCAACGGTTCCAAAATATGCTTCACCGGCATCAACAGCATTTTTAATTCGGTTGTCGTTTTCATAAAGCCAGATAAGCTTGGTTCCGGAAAAGTACGGGTCGCTAATCAAGCCGGTTCTGCTTTTGACCTCGTTCTCCAGTTTCGAGTTTTTCAGACGGTTGCAGATTTCCACCGACCTTTTGCACTGCCAGACAACCGCCCTGCAAAGAGGATTTCCCTTTTTGTCCCAGAGAAGAAAAGTTTCCCTTTGA
>CAYTTK010000071.1:0-13672 GCA_964440735.1 uncultured Pirellulales bacterium
AGAAGCAGAAAGTGCCAAACAGAAACTTGAGGCTGCCGGCGCAACAGTTGAATTAAGTTAGTTTTTAGTGTTCATTGCTGATATTTCTTACAAGGCCAAATGGAACTTTATAGAGGATTTAAATGAACCCTCAAAAAATATATCTTCTTGCTTTTCTTGTTTTGATTACGGCTTCGATTACTAACGCAGATTTGGTATTAACGCTCAACGGTGTTGATGCAGCAAAGGAACCACTTGAGATAAAAGGCAAAGATAACCTTCTGATTGCTGTTGCAGGAGAAACTCAAACAGACGCTAATAGGTATTCTGTTATTACCTATTGTGATGTACTGAAAGTCCATAGCGGTGACTATTTTTTCACCTTTGAAGGTGAATCAGGTGTTATCGATCTGATTGCTAATAAGGATATGGTTATTAATGGCATTTCTGTTGAAGATGGCGATAAAATTTATGAACTTGTCCTTTTCTATATTCCTGAAACCGATACAGTTATAGCCTTTGGTATTAATCTGGAAGCTCTTAATCTACAAAAGACTGATACTTTAGGGATTCAGGATGTTACACACTCAGAAGCTGGCAAACAGGGAAGTGCTCAATCAAGCTCGACGGAGACAACGGGAACGCAACAAAACTCCGGTTCACCCATATATGGTCCCTCTTTCTGTCCGGATTTGAACAGAGACCACATCGTCAATTTTATTGATTTTGCCATATTTGCAGAGAATTGGCTACAAACAGGCAGCGATCTCGATGGCGATTTTTATGATAGTGGCATAGTGAACGTAATTGACCTGGCAAACTTTTGTTTCTACTGGCTCGAGGAAGAACCTATAGTTGCTGAGAGTCAAGATGTCAATGTAACGGAGGACCAAGCTGTTGTTATTAACCTAAGAGCTTATGATTGTGACGGCAGCGAAGGCTTTACTTACTCAATAGTAAACGAGCCACTTTATGGCTTTATGGCAATCGATGTCAACAGAGTTATTTATGCCCCTGATATCAACTATGTTGGAGAAGATCATTTTACCTTTGTTGCCGAGAAAGGGGACTACCAAAGTAATTTTGCCACTATTTCGATTACTGTTTTGGCTGATACAGATGATGATGGTCTGTCAGATTATGATGAAATAAATGGAACCTATGGCTATGTAACTGACCCTTGTGACCCTGATTCAGATAGCGATGATATGCCTGACGGCTGGGAGGTTGAAGCCGGACTGAATCCAACTGTAAATGATTCCAGTGGTAATCCAGATAATGATGGGCTTACGAACATCGAAGAGTACAATAATGGTACGCATCCAAATATCGCAGACACTGATGGTGATGGCCTAAAAGATGGCGATGAAGTAAATGGTACCCTGGGTAACTATGGGCCAATCTGGCCATACGACAATAGTTATCCTGACTATTACTATACACCTTTTGTCGATCAACCATATAACGTCCCACTTAATCCACTTAATCCAGACAACGATTTAGATGAAGTTATGGACGGTGACGAAATTAAATGGGGCCTCGACCCCAATAATCCTGATACTGACAGCGACGGTGTAGATGACAGTGCCGAGGTTTCCTATAATGGCAATTCCAGCGATTTTCATCCTTGGCCTCTCTGGAATTACCTGCATGTGGAAAATTTCGATGACTGTGATATGAATCCTAACGATGATGACACTGATGGTGACAGCATGGGCGATAAATGGGAATATGAGAATGCCGAAATTGACATTGTCTGGACCAAAGCGTTAGATCCCAGGTATGATGGCGACCCGAGCAATGATACGGACAGCGATGGCCTGATAAACAGTATTGAGAATTCGCAAGACCTGAGTTCAAAGGTTCCGGAAGGTTGGGATACCGATGGCGACGGTCTGAGTGATGGTGATGAGTATTACGGATCAAGCAGTCCTTCAACAATCGACACAGATAGTGACGGCTTGGTTGATGGAGACAGCTACACTGTCAAGGCTGAGGATTATCCTGAAGGTATTTCTGAATACTATGGCGGCTCTCGCCAATATGTATTTGGAGAAGAAGACTGTGGCACCCTCCCGAATAACCAAGATAGTGATAGTGATAATATGCCGGATGGATGGGAGACATGGAACTGGGATTTGACTTATCATGATTATTTTGACCCGGCTTATAACCACCCCTATACTCCTGGCTTAAATTTTGATAGTGATAACTTTACAAATCTACAGGAATCGCTGCATTTTACTAGTGCCTGGCTGGGGGATACTGATAGCGACAATGCAAAAGACGATTATGAAGTCAACACATTACAAACAAATCCCAAAAACAACGATACTGATGGCGACGGCCTAAAAGATGGCGATGAATCCGAGCATGGTGCAGACCCGTTGGATTACGATAGTGATGACGACCTTTTGGCTGACGGCTGGGAAGTTCAGTATGGCTTTGACCCGACTGAGCCAGATGTTGATTACGTCGACTCAAACGGAAACAACATGTACTTAGATTCTGACTTGGATGGATTGGACGATTTCGAAGAGGTAATATATGGAACTAACCCCAAAAACGATGATACCGATAACGATGGTGTAGAAGATGGAGAAGAGGTAAATCAGGTTAGTGACCCTCTTGATGAAAATGACAAAACAGCTCCGCCAGCTAATCAAATCTGCCAGATAAGATTGACCGTCGGTGACTATAGCCTGAGCAATTCAGAACGTTATAAACTTATTGTCGGACCGGTAACTCATATAGCCACCAAGTTCGGTGAGGTTCAGAGCAAGGTGTATAAGTTCAGGACCGGCCGGGCATATAATGTTAAGATTGAACACGTAGATAGCACTCGGGAAGAACCTGACTGCGACTATACCGCGGAGATAGAAAAGGTAAGTATGCCTGCAGGTGCTGCATTTGGCAAAGATGATCCCGATGGGATTTTAGGAGAGCATGGCGACTGGGGCGATACGACAGAATTTTATGCCGAAGGCAAAACGGCACGGATAGCCCTTTGCAGACCGACGCACACAGTATCCTATGAAGGTGACCTTCATCCAGAAAGTGAATCCAGGTCGTACTTTATAAGAGATTATTATCTTGAGATTTATGAAGGTGGGACACTCATAGACTTCCCTGGAATTCCATGTGATGAGGTTATTAGATGGGAGGAAAGCACGCCGTGGTATGTAAAAGCTCTCACCAAAACCGGCCCAGGTACGACCAAGGAATGGCCAGAAAGAGATGGGGAGTGGCCAGCAACAAGCAACATAATAGCTGCACAAGACAGATTAGGAATAGTATATTTCTTGGCTGGTAAATATTCCGCTGTACAAACTATTACAGTGGACGGTGTTACTACAGAACCTACATATACTAATTATTTCGATATTGGTAACGATGATAGGGTGTGGAAAAAATAGAATTAATCTTTTGAGCAGAAAATGAAGAAGGGTCTGATTATAATTTTGATAAGCATAGTTTTTGTCACTCTTATAGGCATTTACCTGCTTTCAGCTATAGTATATCCTGACTGGATTTGTGAAAAGTTTGCTACAAGGATAACTGCTTTGGACGATAAGTATCCTGATGATTTAGAAATGCAGATGGGATTTTTATTTCTGTATCATCCTCATCGTATAGGCTCTTCTAAGTACACCGTCAAAGATAAGTATGAAAAGATTCTTGCACTTGACCCAAATAACCGCGCCGCGTGGGTAGCTAAAGCTTATCGTATCTGTAGAGATTATGTGGGTAAGCGGAGTTATACTATTGGATTACTGGAAAGCGTATTAGAGAACGCCAAAAAGCAGAAGTTAGAAAAAATAAGAGTTAGTAGTTATTCGCGGCGTTCAATAATGGATACAATAAATAATAAAAAAGAAGACGAGGAATATATTTCGATAGAAGATTTCTCTGCTGTTATTGAGCAGAGGCGTAAAGAGCTTGACTTGGAGCTGGCGGATGTTTTTGAAGTTATAAATAAAGGTCAACGAAATGACCCCGAAAATGCCCTATATAACTATTTGAAAGCTCATATTTATCTTGTGATGGGTGAAAAGGAAAACGCCATCAACGAAATCGAAGAGGGGGCAGGCAAAAAATATTTAAGTACTTATCAGGAACAAACAAGTAAGGCGGCGGAGAAGGTGTTAAGTAAAGTATGGTTTCCTCAGCCTCATAAATTTTTTACTTTAAGTGGCCGTTGGCCTTTCGAAGACTTTCTCTCTCGCAGCATCTGGCATATTAATAGCGACAGTTATTATGTCGATGGCAATTGGTATGAAAAGAAGTATCAAGGACTATCAGACATAGCCAAGAGGTATGAGTCACAAGGAGAATTTGAGAAGGTGGAAAAAATATACAATCTGGCTATCGCAATGGCCAAACAGGCCCAGGTTGAGCAAAAACACCCATTAGGTTTAGATAAAACTGCCGAAAAGCGTCTTGAGGAACTTCACGATAAGATGCCGATGGAACCGAAAAAATGAAAAAGATTTATAGACGACTGTATAAGAAGGTAATTAACAGATGCAATTAGAGCAACAAGATTGGTATATTTAGCATGGGAGACAGATAATGGTTGGAGTTGATACGGGGCAAGCTGTTCGTAATTTTAGCAGAGTGCACGATGCCATGGGTATCCCAGACCTGGTAGAGGTACAGAGAAGAAGCTACGAGCGTTTCTTGCAAGAAGGCGTGGCGCCAACCAAGAGAAAATGTATTGGTCTGGAAGGGTTATTCAGGGAGATATTTCCTATCGAGAGTTATGACAAGAAGATGGTGTTGGAATATCTCTGGTACGAATTGGAAAAGCCACACTATACGCCCACCCAGTGCCGACAGCTACGACTGACATATGGCTACCCGATAAAAATTTGTTGCAGACTACGAACCGCTGAGGGAGAAGATCTGGCTGAACAGTCAATGTATCTTGGGGAAATGCCGGTTATGATAGGCGGCGGAGAGTTTATTATCAACGGTGCTATGCGGGTCATTGTAAGCCAACTGCACCGAAGCCCTGGTGTGGATTTTCTTATCGAAAGCAAGGAAGGTGATAGGGTTCTGCATGGTGGAAGAATCATACCCGAAAGGGGCAGTTGGATGGAGATTGCTGTTACGAACAAGGACATTTTGGTTGTCAGAATTGACCAGTCAAGCAAAATACCCGCTACTATTTTCCTGCGAGCAATGAACCAGAACTATGGAAATACAGCAGATATCCTGCGGCTGTTTTATCCTACAAAAACTGTTAGTATAGACAAACTCACACCTACTATGTGGACGGTAGAGCCGATTGCGGACCCGGACACAGGCGAAATCATAGTCAAAGCCGCAAGGCAAATCAGTGATAGAGTTTCTGTAATACAAGCGGCATACGCAAAGCATAAAGCCGGTACCACGAAGGGTAAAGCAAAAGCTCAAAAGCAGAAAAAAGCATCGATTTCTTTTGAAGTCATCGATAAGGTCCGAGACACCATCATCTTAAACACCCTTGCTGAGGATGATTGTCAGAGCTACGAACAGGCAGCGTTAAAATTTTATATGAGGTTAAGGCCTGGCAATCCACCCAACCCGGAGAAAGCAAAATCATTCTTTTCAGAGAAATTCTTTGATTCTAATCGCTATCGTCTTGGTAAGGTTGGCAGATTCAGATTGAATCGTAAGTTCGGACAGATGGTGGGCGAAAATGAGATGACACTTCGGCCGGAAGATTTCCTCAACACGATGAAGTACATAATGGCTTTGCGTAACAACGAAGGAGAGCTGGATGATATCGACCACCTCGGCAACAGAAGACTTCGCACAATCGATGAACTAGCAGCTGACGAAATCAGAAAAGGACTTCTGAAGCTTAGAAAAACCGTGCAAGAAAGGATGAGTTTAAAAGCGCGCACTGAGGAGCCGTTGAAAGTTGCTGATCTTGTTAACTCAAAGAGCGTAGCAACCAGTATCAATTATTTCTTCGGTCGCGGTGAGCTCAGCCAGGTTGTTGACCAGACAAACGCTTTAAGTCAATTAACTCATGAAAGACGACTGTCTGCTCTGGGACCCGGGGGGCTGAACAGAAGAAGGGCTGGATTCGAGGTTCGCGATGTCCACATCAGCCATTACGGCAGAGTCTGTCCGATTGAAACGCCCGAGGGGACCAATATCGGCTTGATTGCCTCATTAGCAATATTTGCAACCGTTGACGAATATGGATTTCTGCTTACACCATATCGAAAAGTCAAAAATGGTAAGGTCACCGACGAAGTATGCTATTTGCGGGCTGATGAAGAGATGAAGGCAATCTTTGCTCCTCCAAGCGAAGTCGATGCCGAGACAGGAAAAATCAAGAAGGGATTGGTTCTCGCAAGGAAAAAAGGTGAACTTGCTCATGTCTCCGGCGATGAGGTTGATTATATCGATATTTCACCGAAACAAATTGTTGGTGTTTCAGCTTCACTTATACCGTTCTTGGAGCACGATGATGCAAACCGAGCTTTAATGGGTTCGAATATGCAGCGACAGGCAGTTCCGCTGCTCAAAACCGAGCTGCCTTTAGTTGGTACCGGAATCGAAAGTATAATCGGACAAAACTCAAGTATGGTTGTTCGTGCCGAAAGTAGCGGAGTCGTTACCGCAGTGGACTCAACTAAGATAGTTCTCGACCACACTGACGAGTATAAGCTTAAGAAATTTGAAGGTTTGAATGAAAGAACCTGCCTTAACCAAAAGCCAATAGTTAATCTGGGAGATAGGGTTAAAGCCGGTCAGATCATAGCGGATGGGGGTGGAACTGCCAATGGGGTTTTAGCTCTCGGCAAAAATGTTCTTGTGGGATTTGTTTCTTTTGATGGTTTTAATTTTGAAGATGCCATTATTGTCAGTGAAAAACTCTGCAAGGATGATAGCTTCACCAGCATTCATATCGATGAATTTACAGCGGAGGTTCGCGAGACCCGGCTCGGCAGGGAAGAATTTACACGTGATATTCCCAACGTCGGAGAAAGGGCACTTCGAAACCTTGATGAATATGGAGTAGTCCGAGAGGGAACAAGGATTTGCCCCGGTGATATCCTTGTTGGTAAAGTGGTGCCTAAAAGTAAGACCGAGCTGACACCTGAGGAGAAACTGCTGCATGCTATATTCGGCAGAGCCGGCGAAGACGTCAAAAATGACTCACTTGAACTGCCCAGTGGTTATGAGGGGGTGGTAATAAAAACCGAGCGATTCACCAGACGTGGTGCAGGCAGCGAAGAAGAAAAGAAACAACTGTCGGCACGCATAAAAGAGTATCAAAAGCAAATGAGGGAGAAAGAATGTGCTATATTCAGGCAAATGATTGAAGCTATACATAAGAAGTTTGATGTTAATGTCGTTGACCCGTCGACACGTCAAAAGGTTGGTGTCAGCATCGATGATGACGTAGTTTATGAGCAGATAGAAAACTTTGATATTAAATGGGTCAGACCTGCATCACTCAGGGATGATGTGAAGAAAATCAAAGACAAATTCTGGGGCAAGATTTCTGAAATTCAAGAAGAAAAAAGGCTAACAGTTGAGAGTTTGAAGCACGGTGATGAATTGCCCAGCGGTGTGTTGCAAATGGTAAAAATATACGTAGCAGTCAAAAGAGCATTGTCGATTGGCGATAAAATAGCAGGACGACACGGAAACAAGGGTGTTATCGCCAAGATTATGCCCGAAGAGGATATGCCGTTTCTTGAAGATGGGACACCCTTGGATATATTGCTAAATCCACTCGGTGTGCCCAGTAGAATGAATGTCGGACAGATTCTCGAAACCCATCTTGGATGGGTTGCAAAGGTCTTGGGATTTCAAGCTATTACGCCGGTCTTTGATGGCGCTAAAGAAAATGATATTATGAAACTTACCGAAGAAGCAAATGAGCTTATGACAAAAAGAGCAATCCAGCTCAGAGAAGAAAAGATGGTGCCACCTGATGATGAGTTTTTTATTAATGTTCCGAAAACCTTGAAGACCCAGTTGTATGATGGCAGGACAGGCGAGCCATTTGACCAGATGGCAACCATCGGATACATCTATATGATGAAACTGCACCATCTTGTTGATGATAAGATTCACGCCAGGGCAACTGGGCCGTACAGCCTGATTACACAGCAGCCGTTGGGAGGAAAGGCAAGGACCGGCGGACAAAGGTTCGGCGAGATGGAGGTCTGGGCGCTCGAAGGTTATGGGGCAGCTTATACTCTACAGGAAATGCTAACCGTAAAAAGCGACGATGTTGAGGGAAGAACTAAAATCTATGAATCTATCGTCAAAGGACAAAATATGCTTGAGGCGGGAACTCCTCTTTCCTTTGACGTATTGTGCAATGAAATTAGAGGCCTCTGCTTAAATATCCAGCTTGAAAAGAAACGGCTTGGAAGAGCTGGACTATAAAGGTGGGATGATGGATTGGTGTATTAAACATTCTAAAGTATAAGGGTAATCATATGTTAGGAAATATCTACGACCGAATTAATGACTACGGGTCGGTCAAGATCTCTCTGGCAAGCCAAAATGATATTCGAAGCTGGTCGTTTGGTGAAGTAAAAAAGCCCGAGACTATTAACTACAGAACGTACAGACCTGAAAAGGACGGACTTTTCTGTGAGAGAATCTTCGGACCTGAAAGAGACTGGGAATGTGCTTGTGGTAAGTACAAAGGGACGAAGTTCAAAGGTATTATCTGTGATAGATGTGGGGTTAAGGTTACTCATTCTCGCGTCCGAAGGAAACGAATGGGGCATATAAATCTCGCTGCTCCGGTTGTACATATCTGGTTCTACAAGTCCGTACCGAATCGGCTTGGAATTATACTCGATATGAAGTCTGGCGACCTCGAAAAGATAATCTATTTTCAAGACTATGTTGTTACCGATACCGGACAAACTCCTATCAAGCTTGGTCAATTGCTCAGCGAAGATGAGTATAAAGAGGCAAATAACAAGTATCCAAATCAATTTAGAGCGGCCATGGGGGCTGATGCTATAAAACAACTACTCGAAAAACTCGACCTTGAGAAAATCAGCGTACAACTAAAAACTGCTATCGAAAAAACCTCAAGTAAGCAGAAACTCAAAGAACTAACTAAAAGACTCAAAACCGTTAATCAAATCAAAAGTAGCAAAAATAAACCTGAGTGGATGGTTCTCGAAAGCGTGCCCGTAATTCCTCCGGACCTCAGGCCTCTTGTGATGCTCGAACGAGATAACTTCGCTACAAGCGATTTGAATGACCTTTACAGGAGAATTATCAATCGAAACAACAGATTAAAAAAGCTAATCGACCTAAATGCTCCTGAGGTCATTATTCGAAATGAAAAACGAATGCTCCAGCAAGCCGTGGACTCGTTGCTTGACAATTCTCGATGCAGAAGACCGGTCTTAGGCAGTAATAATCGGCCACTGAAATCGCTCACCGATATGATAAAGGGAAAACAGGGACGATTCCGCGAAAACCTGCTCGGAAAACGAGTTGATTACTCAGCTCGTTCTGTTATCGTCGTTGGGCCAAATCTAAAGCTCTATCAATGCGGTTTACCTAAAAAAATCGCTATGGAACTGTATCAACCCTTTATTATTCGAAAGCTTAAACAACACGGACTTGCTGATACAATCAAAAGTGCCAAGCGAATGATTGAAAGACAAGACGAGCAGGTATGGGACATACTCGAAGAGGTCATCTTTGAGCATCCTGTTCTGCTCAACAGGGCCCCGACTCTACATAGAATGGGAATACAGGCCTTTGAACCGGTGCTCGTCGAAGGAAATGCCATTATGCTTCACCCATTGGCTTGTAAGGGTTTCAATGCTGACTTTGACGGAGACCAGATGGCTGTCCATTTACCGCTCAGTATCGAAGCTCTGGCCGAAACTAATATCTTGATGATGACTAATGCTAATATCTTTTCCCCGGCAAATGGCTCTCCTATGGTTGGACCGTCTCAGGATATGGTCATGGGCAACTACTATTTAACCTTTATCGAACCTTCCGATGGCTCCAAAAGACAACTTTTGTTCAAGGATACCTTCGAAGCGTTTATGGCCTACGAACTGGGGAAAATCGATTTGCACACAAGAATTAAGGTAAGAATTAATAAAGTTCCTATTGATAACATTGAAGCTTCCATTGAAATCCGAGAAACAAAATTAGCGAAGACGTGGTATACAGTCGAAACCACAGTTGGAAGATGCATATTTAATGACATTCTAAAGGAAGGTATGCCATTTTACAATATGACAATGTCTCAGAAGAAGTTGAGCAGGGTAATTAGCGATTACTTCAAATTCGCAGGCACTGCAGAAACGGTCGAGTTGCTTGATAACATTAAAGAATTGGGATTTAAATATGCAACACTGGCTGGATTGAGCTTTGGACTTACGGACTTGAAAATACCTAAAAAGAAACATGAGATTATCGACGAGACCGAAAAAAAGGTAGCCAAAATTCATAAGAACTACGACGACGGAGTTTTGACTGAAGGTGAAAGATATAATCAGGTTATTGATGCCTGGACCAATGCCAGAGTTGCTGTTACTAACGAGATGATGAGGGAGCTCAGAGAGGACAAAAAAGAGGATGGGTCGCCATACCTCAATCCAATCTTTTTGATGACGGATTCCGGAGCAAGAGGTAGTGTTGATCAGATTCAGCAATTAGCGGGGATGAGAGCACTCATGGCGAAGCCATCAGGAGAAATTATTGAAACGCCAATTAAAGCTAACTTCAGAGAGGGACTTAACGTACTCGAATACTTCAGCTCTACACATGGAGCCAGAAAGGGACTCGCTGATACTGCGCTTAAAACTGCGAATTCCGGGTATCTCACCAGAAAACTTATAGATGTTGCTCAAAATGTTATCGTCATTGAAAGAGACTGCCAAACACTGCAAGGTATTACTAAAAGCACCGTCACCAGAGGTGACCAAATCGATGTGCCGCTGGCTCAATTAATCGTAGGAAGAACAGCAAGGGATAATATCAGAAACCCTATCACCGATGAAATGATTGTCAGAGAAAATGAGGTCATAAACAAGGAGGCTGCAAATAAAATCGAAATCATCGGAATCGATGCAATAAGAGTTCGAAGCCCATTGACTTGTGACAGCCCGTTCGGAATTTGTGCAAAGTGCTACGGGTGGGATATGAGCACCGGAATGGTAGTCGAAGAGGGGGCAGCAGTCGGGATAATTGCCGCTCAATCCATAGGTGAACCAGGAACACAATTGACCCTGAGAACGTTCCATACCGGAGGGGTCGCTGAAAGAGCCATACTAGAACGTGAACAAAAGGCCACATACAAGGGGTTGATTCAGTATAGAGATGTTAATGCAGTAAAATGTAGTAAGGACGATGGAACCATAAGGGTAGTCGCTCTAAAACGTAATGGGGAAATGGTTATTCTTGACGATAAAAAACGTGAGCTCGACAGATTCAGGGTGCCGTATGGTGCGACGTTGTTGGTAAATGACGAAATAGAGGTTAATGCCGGTGAGCCATTGTTTACATGGGACCCACACCGTACCCCAATTTTGGCGGAAGTGCCCGGCCTTATACGGTTTGTAGATATCATTGAGGGAGAGACTATCGGCATTGAGGAAGAACGAAGAGGACAGGCCGGTAAGCCCGTGGTAATCGAGCATAAAGGCGATAAGCATCCACAAATTATCATAGAAGATGATGGCGGAAAGATACTTGATGTGCATTATCTGCCTGCAGGAGCCAGGATCGAGGTCAGTCAGGGACAGAGCGTTCGGGCAGGCCAGTTGCTTGCTCATCAACCCAGAGCCACAGGTGGCACACAGGACATCACAGGCGGACTTCCCAGGGTTACCGAAGTGTTTGAAGCACGAAAGCCCAAAGACCCCGCAGCAATGGCTGAGATTAGTGGCCGGGTCGAGCTGCGAAGCGATAAACGCAAAGGTAAAATGACCATCACAATTCGCTCCGAATCCGGAATGGAAAAAGAACACCATGTCCCGCGCGACAGGCACCTCAACGTTCACACCGGCGACGAATCTCTTGCCGGAGACGCATTGACCGATGGTCCATTGGTACCACATGATATTCTGAGAATTAAAGGTGAAGAAGCGTTGCAGAGGTATTTAATTGCGGAAATTCAAAATGTCTACCGCAGCCAAAATGTTAATATCAACGATAAACACATTGAAATTATCTGCTCTCAAATGATGCGAAAGGTCGAGATTGAATTTGTTGGTGACAGCTCGTTTTTGCCGGGTGAGGTTGTAGATAAATTTGTATTCAGAAGAGAAAATGAACGCTTGACCAATAGTGTCAAAATTACAAGTGTCGGCGACGCATCTGACCTTCAAGAAGGTCAGACTATCGACAAGAAAGAGCTTGCCGCTATTAATGAAAAGGTTGAAATGATTGGTGGGGCAGGCGCAAAGGGGCGAAAACCGAGGCCTGCTACCGCCAAGACGCTGCTTTTGGGTATAACAAAGGCCTCGCTGTGGTCGGAGAGCTTTATTGCAGCAGCGAGCTTTCAGGAGACAACCAAGGTCTTGACGGGGGCGTCTCTGGCTGGTAAAGTAGATCAGCTGTATGGCTTGAAAGAAAACGTGATACTCGGTCATTTGATACCGGCCGGCACGGCTTTCAAGCCGTATCTGGATATGAAGGTAAAACACCTTGCTGAGGCTCCGCTGCCGAAAGAATTTGCAGAGGTCAGGCAAGCAAAAGATCAGCAGGCAAAGGCGGATGCCGCTATAAAAGAAGCATTGGGAATTAAATAAATATTGCAAATTGAAAACGAAAGTCCATTATGCCTACAATAAATCAGTTGGTCAAACGGCCGAGGGCAAAATCAAAGGGCCGTAAACGGTTGTCCGATATTAGTGGTTCACCGCAAAAGCGGGGCGTCTGTCTAATTGTAAGAACTCAAACGCCGAAGAAGCCGAACTCTGCCTTGCGAAAGGTGGCACGCGTTAGATTGACCAACGGCAAAGAAGTTACAGCTTACATACCCGGTATCGACCACAACCTCCAGGAACACAGCACGGTTATCATTCGTGGAGGCAGAGTCAGAGACCTGCCCGGCGTCAGGTATCATATCGTACGTGGTGTTCTTGATTGTGCCGGCGTGGCTAATCGAAAACGGGGAAGAAGTAAATATGGTGCAAAAAAAGCAAAATAGAAAGGTTTAACAGCAGAGAATGCTGAGAATGCAGAGAATGCAGAGAAGCGCAGAGAAATAATTGAATTTGAAAATCTCTGTGTGCTCTGGCGAACTCGGTGGTAAAAATCAAGGCTCGAATATGAAAAAATGGACAGCTTCAAGTGAACAATTAAAGCCCGACCCCAAATATAATAATAAGTTGGTCTCGAAGTTTATAAACTGTTTGATGGCAAGCGGAAAGAAAAGCGTTTCACATCGCATCTTTTATGATGCTATGGATATTATAGCCGACAAGATAAAGGACACCAGCTCCCTTGAAGTATTTGAGACAGCAGTAAATAATGTCAAACCATTGATTGAAGTTCGCAGCAAGCGTATTGGTGGCGCTAGCTATCAGGTTCCAATGCAGGTAAACTCAAAACGTCAGCAATCACTGGCCTTTAGGTGGATAATACAGTCGGCCAGAGCCAAGAAAGGAAAGCCGATGTGTGACCGTCTGGCCTCTGAATTGATAGATGCTTATAATGAGCATGGTGGTGCTATGACTAC
>CAYTTK010000072.1:0-13335 GCA_964440735.1 uncultured Pirellulales bacterium
GGTGCCCGAGTGGCTAAAGGGGACGGGCTGTAAACCCGTTGGCGTAAGCCTACGTAGGTTCGAATCCTACCCGGCCCATTATACCTACCAAAACGCCATGCATCTCAACAAAATCAAAAAACATTATGAAAATCAAGAAGATTGAGTATGTAAAGAAAAACAAATTATACTGGAGAATCTGAACCGCAGGAATTTCTTAAAAAAAGAATAGCCGGCTCAGATATCGCTTTCCAACCTTATGAGCAGCGCACCTCTGAAGGTTCGCCCACAGCGGAATCTTGCAAGTCCTCATCCGGCTCAAAACCATAACCTGAATGAAGGCCGGTCCTCTTTGCCAGCTCCTTCATTGCCTCACACTGGATATCCTTGCCATAAAGGTTACCCTCATCAATTGCGTATATCTTAAGCGTTTTGCTGTCTGCCGCACAAAGTTGTCCTCTTCTAAGGAGTTCATTAAAACTAAGCTTTCGCATCACCACATCGTCTTCATCATCACTTTCGGTTTTTTCGATAACGCTCAACAAAAAATCGAGCTTCAACATTTCCATCCCGCTGCCCAAATCCTTCTCTCCTGCCTTACCCGCCTTGTTTTTCCTTCTCTCGCAGCGAGCCGCTAAATCAGATACCAGTCCTTCAGTAACTGTCCTGGGTTGTGCTGCCTTAAAGAAAATATCAAGGCATTTATCCTTCAGCCCATTGATGGCCTTGATTTGCCGGCGGCACCAACTATTTTGGCGGTGGATGCCCTCAGGATAATACTGCTGTTGCTCCTTCAATCTGTTTGCTCTTGCTTTGATAAGACTGCCAATCCCCACTACAGCCGCCAGGACAACCAGTAGCAGTATTTGCGACAAGAACGTATCATCCCCGCTTCCATCGCTGGCAACTATGATTATTTGTGCTAAAAAACGGCTCATAATTTCTTATTTATATCGGATTTCCAAATTCACCTTGAATTTTATCGCAGCCACACCGGCCAAAAAAACTCAAAGAGTAAAACTCAAAACCCTTGAACAATCAGGCCGACACCGAATAATCCTGCTCTCAGCTGTTATCTTTAACCTTGCGAGTGGTCCTTTCCGACAACTTCTTCATCGCCTCGCACTGGATATCTTTACCGTAAAGATTACCCTCATTTATCGCATACACCTTAAGCGCATTGCTATCTATCGCATCCAGTTGTTCCCTGCGAAGCATTTCATGAAAAACGAGCTTCCGCATCATCACATCATTTCTGTCAGCACCCATGGTATTCTCAACAACGCTCAGCAGGAAATCCTGCTCTAACATCTCCAAGCCGCCGGCCAGATTTCTCTTACTGCCCAGTTCATCTCTCTTCTGCTCATCATCAGAAGTATTTCTGGCTGATGTTCGCACCTCCGCCACTTTACCCGGCCCCGTTCTTTTCGTCTCGCTCTTCTTTTCTCCTATACTCCAGGCCATTTTTTACACCTCCAATCACAATAAAACGCCGGTTTCAGTAATTCTCTCGACACACCCTTACTATTGTCGGCCAAATCACTCGAAAGCAATGCGATTATACACTTGTTCTATCGGCCGACCAACGAAAACCGCTCCAAAATTTTTCATCCCTTCAACCGTGCCATAGAAAAGCAAAAGCACAACCATCAAACATAATTTACGCAAAACCAGGTTTAATCTGAAAAAAACAGGCCTTGTAACAGTTGCGCTATTCTTCTTCCTTTTCCTTTGGCTTTAAGAGTCCTTTCAGAGCGCTTGTTGCTGCTTCTCCAACATCCTTTCCTGTTTCTAATGCTTCTTTGCCGGCATCTTTTCCAGTTTTCAGTAGCTCACCGCTCCCCTCAAGCAAAATGCCGGTTATATCTCCAACTCTCTTGAGTTCCAATGCCAAAGAGCCGACCATTTCTTTTGGCAATACGCCGGCTCCCTGTTCAGCAATCCCTTTGGCAATCGCCAACAGAACCTTGCCGGATAAAGCGGCGGTATTTAACTTATTATCACCGCCTAAGTCCGTCATTTCGATTGGCGCAAGTTTCAATGTTAGAGTATCTGCTTTTCCCGGAATAGGAAGTAATTTCACGCTCACTGTTGTATTGGTAATTTCGAGATTATCAATATGCAGTTTTTTCCCGGACGGCTCGGCAGGCTGTTCATCCTTCGCGGGGATTGACTTGATAACATCCTTGATGTTATTGGAAAAACCTTTCTGTTCGAGGACAACATTTGCGCCATCGAGCTTGATTTCTCTTATGTTAACCATATCACTCAAAAGCGACCAGACATCAACTTCAATTTTGGCAGATTTCAACTCAAGCAGTTTTTCGTGTTGATAGCCGGGTGGATTGCCGATTACGAGATTTTGCAGGCCGAGTTTTCCACCCATAATCGAAAGGTCCACATCACCTACGCTCACTGCAACATTTAAGGCTTTATTTGCGGCTGTTTCTATCCCCGTCTTTAATGCCCGATTGCCGAAGAGATGAACTAAAACAGCAGCAAGAATAATCAGAACAATAATTATAAGCAAAATACTATAAATGATTTTAAGTGGAGTTTTCATTGTCTATCCTTTCCAAGTTTAAACTGAAAGAATTTTACGCTATTTAACAAAACAGATATATATGAAAGCAACTGCAACCGTTTTCAATATTATTCTTTGCCCATTTCCTTGATGAAGGAGTTTGCCTCAGCAATTGAGGCTTCCATTTCTTTGATAAGCGACTCAATATCTGCCTCGACAGAAATAAGCTCATCCTGCAGGGCAAGTATCTCCGGTTTGGGTAATTTCGCGTTCCCGATGGGCGTTTGCGCGTCCGCTGGAACACATGGTTAGGTTTTTCTGTGTCAATCCTATTGGCGAACTTTATTTTAGATTTAGAAAGTACTGTCTAACTTTTGCCGCAATCTGACCATCAGTCATTTCGTCAACTGTTTCAACGCCAACTATACGTCCACCGAGTCCTTCGCGCTCAAGATGTTTTTTGAGTTCACCTTTTGCCTCACCAGGACCAAATATCAGGATAGATTCTGCCTCACGAATACACGAAATTACCTCATTGTAGTAAGTGTTGAGATGTCCCGTAAACTCTCGCTGTTGGCGGCCATTTGATGGAACTGCCTGTGATTCAAATGGACCACCCGAACGTGAACCAGCAGCACGTCGTATCTGTTTTTCAACATTCGATTTTACTAATTTTATTTCTTCCTCTTCACCAGTAAGAAACACTATGACGGCTTTCCTATGATCAATCCACAAACCCATTTTTCTTTTCATAGTTTTTCCCCTCTTTCTTTTATATCCATACTGTCTCTGTACGATACAGGTTTTGCGCTCAATAGACTTGTTACAACAACTCCTAAGACAAAACCGACCAGTAATGTTATGATAATCAGCAGTGCCTTAGGCATTGTAATCGTAAGAAGTAGCAGTTTCGTTTCAACGGCTTGTGTGTTCTGCAATATCGCAATCAAAACTAACAGAGTCAGAACAATTATAACAATGGTTTTTGTTTTTTTCACTATCAGGTACTCCTTATTATTACAGGATTATTTAAGAAACACTCAAATGCCTCTCTCTGTAATAATTCTATACATGGGCAACAGTATTGTATTTATTCGAGGATGAGACAAGTTCTTTCATCTGAGGGTGAATAGTTTTTAACATCTTGCGGAAGTGAAATCCATATATTGAAAATCGAACAGCCAACGGCAGCCGGCGGGGCTTTTTGAGCGACCAGAGCATAAGCATCCAATAGTGAATCTTGCCCTTCTCTATAATACCAATTCGCCACATTGCCCTGAAAAAGGCCTTAATGGCAGAATATCGCACTTTAAGCCTTGTCTTGTTGCTGAAATTGTAGTTCTTAAGAAAAGTTTTAATGCGTTTGCAATAGTATTTCTGTGAGTAGATAGTATTCAATACTTTCTGATATCCGCTTAGAAGTTCGTGTACTTCCATCTTGGGAATAAAATTCATTGTGCAGTCCATATTGTCGCCTGTTGGCAATTTTGATAATCTATTTTCACTCATTAGCCTTCGGTAGAGTTTTGTTCCGCGTGGAGCGTTAAGCAGTCCTACCATTGCTGTCACTATGCCGCTGTCCTGAACCAGGTTTATTAATTTGTCAAATACATTAGGCTTATCATTATCGAAACCGACAATAAATCCGGCTTGTACCTGCATACCAAACTGCTGTATCTTTTTGATAGCTGCGATGATATCACGGCCGATATTTTGTTTTTTGTTACATTCGGCCAGGCTTTCTTCATTGGGAGATTCGATGCCGATAAATACGCAGTCGAAACCAGCTCTTGTCATCAGTGTCATAAGCTCCTCGTCATCTACCATGTCGATGGAAGCCTGTGTATTGAAGGTAAATGGATGGTTTCTTTTGTCCATCCAGTTGATAATTGCCGGAAGCAATTCATTTTTCAGTTGCTGGCGTTTTCCTATAAAGTTATCATCCACAAAAAAAACGTCACCTCGCCAGTTATGAACGTAAAGGCTTTCGAGTTCATCGATTATCTGGCGGGTAGTCTTTGTACGTACCTTGTGGCCCAGGAGAGCTGTAATATCGCAAAAATCACAATTAAATGGGCAGCCTCTTGAGTACTGAAGCCCCATAAGGCCATATTTTTTCATGTCAACTAAATCCCACATTGGAATCGGGCTGCTTTGCATATCGGCTTTGAGCGTTGTTTTGTAAACCGGCTTTAAACAGTTATTTGAAAGATCCTCTAAAAAAGCCGGCAGTGTAATTTCTGCTTCATTGAGGACAAGATAGTCAGCACCAGGAACCAACTCAGGAAAAGATGTGAACAACGGGCCGCCCGCAACTACTTTGACGTTGAGTCTCTTGCATCTTTCTACCACCTTCCTGGCAGAGTTCTTTTGGATAACCATTGCAGAAATGAATACATAGTCGGCCCACTTGATATGCCGGTCGCGAAGTTTAACCGTGTTCATATCAATCAGTTTTTTCTCAAAAGATTCCGGCAGCATCGCAGCAACCGTAAGCAAGCCCAGAGGCGGAAGAAGTGCCTTTTTGGAAACAAACTTTAGAGCACTTTTTAGACTCCAGAATGTGTTAGGTACTTCCGGATTTATTAGCAGGATTTTCATCTTATTTTCCTGATTATACACTGGCACACTACCCATGATTTTGTTTTGTGCCGACTCGAAACAGTTTATTACAGCCTAAGCAGCTTGACTTTTCATCATTTTTTTTTCTGAGGGCGTTTTTGCTTTAATTCCTCAAGATACTTTGCCACGACATCTTTACCGCCTAATCCAAAGGCTATTGCCAAAGTAAGGCAAACACCGCCAAGGATAATATTGAAGGTGGTAGTTACCAAGAGCGATGCAATGCCAAGCTGTTCCAGTGCAATAGTTATTGCGAAAATTATAATCGCCCATCGGCTTACAGCAGCAAATGTCTCCGGTCTGGGTAAATCGGCATTGCCGGCAGCCGTGCGAACTATTCCTGACACAAGGCTTGCCAGAAACATAGCAACCACCAGAACAAGCAAGGCTGCTATGACATTCGGGACGTAAGCAAATAAGCCTGCAAGAACATCGGAAGCCTTGGGTAGCCCCAAAGCATCAACCGTCATCACAAGCACCATAATCATAATCAGCCAATAAACCAGGCTACTCACCACCTCTCTGGCGGAAATTTTCAAATCGCCTTTCCTTAGAATTTCTGATATGCCCGCCTTATCCGCCAGCGTATCGAAGCGTATAGCCTTGAGCAGCCAGTCAACTATCCGTTTGATTGTCTTGGCTATAAGCCAGCCTACTATCAGGATTACTAATGCACCCAGCAGGACAGGAAGATAGGCCATTATTCTGGTCAACATCTCGCGGACCGGGTCAACAATAAGATTTTCCCATTCTATTACAGCCAACATTTTTCGTACCTCCATGTAAAATTGTTAATAATTGAATGCCGTTTCTGCCAGATTTTATTTAACCGACATCTCCCACCCGCCGTGCCAGCGCACCGTCGCGGCAGGTATTAAACGCCTGACTACGCAACCAAGCATCTCGTTTTCGTAATAATATCAAAATCTTCCTCGAATTACAATAATCCCTGATTTTTTTTTACGAAGCCCTGAGCAAACGTAGTGCGTCGAAGGGAGCTCTGTCCTGTTTACCCTGAGCTTGTCGAAGGGCTGACTCCCTATTTTCTCCATTTTCCTTATTTCTCCAGTATGGTGCCCCCAGATTTCCCCTCACTTTTTCAACAGCCCTACTGTTCCTATTTATTCTTACGATTTTAATACTACCAGTTTCAACTGGTGGGTATTTACTTCCTAATTTGTGATTCGAAGAAAATTTCGGTATTATGGCTGGAATGAATAATGATATGATTATATTAGGCTTTGCGTGGTATGTGGTATTCGTACTGTCACTGAGCTTTCACGAGGCAGCGCATGCATTTGTCGCGATGAAGCTCGGCGATAAGACCGCATTTTACAGTGGACAGGTCAGCCTGCATCCATTTGCGCACATGATGAGAGAACCCATCGGAATGATTGTGCTGCCAATCGTATCTTACTTTTATAACGGCTGGATGATTGGCTGGGCAAGTACACCTTATGACAGCGCCTGGGCGCAGCGTTATCCAAAACGCGAGATACTAATGGCGATGGCTGGACCTTTGGCGAATCTTATTTTTTGCCCATTTCCTTGATGAAGGAGTTTGCCTCAGCAATTGAGGCTTCCATTTCTTTGATAAGCGACTCAATATCTGCTTCGACAGAAATCAGTTCATCCTGCAGGGATGCTATCGCTTGTGCATTTAGATTGTGTTTAAGAAAAAGAACCTGGTCGCGAAATGCAGTCAGCACAGGACTGATTTTCCCCTCCGCGCGCTTCATGGCGCCAATTAGTTGCGCATATCGTTGTCGGGTAAGTTTGAGCTTTTTCTCACTTGAACGACGCAGATTATCATTGGAATATTGGCTTAGCTCGGATTCCCATTCATCGAATAAGTCCTCTGCTACTTTCTCGACATCGCCGATGTGGCTTTTCACATCCTTTGCTCTCGACTCGCTTTTCTCAAGCTCGGCCTTAAGCTCTTTATACTTTTCTTCAAGCTCACCGCCGTGAAAATTCACAACTTGGCCGAATTTTTCCAAGGCCGATTGAAACTGCTCCTTGGCTTCTTCCTGTGCATCACGGGCATCTTCAACTCGCTCCACGAGCAAATCTCTTTTGTGATAGCCGAACGCCTCCATTGTTCTGTAATAGGTCTTTTGGCAGCTTACTAAAAACGGCATTACGGCGCACAACAGCACCCACAAACATAAATAACTTTCTATAGATTTCTTCATATATATCGCCTCCACTTAGGACACAATGGTATTGTCCTACTCATCGACTTTATATAACAACATACTAATTAGGCCAAGGAAAGAGTCTATTCAATAGTTTTTAGATTATATTTCCAGGCCGGACGTATCGCCGCCTTTTTCCTTCAGCTTATTGTAATAGACCTCAAATCTCTCTTTAAGCGCCGATACAGATTTACTTATGTTGTCTATCTCTGCCCTTATCTTTTTTGCCTCGGTACCCATCATTTCAGCAACTGGAATCTCCTTAATCTTGGCAGCCAGCTTTTCCAAATCTCCCTTTTTGACCACAATAGCTTCTTTATAGCTCACTGCCATCGACCTTAGCTGATTTGTGTCCATCTTTTCTGCCTCGGTCTTAACCTCGCTGATGGCTTTGTTTTCGTCGGCCTTTTGGCTGCATCCGAGTAATACCAGAGAACACAGAGCCAGCAAAAAATAAATAGTGGGGTTCTTTATGGTTTTCATCTTTTAATCCTTTCAAATATTTTATGATATTACACCCTTTCTTGTCTTCAACAAGAAGACACAGGAGCAAGGTTAATTTATACACTTTCTCGAACTATCTTTGCACCAACGGGATTTAATCTTTCTTCAATTTTTTCATAGCCACGGTCGATGTGATAGACCCTGTTGACGGTCGTTGTTCCTTCAGCAGCCAGCCCGGCTAAAACCAAGGCTGCTGAGGCCCGCAGGTCCGAAGCCATCACCGGTGCAGCTATTAATTTTTTTACGCCTGCTACGATGACAGCCGGACCTTCCTTTCGCAGATTGGCCGCCATCCGATTTAACTCAGCAACATGCATGAACCTGTCAGGAAAGATTTTTTCGATTATGATACTATTCCCCTCAGCCAGTGACAGAAGTGCCATAAACTGCGCCTGCAAATCGGTAGGAAACCCCGGATACGGCTGGGTGGTAATATCTGCCGGTTTTATAAAACCATTTCGAGCAATAACACACTTGTTATTTTCTTTCTCAACCGTTACCCCGATACTCCTTAATGTTTCTACAACGGCCATCATATCATCAAGCCGACAGTTATTTAGTTGTAACTGCCCTGCTGTAATAGCAGCAGCGACCATAAACGTACCGGCCTCAATTCTGTCCGGGATTACTTTATGTTCGACCGGCTGCAGCTGCCTGACTCCTTCAACAACCAGTCGATGTGAGCCGATACCCGTTATCTTCGCCCCCATTTTATTGAGGCAATTTGCCAGGTCAGCTATCTCCGGTTCGCAGGCAGCCGATTCAATAATGGTTCTGCCCTTTGCCAGAGTTGCAGCAGTGAGCACATTCGCGGTCCCCAGGACAGTCGAGCCAAACGAGCCACCCATAAAGATTTCCTTGCCTCTCAAACCATTTTTTGCCTCGGCTATAATATAACCATTTTTAATATGGATTTCTGCACCAAGTTCCCGAAGCCCCCGCAGGTGAATATCAATCGGCCTGTAGCCAATTGCACAACCACCAGGCAGTGAAACCTCCGCCCTTCCGCAGCGTGCAAGTAACGGGCCGAGTATGCAAATACTGGCCCTCATCCTGCAGACAATTTCATAATCACCCACCGGATTATCAATTGTCGTTGAATCTATGCATAAATCACCGTTATGCTCACGGCTTACCTTACAGCCTATTTCACCAAGTAATTGACTACACACTGAAATATCAGAAAGATGCGGCACCGCCGACAAAACCGATTTGCCGCCGGCTAAAATAGTAGCAGCCATTATCGGCAAAGAGGCGTTCTTTGAGCCGTTTATATTCACCGAGCCGGAAAGTCGAGCTGGTCCTTCAATGTGAAATACATCCATAATCCATTATCCTTGAAAAGTTATAGTTAATGTAATATAAAAAGGCCTTAGTTTCAAGGTTCGGAAAAAACTACAGCAATGAATATTTTTGAGATTATCAAGCAATTCGATAAACTGATAAACCTGCCGGATGCCATCATCTACCTGACAGGAATGATATTATTAGCTTTTTGGCTGCTTAAAACATCACTGGGCAGAAATGCTTTAGCGGATTCATCTCCTCGCCGAAATAATATGCCCCGTTATCTTCCATTTATTGCATTGCTCACATGGTTTGGGGGAGTCCCTATTGCTTTTTCAATCACGACAATCCTCCTGCCGGATTTATCAGAATCCCAAAAAGCTCTCCTGGAAAATCTTGTTTTCTGTATCGGTGCAGTAATAATAATAGGCATAATCATTTATGTAGCCAGAGACTCTTTTGCCCGCAGATTGAAAGGTTTCGGCCTGGATATAAAAACAATCCCGAAAGATCTCTTCTTTGCTTTCGTGAACTTACTGTCGGTTTGGCCTTTGATATTTGCTGCGATGATTATCACGATATTCTTCGGCAAAATTATCCTGGGGCGGGATTTTTACTTAGAGCAACATGAGGCGCTAAAAACGATAACAGCATATCCACAACTATTATTGAGAGTTTTTATAATTGTCACAACGGTTATAGTAGGGCCTGTGCTTGAAGAGATGCTTTTTCGCGGCTTGTTACAAACAATGATGCGTTCCTTTTTCGAATCCCGAAACAGGATTTGGCTGGCAATTTTAATAAGTTCCGGATTATTCGCGATGGTTCACGCCAACGCAGGACACTGGCCGGCTCTATTTATGTTGGCGCTATGTCTGGGTTATTCGTATGAAAAGAGCGGCTCATTGCTCCGCCCCATCTTTATTCATTCACTCTTCAACTCGGTTGCTATAATAATGGTCTTGAGCCAATAACTCCCGTAGGTGGTTTAGCAGACTTCACCGAAAACTACCCCAATATCACATGATAATGCAATCACATTAGTATTATCTTAAGGTGATTAGGCCGCGGCCTGCCACTGTTCTCTAATAAACTTGAGTCCTTCGGTATAGACCTCATCAAGGCTGGGAGAGAAATCTCGCCAGACTTTGGTGGTTGCAGCCAGGTCAGGCATTGCCCGCCCAAATGCTTCAATCACCAGCCACCCGTCGTAACCGCCTGACCGTAGTGCCCTGAACGTGCCGGGCCAATCGACGTGCCCCTTGCCCGGTGTGCCTCGGTCATTCTCGCTGATGTGCATGTGCTTAATCGCATCAATGTATTGACTAATGCAGCCGACCGGGTCTTTCTCTTCTATATTGGCGTGAAAGGTGTCGAACAAAACGCCGACATTAGGCCGATTGATTCGCTTAATGTAGTTTACTGTATCGGCCATTGTATTAAGGAAGTAGCATTCGAAGCGGTTAAGAAATTCTACGGCCAGTGTTATGTTGGCTTTAGCTGCGTACTCAGCGGCCTGACGGTGCACCTCGGCTGCACGCTGCTTTTCCTCTTCTGTGGGACCCTCGCCGGTGAATACACCAAGCGGCTGATAGATAGGACCGCACAGCACAGTGCTGCCGACCGCCGCCGAGCAATCGATGGCCCACTTAAGGTACTCTGCCGCCCCTTTACGATGTCGGGCATCGGCGCTGACAGGGCTATGCTCCTCATCTGGAATGACCGTCACGGATGTGCAGCCCAATCCATCGTCTTTAATCGCCTTACCAACTTTTTTAAAGTGTGCGGCATCGCCTGCGAATATGGGTATCTCTACTCCGTCGTAACCGGCCTTTTTGAGCTTCTCCAGCAGGGGAAAATGCTCTTCTGTGAAATGCGCCGTCCATAATAACACATCAAATCCAACTTTCATTAGTGTATCTCCTGTTACTTATTAAGTCATTTTTTTATCCATAGTCAGCGTAATAAATTACCATAATCGGGGTGACTGGATTTGAACCAGCGGCCTCCTGCTCCCAAAGCAGGCGCTCTTGCCAAACTGAGCTACACCCCGTATAAAGAAAACAATACTTTTCAAAAAGCCATTCTACACCAAGCATATCAATATTGCAATAGAATCGTATTTGGGGCTTCTGAGCCGTCGAATTACTCGATTTTCCTCAAAAAAGACTTGCATATTTGTTACTTTTAGGATAAAATTCATTATCAGAACTGTATTTTGTATAAAAGAAAATCTGTAGTGAGCACACTGTTAGCTCGTTGGAGAAAAGTGAATATGGCTGGCTTGTTTTATTCATTACAGGACGCTATCGCGAAACTCAATAAAACAGAGAACCAAATAAAAGAGCTAATCAAACAGGGTAAGTTGCGAGAGTTTCGAGATGGCTCGAATTTACTGTTTAAGGTCAGTGAGGTCGAAGCTTTGGCAGCCGATGAAGGTGTTCCAATCAAAATAGAAGATGCAGAGAAGCCCCTGGAGCCGGAGCAGCCAATAGAACCGGCAGGGGCAAGAGAGCCGGAACCACCACCAAAGGTAGAAGAGGTTCCAGAGACGGAAAAGGCGGCAGAGGAGGAGATCTCGTTGGCATCGGATACCGTGGTTCCAGCCGAAGAAGGCGGGTTAACCGAAGCCGACACCGCCCTTACCAGTGAAGGAATCAGCGTTCTCGGCGAAACCGACAAGGATTACCAGATAACAGATGACACCATGGCAGAGACAATGGACACAACAGGGGGTATAGACGCACCTGGTACAACTGGTACAGCACCGGGAGCATCTTCTTTGGAAGAGATTGAAGAAGATGTGAACCTGGATACATTCGGCAGCGGCTCAGGCCTTTTGGACCTTTCGTTGCAGGCTGATGACACTTCCCTCGGTGGTATTCTTGACGAAATTTATACAGCTGAGGGCGACGAAGGCCAAGAAGAGCCAGTTAAAGCCGGCTCAGCTGTTGAAATGGTCGCTGAGGCAGAGCAAATGCTACCGGAAGATGAACTGGCTGCACCAGAGCCGGCTCAAGAAGTGCCGGTAATGGCTCAATCTTATGTCGAGTCTGCACCAGATGTCCTAAGCAATGCCCTCGGAATGCTGTTGTTCCTGCCTCTGTTGGCACTTCTTTATACAGCAGTCGTGGCTGTGGCAGGGCAAAGAGGAGTGATGCCCTCTATCCTGGCAGCAATACAGGGCTTAATATGGTATATTGCGATAGGGACTCTCGTAGTAGCAGGCTCGGTAGTCGGCTCCGCTTTTTGGCTCAGCGGCAGCTCTGGCACACTGCTCAAAAAATCGCCAAAGCCGAAAAAAGCGAAAACAAAGAAAACCCCGGCTCCAGAAACAACCGAGTAAAAACTATCCCCAATGCGTCGCTTTTTCGCAAAGCTCAGGATAATTTTGAGCCAATAAAGACTTTGGCCCTGAACAAATTGTCGCCCCCACTCTTGTCTTCGCCAAGAAGACGTGGGGGCGACGTAGAAAAGTAAGGGTCTGTATGGTGAAAGAATCTCAAAATCCATTTGCCGACCTTTGTCCTCCAACAATTACCAAATCCCATCCATTCTCCGCAGTGGCTTTGCTGCGAAGGATGAATCTCTTCTTGCGAAATGATGAAAGGACGTAAACATGAACAAGATAAAAAATGCAATTATGCTTTTGCTGCTGATGTTTGCAGGGCTTACCTGCCTGCCGGTTACGCACTTAAACGCAAAACCTTTAGTTTTTGAAGGCGACAAGAAACCATGCAAAGACAAGCATATCTTATTCGTCGTCGGCGACGACGAATATCGCTCGGAAGAACTAATGCCTCAACTCGCCAAGATATTAGCTGTGCACCACGGCTTCAAGTGCACGGTGCTTTTTACCATCAATAAAGAAACCGGTGAGATAGACCCACAGACCCTTGATAACATTCCCGGCCTCAAAGCTCTCAAGTCGGCTGACCTGATGGTGATGTTTCTGCGCTTCCGGGAACTTCCTGATAAGCAGATGAAATACATCATTGATTACACCAACTCGGGAAAACCAATCGTAGCATTGAGAACATCGACGCACGCCTTCTTCTATAAAAAGAACAAAGATAGTCCCTACGCAAAATATCATTTTCGAGACAAGCAGTTCAAAGGCGGCTATGGACGCCAGGTCCTGGGTGAGACCTGGATTAACCACTACGGCGAGTTCCAAAAAGAAAGCACACGAGGCCTGATAGCAGAAGGCATGGAAAATCA
>CAYTTK010000073.1:0-13275 GCA_964440735.1 uncultured Pirellulales bacterium
GTTCCAGTTATCGCCGTAGTAGGGGCGAAGCGCATTCATCCACCAACCAAAGTGTTCATGACCAGTATTGCCAGGGTGCTGATACCATCCCCGGCCTTCATAGAAATAACCATCGTGGTCGCTCGTGTAGCGCTGAAAGATATTGCCCCACTGATGCAGGTTTGAAAGACAGACCGCCTCTTTGGCTCGTCTGCGTCCGCTACTTCCGACAGCAGCGATACTTGCCAGCAGGAAAACTACACAGCCAAGAACAACGAATAAATCTTTTTTTGTAAAGGCAGTTATTGAGTTCACAATTTTTTTTGTTTTTTACCAGATATAGTAAGTATCAAATTTCAAGGGTCCATAGAATTATCGAATTTCCAGACTTTACCGGTAGTTGTCCCGGTGAACTTGACTTCATCGATACGCCAGTAGTAGGTGCTGCCGTACAAATTATCGATGTAGAATGCTGTTTCCGTCTGATTTTGTCTGAACTGCGGTGGGTTGGTGGTTCCAAAATAGACATCGTGCGATATTACATCTGGACAGGCAGACCAGCTCAAAGCAAGATCCCATGCGTGGAATATTAATGCGCCATCGGGTGGATTTGGATTGCTCGCCTGGCAGGGTGCTTGCATAAGCCAGTCAACGTTATCCAGCCAGCGATTGGCTAAGGCAGCCAGGTCGGAGAAAAAGACGTATCGGTCTCTATCTATATCGCTGGTAAGGTATGCCTGGTCGCCTGTGTAATAGCAAGGCCAATCTGTATCTGTGCATTCGAGCCAATCGATTGCGAAAATGGCAAGGTCAATAAAGTTTACATTGCCGTCGATATTCAGATCTTCGCAGCCATATCTTGATATCATCCAGATGCCCTTTTTATTATCCGTGATTAGTAATGAATTATCTTCTGCAATGCTGACTATTATTTTGTCGTTCGCTGCAATTACAGGGTGGCTCAGCCAGGCATCGCTCTGGAGCCGAGCTACTTCCACACCATTTGCGTCAAGCACATAAAGGTTACCGTCTTCACCGGCGGCATAAACAAGACCATCGCTGCCGACAGTCAATGTGAAACCGCCGGTCGAATCCAGTTGTGTCATCCACTTGATGTAGCCATTGGGTTCGACAATTCGCAGATATGGGTCATCAAAACTTATATAGATTTTCCCATCTGGTCCCAGGACCGGTTCAGACCAGGCTGTTGAATATCTATATTTCGTCCATTCGCCTGGAGTGAAGAAAAAACAGAAGTCCTGCCTCTGTTCCCATCCGAAATTTTCTAAACAATCTTCAAAAGTGCCATATTTGAGGCATTCGTACCATGCCTCTAGAAACTGTTTTAAGCAATATTCCATAGTACTATATTTAAGGCATTCATCGACCCGTTCACAATTAGGTCTTAAGTCTGTTGACCATTTTATAGTGCCAGTATTTGGCTCAATTGCATACAGTTTGAAATCATATAATAGCGTCTGGTATATAGTGCCATCCTGTGCAACGACAGGCGAGGCAAAGGGCCAGCCGCTCTCTTTAAGGCCGTCCGGATTATAAAACTCAAAGTTGCAGACCCATTTTACGGTGCCATCGTTCGGGTCGAGTGCGTAAAGATTAGGGTCATATAAGCTGGCGATATAGACCGTGCCATCGTGGCCAATTGCCGGTGAGGCAAAAATCGAACCTGTTGGTCCCATACCGGGAGCTTTTGTTTGAAAGCTCCAAAATTCACTGCCATCCTGCGAAAGTGCATAAATTTTACCATCCTGCGAGCAGACATATATTTTGCCATCTTGTGAAACAGCCGGCGATGAATAGATAGGGCCACCGGTATTGTGCGTCCACCGCAGATTACCGAAAATATCAATAGCATAAAGTGTTCCGCTTCGGCTTCCAACATATACAGCGCCGTCAGGTCCTATGGTGGGCGAGCTAATAAGTGGAGAATTAGCATTATAGCTCCACAAAAGAACGCCGTTGGCGTCGATGGTATAAAGCTTTCCGTCTTCGCAGGCAATATGGATTCTGTCATCGTGACCGATAGTAACGCCTGTCGATACTGCCTCATTAGTCTCGAACTTCCATTTTACACAGCCAAGGCCGGGTCCATAGTTTGAACTTAGACCGGTTCGTTTGAAATCACCGGCCAGCGTTTTCCACTTTGATGCTACTATAGGGTCGGGATTGCTCGGCTTAATTGTGAATATACCGCTTTGAATGCAGATAAAATCAGGGTCAGGGGTAGAAGGAACGACTTTAATCAGGCACCTGTTGGAATCAACTATATCCGGGAGCTGCCAGTTATAAAAGCCGGTATCAGGAATACCACTTTTAATCATCCGCCAATTGCTGCCTCCGCCTTTGCTAAATAGAACGTCCACAGTACCATTAAAAGCACCTTCATAAAAGTAGCTTTCCCACATAACTTGGTGTGTGCTGGCGGTTGCCCAGATTTCCCCTCCTTCTGGTTCAGTCACAATTATTTTCTTTATGGGAAATTCATCTACTCCCATATCTACGCGTTGTCCCATTACTCGCGGCTGGCCGTCTATGTCAAAGCTATTAGTGTCAGGTGAAAGATAGGGATTACCCATTTCTATACATGGTGAATTGCTTTGCAGATGCAGGTCACCGAAATCGTCGTTTGATGCCTCGTTTACGTCAGGCGTATCAGGATTATCGCCCCAGCCGTCACCACCATCGTTGGGGGCGCGCACAAACAAAGGGTCGGCATCGATATTTGGGCCAATCCAGCCGCCACATACGTCACTATAAGCAATATACATACTTGCATGTTCGGGTTGTATTTCGCTGCCTCCATCCCAGAAAATGCAGTTGTCGGCAATGGCAAAATCGTAAAAATAATAGTCATCCAGAGCCAAAGCTCTACCATTTTGTGCATAATTTGCAGCGAAAGTTGAATTCTTGATTGTTAAAATACTGTTGTAATACTCGAGGTAAATACCTCCGCCCAATTCATCAGCAGTATTACAGCTAATAATACAATTATTAATTTTGGGCATTCCTTCTTCAATAACAAAGTAGATACCGCCGCCACGCTTACCGGCCTTGTTGCAGCAGATAGTAGAGTTGTTAATAGTTAGGTTACTTTCTTCAATTTCACAGTAGATTCCACCGCCATATTCCTGAGCAGAATTGCCATATATTTTGCAGTTATCAATTGTAAGATCGCAATCACCGCAGTAGATTCCGCCATTGGTGTTCCTACTTATTGTGGAGTTTGTGATTGTTAATACACTGCCTTCGACGCAGCTTATTCCTCCTCTATTTTTATTCTCATATATATAACAATTATCGATTGTAAGATTACCGTTGGAGCAGTAGATTCCACCGCCATATCCTTGTGCAGAATTGCCATATATATTGCAGTTATCAATTGTAAAATCTCCATTTCTGCAGCGAATCCCACCATATGTGTTCTCGCTGATTGTGCAGTTGGTAATTATGGGGCTGCCATATTCGACATAAATTCCCACAAGACCATTAGTAATTTTGCAGTTAGTGATTGTGGGGCTTGCCTGTTCGCAATGGATATTAGTGGATTCATTATTGGTAATAGTGAATCCATTTAAGATGGAATTAGGGTCTTCGTTATTTTGGAAATGGAATACCCGAAAGTAATCACAATCAATGACGCAGTTTTCGGGGCCGTTTTCGCTACAGACTGTGATGGCTTTGCCTTTGAAGTCTATATCGTGGTTGCCATCACCGGTATATGTACCGTCTTTGACGAGGACGGTATCGCCATTGTTAGCATCGTCGATGGCCGCCTGGATGTTATTGAAATCGGCAGGGCCGTCGTCGTCAACATAAATGGTTCTTGCGTTTGCAGAAGTGTTGAAGAACAACAATAATGAAAACGCCAATAAAATTATGCGTTTCATTTTCTTTCTCCCTCAAAATTTCCCGCTAATATTCAGGTTACCGGTTACAATCACGCAAGGCCGCTATGTGTAATTTAGTTTTTCTTCGTTGCTTTGTCAAGATTAAACTGCCAAGACCCAACAGGCAAAATGTTGCGGGTTCTGGAATCACATCGGCGGAAAGATTATCAAGGTGAACCGTGTCCTCAGTTGAGACTGCACCACCTGCGATAATATATGCGATATCGAAGGCCCAATCGCGGTTGATAGTTGCTGTAAAGACCTCTGCGGTCGTCAACTGCGGCGACAGAATGTAACCGACAAGAATACCAGAAGAATTATAAGCAAAAAGCTCTCCATGGTCGCCTGCGTCATCGCCAATTATGTCTATCGATACCGAGTTCGCAGGCAGCGTGAAATCAGCCCGAAGGGCAAAGCCGACGATAAGGTCGGCATACCATTGCCGCTGAAAAGATAAGTTGTTGGCAAAGACACTTTGTCCGGTGCTTGCAAGAGCATCGGCCCAGGCGTAAACTTTGCCGTCTAAGCCAGGATAATCACCAATAGAAGATAATGTTATCCCATCAAAGGCCGTGGATATATCTGTGCCGTTACTGTAACCGTCGGCATCAGCCGAGACAATGATACCGCTGACTGACGAAGACATAAAAAGAAACAATGCGACTGGTAAAAGGATTTTCATTTTCTCCTCCGTTTCCGTGTGATACGTTAGCAGTTCTTTTCCATCATCCTACTCGAACAAACCTATTGTCGTATATTTGAATAAAAATACCGCTTAGTCCAATATTATATCAAAAAACGCTATGAAATGCAAATAAAAATCTTTGCGGCTAAATGGCTATTTGCGATAATTTGCAAAATTTCAACCCTTTTTACACGATAATTTGCTTGAAAAAACGTAAAAATGTGATATAATTCAATTTGTAGAAATGCCTGGATTGATGAGGAAAAGATAAGCAAACCTTTCTCATATAAGTGTTGACGGAAAAAACTCTATTGGATGGGAGGGTGCGCTTCTTCGAAAACTGGTAAATAAGTCAGCGGGGAAGTAAGATATTGCTTAATTTGCATATCAGGATTAAAGCGGTGTTGTTATGAAAACGAAGAAAGAAGGTTTTACGCTAATTGAATTGCTTTTTGTAATCCTGATAATCACTTTTTTGCTTGCGCTGGTTATGCCTTCATCAAGCAGAGCCAGAGAGAGTGCCAAGCGGTCAGTCTGTGCAGACCAGCTCAGGCAGATAGGTATGGCAATTCATGCTTATGCCGGTGATTATGATTATAGCATGCCGTGGTGGGGCTATGATGAAGCAACCCCGGAGGATCCATATAAGGGTGACGAAGAGGGACATCCGTATGTTGCGTATCGTGGGGGTTATTGGTGGCGTTTCGACCCATCAGTGGCGACTGACCCGTGGAATCCGACCTTGGGTAAGCTTAAAGCTATGAGAGTCGCCTGTTTATATGAGGGGGGCTATATAACTTTGCCGGAGATGTTTTATTGTCCATCTAATAAATATCCTCTTTACAAATTTGAATCTTATAATGACCCGAAGCCGTGGGGTAGGCTGCCCCAGAATTACAATAAAATAAATGGTAATAATCAGTGGGTGCGTATGGGATACGAATATTATCCGACAGACCCAAGGACACCAACAAAACTTATGGTTTATAATAATGTCAATTATCGTGTTCCCAGGGAGACCGCCAAGAAAATAACAGGACTGGACCCGAATATCCCATATATGACAGATATTATTAGAAGAAGAATTTATATGAGTCATAAAACACAAAATTATTATGCTCTTCATGCCCTATACAGCGATAATCACGTAGTTTTTTGTAAAGATGACAATGTCTTCGGTGGCAGAATATGGGATGACTGGGAGGTAGCAAGCGTACATTACAGGTTGTTTTACTATATAATATTTAAGCGAATCGGCAAATCGTGCCCTTAATAGTTTGACTGCGATGTGATTGTTTTGACTGATTCCGGTTTGACGATGTGGTTTTTTATAATATGGGGGTTTTAGAGGCGAATCTTCTTAAAAGTCTTTGAAGTTACTCATCCATGATGGCCAGACGGGCGGGGCAACGTTTATGTCGAACTGCTGATGCCATTTCAACTTCCATAACTGCTTCAGTCCGACCTTGCGAACAGAAAAATCAACAAAAAGTCCATTTATAAAACCATTGTGACGGTCTATACAAAAGGCCTTTATATCAGGCCCGTTCGGCCCATACAGGCACTCACCTTCATATTGAGGCGGTTCATCAAAAGAGGTTGGAAGAGCTCCAAGCCAGGTGCAATCCAGAAATAAAGGTATATTACTCGCACTGCGGACATCACAACGTCGCCAGTTATTGGCCAGATTGCGTCCATACGGGTCGTTTGCATCCGGTGGGTCATTTGAAACATGGCCATTCATACCGTAACTGCCGTAAACATTTCCAAGTTTAAGATAGATATATGTTGGGTTGTTAGGGTCAAACTTGCCCCAGGCGAGGAACTTGCTGCCGGGCATATTCGGGAGACCCATTGCCTCTGATGCGGGCTTTGTCGCCATTGGACATAGATGAAGGTCCGTGTCAATATAGTACGGCTTGAGAAACGTTGTCCACATTTTTCCGCTGCTGCCGCTGGCGAAGTATCCGTTGTTATCCATCGTATACATATTAAACACTTTGCCCCACTGGCTGAGGTTAGATTGACAGGCAATAGCTTTTGCCTGCTGCCTTGAACCTGCCAGCGCCGGCATCAATATCGCCAGAAGCATCGCTATGATGGAAATTACCACCATAAGCTCTATTAGTGTAAAGCCATTTTGTTTGGGCATAGTTTAGTTCCTTCCCGATTGCTTTATCCTGCTCGTCGGTATCCGGCTTTAAGCAAGCTAAATTATCGCGTTCGGTATTATATTAACAATTGAACAAAGTTCCAGAATAAAGATTAGGGTATTTTCGGTTATGTGAAGCAGGTGACAAATTTTAAGAATGTATCTCTTGTAAAATTTGGTGCAAGTTGGTATAATACAAATAATACTGTGGAGGACCAAGTCGTTATGCGATAAATTAGATGCGGTTCGAGAATTAAAATCCATTTTTGAGGAGGTAAGGTCATGGTTAGAAAAGTGATAGTAACGATAATCGTAGTGCTGGTGCTCTGGACAGCTCAGCCAGCAAAAGCAAATTTGGTCGATTCAAATTCCATAATTGTTGACGGCATCGAATATTACATGCATACAGACAAATCCATTTACGATTTAGGCGAAAATGTAGATATGTTATTCAGGGTGACTAATTTGAGAGATGAGGAGGTGATTCTGGGAGAGGTTGTGTCAGACCCTCTTGCTTATTATGATTTTAGGGTTATGCAAGGTGGTATCCAAATTTGGGAGTACCCCTATATGTCTGTTGTTCTTGGTTTTGAATCATTTGATTTAGGTCCGTACGAGTCTAAAGAGGGGCAAACCACTTGGAATATGATGAATGATAACGGTACACCGGGGTTACCTGATGATGATTTTCCTGTAGCTGTAGGTATATATAACATAGTGGGAGAATTAGACCTTATTAGTGGCGAAAGAGTTCCTGTCTCTGTGTCTATAGAAATAATTCCAGAACCAAGTTCAATATTGTTAATAGGGGCAGGTTTAGTTGGTCTATTAGCTCATAAAGAGAAAAGAAAGAAATAATCTCTAACATTTATATAACTTTTCGGAGGGTGAGTTTATGAAAAGGAGGATGGCATTCGTAGAATTGGTAAAGGAGGCGCTGGAACAGGAATCACAGAATTAGTTTAGCGTTCTTTCTGTGAAATACTTATTCAAATTATATTAGTTCCACAGAAACAATATCTCTATCCCTGCTAACGCCATATACAAAAACACCACAACTTACACCGAATAGCCATCTTATAACCAAAGACCTCTCCAAAAATAGCACTGCGAAGCGGTTTTTTGTTGACAGAAAAGGTATTTACTTAATAATATGTTGGCTGCAGAAGTGAATATTTATAAGGGTGCTTTGGTTAGAAGCAAATGAAACAGCAGATTATGTAAATTTCACGGCTAATTTGGAGATATTTCGATGTTTAAGGGAAAAACTCTCGCAGCGGTTTTAATAACAGGGCTTTTTATAGTCAGCACAGGTCTTGCCCAGAGCCTTGAGGAAAACGACTCGACTGAGGACATTCGGCCGAGCTCAGTCGAAGCCCTCGCCGAAGCCTGGAATGATTTTTTGCATTATACGAAGATTGGCCGGTTTGATTTGGCCAAGGGATACGCACAGGCAATCCTGACAAGCAATCCCGACCCGGTGCAATTGATGGAATTAAGCAAAGAAAATCCAGCCGGTTATGAGATTATGCTAATGGTTATTGATTCTGCACCCGATGCCGAGCTCGTGGAGCTTAGCAAAAGCATCATCGAGATTATCGAGCAGGGCAGATTCACCCATCGGGCCGATGCGAGAATCATTGCAGAGGAGGTAAGAAGACTCAGCAGCACCGAACGCGGCCGGCTTATGGCGGTTCAAAGGCTCCGTAACGCGGGGGAATATGCTATACCATATATGCTTGATGCGATGGTGGACCCAACACGTAAGGAAGAGTTTTCAGAAATTGTGCTGGCACTTCCACAAATCGGCAGGGATGCGATAAGGCCGCTTACAGCCGCTTTACAAACTGAAGACGTAGCGATTAAAGCCGAGATAATCAAGGCGCTGGGCGGAATTCGCTATCCGCAATCACTGGCATATCTAAAATACATTGTCGAAAATGACCAGTCGGCCGAACTTCGCAGCCATGCCGACAATAGCATCAGACAAATTAATCCAGCGGCCTTGAAAATTCCTGCGGCTCAGTTGTTCTATCAGCTTGCTGAACAGTATTATTACCACTTAGAGTCATTAGCCCCGGTAGAAGATGCCGATTTTGCCAATATATGGTTCTGGGATTCGGCTGGTCAGAAATTAGTGCGGGAGGAAGTGGACAGGAGTTATTTTTATGAGCTAATGTCGATGCGTGCGTGCGAATGGTCGCTGAGGGCCGACCCTGGGTTTGGGCCTGCGATAGGGCTCTGGACTGCGGCCTTTTTCAAGGCTGAGTCTGCAGGTGTTGATATGCCTGATTATTTTGGCCCCGGCCATGCTGATGCGTTTGTCTATGCAACAACAGCAGGGCCTGAGTATCTGCATCAGGCCCTTGCACGAGCAGTTAAAGACAATGATGCATACGTTGCCTTTGGAGCTGTCGAGGCATTGGCCGTAACGGCGGGAGAGAAGACACTATTTTATCGAATCGGTGTTGTTCAGCCGCTTATTCAAGCCCTTTCTTTCAACAGCAGAGCCGTAAGATATAGTGCGGCGATAGCAATAGGTGAAGCAGGACCTAAACAAAAGTTCCCTGAAAGCAAATTCGTCGTTCAGAATTTGGCTGAAGCACTGGTATCCAACCTTCAGCCGATAAAGGGTGATGTTGACGTCTGGAATGAAGATTTGGCCGATACCTACGCCCTACGTTCAGCCAAAGCTATGCTGAAAGTAGCTGAGACCCGAAATCCCGTCATTAACTTGTCAGCCGCTCAGGGCATTCTTATAAAAGCAATAAGCGATAGGCGTCCGGAGATTCAGATTCTTGTCGGCCAGATTTTAGCTTACCTCGACAGTCCCAACGCACAACGAGCAATTGCTGTAATGGCTCTAAGCAGCGTCAACAGCATCGATGTTCGGATTTCGGCCTTTGAATCGCTGGCCACCTCGGCAAAACTGCACGCCAATATGCTAATGGAACGGATGGTTGACCATATTTATGGACTAATCAGCTCAAGCGAAACCGACCCGGAGCTTCGTAGCGCAGCCGCTGCTGCCTATGGTGCGCTTAATCTGCCCAGCCAGAAGGTCAAAGACCTCATCCTCGACCAGGCGAAAAGCTAAATAAAACAAATAGACAAAACAAGTCCGTAAAATCGGTTGCGGACAGGGGGGCGCATCTATTGCCTTTTACCATACAAGATATTACAAAAACAGTTTTTAGTAATTCACAAGAAAGGTATGATGGAATGGATAATGTATTGTCTGTCAGTTCAGGATATTATACGTGTTTTGTTATCCCGCTTCTTAATACGGATTACTTGCCATGCTGATATCTGTTCTGGCAAATATTCTGTTGGCAGGTATAATTTTTGGTGTATCATCTTCTGTGATGAAGGTTCTGGGTGAGGCGGGCTCAAAGGCCCTTTCAAAAATAACGATTTTACTGCTGGCAGCAATAGCAGTTGGGACACCACGTGGGGATCCTACTGTGGAATGCTGATAAGGAAAGGAATAATAGAACTCATTTAAGAGATTTGAAGATAAATGTAATAAATTTATGGAAGAGAAAAATAACAAGAATATCAGCCATGAATTATTTACCAGACATCCGGCTAATCCTATTCTGTCGGTAAAAGATTGGCCTTATGCCGCCAACTCGGTTTTTAATGCTGCTGCGGCAGAAGTGGACGGGAAAATACTTTTGCTTGCTCGAGTGGAAGATTTTAGAGGCATTTCGCATCTTACTGTCGCCAGGAGCAACAATGGGGTGGATGGATGGGAAATAGACCCTCAGCCGACATTAAGACCAGAGCCTGAAAATTATCCAGAAGAGTTGTGGGGCATTGAAGACCCTCGAATTACCTGGCTTGAGGAACTGGGACTTTGGGCCATAACATACACAGCATTTTCCGAGGGTGGTCCACTGGTATCATTGGCGACGACAAAGGACTTCAAAACATTCCAGCGAATAGGACCGGTGATGCCTCCCGAGGACAAAGATGCATCGCTTTTCCCTGTTCGTTTTGGTGGTCTCTGGGCAATGCTGCATCGTCCCGTTGCGAGATTAGCCACTTTAGAAGCGCATATCTGGCTGTCTTTTTCACCCAATCTAAAACACTGGGGCGAACATCTTGAGGTGATTCAAGCCAGACGTGGTGCGTGGTGGGATGCCAACAAGATAGGGCTTTCTGCTCCACCTATGCAGACTCCAGAAGGATGGCTGTTATTGTATCACGGCGTCCGCACCACCGCATCGGGTTCTATATACAGATTAGGCCTGGCATTGCTCGACCTTGAAAACCCAAGGAAAGTCATTTGCAGGTCTGATGAGTGGATTTTTGGTCCAAAAGCTTCTTACGAGCGGGAAGGTGACGTAGATGATGTAGTTTTTCCCTGTGGCTGGATAAATAAAGATGGGAATGTATTGATTTATTATGGTGCAGCTGACTCACGTATTTGCCTTGCAACTGCAAGTTTGAAAGACCTGACCGATTTTGTTCTGAAGTCCCACAGCAGCGTCCGTTATTAAATTCGGAGAAACAGGCAATACCAATTTATAAAGAAGTTCGGCTGACAAATAATCCGGCAGGAAGTTAGTTTGTTATGATTCGGCCAAAATCATTTGAACAGATACATCAAGGCAGCAATTGTGCTGTTATAGTAGCTCATCCTGACGATGAAACACTGTGGGCAGGCGGGACAATTCTTTTACATCCTGATTGTAACTGGACTGTAATTACGCTTTGCAGAAAAAGCGACCCTGACCGAGCACCCAAGTTTTTTCGAGCACTCAAACAGTTAAATGCAGCCGGAGCAATGGGGGACCTTGATGATGGGCCGGAACAATCTCCACTTTCTGCTCGAATGGTGCAGGAAACAATAATCGAACTTCTCGCTTCAGACAGATTTGATTTGATTATTACCCACGGTTTGTGGGGAGAATACACCCGACACCTAAGACACGAGGAAACAGGAAAAGCAGTTATATCGCTGTGGGAAAGTGAAAAGTTGTTTGCAAAACAAATCTGGAGGTTTGCCTATGACGACGACGCTGGAAAGCACCTTCCACAGCCTGTCAAGGATGCGGATTTGCAGATAGAACTGCCGAAGGAAATCTGGCAGAAAAAATATGATATAATTACCAAAGTTTATGGTTTTAGCGCAGATAGTTTTGAGGCACAAATAACTCCGCGAGAAGAGGCCTTTTGGTGTTTTAGCCACAGGTGAAAATTTTATCAGCAACTTAATTTAATAACAGGAGCATAAGAAAATGAAAGTGCTGGTGATGTATGATTACCCTCCTTCTCCAGCTGGTCTGGCCACCCAGGGGCACTTACTGCACAGAGGCCTGGAACAAAACGGCGTGGATGTTCACTCTGTGCACTTTGAATCGGCTCAGGAAAAAGAGTGGTATTATCGATGGTTTGAACCGGATGTGGTCGTAGGAATTGGTTATTGGGGTCATACTCCTTTTCTGATACTACATCCACAGCGGTATGGCATTCGGACGGTGCCATGGCTGGTAGCAGATGGATATATGGGTGATTACCATGAAATTCTCGGTTCTCTACCCTTAATCTTAGTAACCTCCCGGTGGGTGAAGAAGATTTATGTTCGGGACGGGTTAAAAGGAGAAAACATTGAGGTTCTTCATGTGGGCTGCGATACGGATTCTTTCATACCGCGTGATAAAAATGACCCAAAGGTAGCAGCTGTTCGAGAGGCACTCGGTGTAGCTCCGGACCAGATAATGATACTCACCATAGGCGGAGATGCTGCGTCAAAGGGCGCTCAGGAAGTAATGCAGGCACTGGCACTGATAGACACGAAAGCACCGGACTGGAAATATGTATGTAAGGTCTGGCCTCAGCCAAGAACAGAGCATCAAAACTTACAGGATATACAACTTGCGACCCACCTGGGTATTGAAAAAAATGTGGTTTTCACGACTAATGTAATCTCCCGCACCTTTATGCCCTACCTTTTATCAGCGTGTGATATTTATGCGGCGCCGTCACGCCTGGAGGGCTTTGGGATGACTCAGGTTGAAGCCAATTCCTGCGGCAAGCCGGTCATCGGGATTAAAGCGATGGGGATGCTTGACACTATGGTTCATGGTGAAAATGCCTTTCTTGCCAGCATAGCACAAGAAATAAGATTGAGAGAGACGACGCTTGACCAGGAGTCTGGCCATGAGCAGGGACATCGCATAGTTTTTAAAAGCCCACGGATTGTAGATTATCGCGCCAGTGTTCACGATATAGCAAATTATCTTTTGCAGCTGATGCAAGATGCAGAGCTACGTAAGAAGATGGGCGAAGCCGGCAGGAAAAGGGCCGTGGAGAACTATGACTATCGTTTTATAGCCAAGAGATTCATCAATATTGCCTCAAAGCGACTGGAGATTTCGTAGACATGAACAAGAAAGAGCGGCTTTTAATAGACCGTGCCAAGCAAGCTGCGTTGGAAGCTCTAATACATAATGCACGTGGGCCATACCGCGGACTTCCACGTGCAGCAGGATGGGGATATCCGGAGCCATATACCCGTGACATTATGATATCATCACTTGGAATTC
>CAYTTK010000074.1:0-12718 GCA_964440735.1 uncultured Pirellulales bacterium
TTGCGGGGCATTATAACCTCGCGTCGAGTGTCCGTCATTCGTAGAGCACCTCAATCCGAGACAAATTCAAATTACCAAAATACAAGAATTAGACACGAATTTACACTGACCTTTTTCAGACACAGATTAACACAAATTTACACTGTCAAGCACAAAAAGAAGATAGTGAATTAGAGAATTAGAAAATTAGTGATTGGATACTCGAGGCTCGATTCTGGATACTGGATTCCGCAGAAGGTGGATAAATGGCGGACAGGTCGTGTTCAATTCAATGTGTAAATGCACAGCTAAGCGGCGGCCTTTAAACACTCCGCTGCATTGAATGGTTCTATGTTGATTATGACTTAATCACAAATAAAGAATCCAAGATAAGGCATAGACATTGCTTTAACCTTATCATTCTCGTCGAAGGAGAATCTTGTATGCTCAGCTGACGCGAGTTCGAATTCAATTCGAACCTTCAAAACTTCACACTATATGTGACTGTATATGACTGCGCTCGGTGTGCATATCCCCCCATTTTGGCGTAGTATTTTGTTCACTTTACTTCGTGTTGTTCCTGTGGTAATACTTTTAATCTCTGAGATACGGTCTTCCAAACAATTTTTATAGATAGATGCCTTATCAGCAGAAAGAGGATTGACACTTATGCATTTTAGGAAAATCTCTTCAGCAGGGTCGACCTTTGGAATAAATATTACATCATTTGCCCCAATGCCATTGAACCAGCAGAATTCACTTCTTTTGTTACGAAACAATTCAGTCGCACATGCCTGAAGTCAGTGTGACAGCTCAGATGTACAGACTGAGGATACTTCAGTGGGCTGAGGACCAGTTTCAGATTCTTTACATCCCACCAAAAGAATAGCAAAAACCAGAGCCAAAAAGACTTTCATTCAATCCTCACAACATGATATCTATGGCACAAGTACCTATGGCATAAATTTGCACTGACTATATTTAACCACGAATTAACACGAATTTACACTGACCTTTTTCAGACACAGATTAACACAAATTTACACTGTCAAGCACAAAAAGAAGATAGTGAATTAGAGAATTAGAAAATTAGTGATTGGATACTCGAGGCTCGATATTCGATACTTGTCGGAAGACAGAGGGCAGACGACAGAGGAGGGAATTGAATATCCAATATCGAGCAAGGAATATCGAATTTCGAAGTAAAAGAGAAAGACAACGGAGGACGGAAAACAAAGGATGACCCCGGTGAGATAGTCCCGATGAGGTAGTTCCCGATGAGATAGTTATCACATCTAACGGGATAAATATCGCACCTCACGGGATAAATCACATCTCACGAGGTAAAGTTAACTTTTTGTTTTTCTTATTGGCTTTTGTTGGACAAATCGGGCGATATTTCTGATTGCCTGCCGGAGGCGCTGTTCATTTTCCACGAGTGCGATACGCATATAACCTTCGCCATTTTCACCAAAGGCCGCTCCCGGTGCGACGGCTACTTCCGCATATTCCATCAAATCCATCGCATAGTCGATAGTGCCTTTGCCTCTTGAATGTTCCTGCGGCACCTTCGCCCATACGAACATCGAAGCGCGCGGCTTTTCAACTTCCCAGCCGATTCTTGTAAGCCCTTCACAGACCACGTCACGGCGCGAACGATACTTCTCATTCTGGGCTGCAATATCTGCCTCGCAGTTTCGCATAGCAATGATGCCAGCAATCTGGAGGGCCTGAAAGATGCCATAATCATAGTAACCCTTTATCGTGGCAAGATAATCAATCATGTTTTTATTACCTACTGCAAAGCCGATGCGAAAGCCCGCCATATTGTAGGGCTTGCTCAACGTGGTAAATTCAACGCCGACGTCTTTGGCACCTTTGACCGAAAGAAAGCTTGGCGCCTTGTAGCCATCAAAACAGGTTTCACCGTATGCGAAGTCGTGAATGATTGCTATGCCGAATCGTTTTGCCAGATTGACAACCGGCTCAAAAAAACCTTCGTCAACGGTCATTGCAGTCGGATTGTGGGGAAAGTTCAAAATCAATAGCTTTGGCCTGGGATAAAGATTCTCACAGACCATTGCGATATTGTCTATAAATTTTTTATCACAGCCCAGAGGCACGGATATGACATTTGCACCAGCTAAAGCGATGCCATAATTGTGAATCGGAAAAGCCGGGTCCGGCACGATTGAGGTATCACCCGGGCCTAACATCGCCAGGCACAAGTGGCTGAAACCTTCCTTGGAACCGATGCAGGCCAAGACTTCTGTTTCCCAATCGAGTTGCACGTTCCATTTTTGCTCGTATTTTTTTGCCATTTCTTTTCGCAGACCCTTGATGCCTTTTGATGCACTGTATCGGTGGTTGCGCGGGTCCCGGGCGGCTTCACAGAGTTTGTCAATCACGATTTGCGGAGCTCCATCGGAGGGATTACCCATCCCCAAATCGATAATGTCCGCACCTTGCTGTCGCTTGGCCAATTTCAGGGCGTTTAATCGCCCGAACAAGTAGGGCGGAAGACGCGTTATTCTCTCTGCCGGCTCAATCTTAAATTCTGACATAATCTCATCTCATAAATCAAAAAACTGCCCCCTCATACAATCGGTTAGTCTATACCAAATAGGTGAATTTTCAAATAATTTTTGGCTTTGGTAAAAATATGATTTATATTAGAGAAGCAAACCATCCAATAATTTAATTTGTTATCGGAGAAAGCAATAATGACCGAAGAAGCTCATCTACAGGAAAGATTGGATTGGATAACCTGAAAATGGTGATTCTTAATGCGGATAATGGGCGGATAAAAGGGCGGATAACGGTGGATGTTCCTATTACTCTTTACTCTTATTCCAATTATTACTCAAGACTACAAAATACTGTTATGATGGTGATCAGGTCATAGCTGAATATGAAAATGGGACGCTAAAGAGAAGGTTTGTCTATGGATCGGGGATTGATGAGCCGATTTGTATGATGATAGGCCCAATTGTTAGATATTATTATCACTTTGATGGCTTGGGCTCTGTTATTGCTCTTTCAAATATAGGGGGAAATGTGGTTGAAAGGTATAGTTATGATGTCTTTGGTGAGCCAAACAGGGTGAGCGATGTCAACAATCCGTATCTATTTACAGGCCGTAGATATGATGATGAAACCGGATTGTATTACTACCGCGCTCGCTATTATGACCACTACACCGGCCGATTCCTGCAAACCGACCCAATTGGATACTATGGCGGCTTTAATCTATACACATACTGCGGAAATAATCCTTTGAATTGGATTGATCCTTTTGGACTTGTTACAGGTGTCGAGGAGGCTACAGCGGTATCCGTGTTTGCTGGCTGGGGTTGGGGTGGGTATATGACTGTAGGAGGTACGTACATTAGTGGGACAGGAGTGGGTGCATTGGTTGTGGGCACTGTTGCAGCCGCTGGAGGAACTGGATATGGTTTAAGCAAGTACGCTATCTGCCCTCTGATAGATAAAATAGCCATGGACTATTTGTACGATTGCATTGTAAATCCAGAGATGAAGAAAGGAAGACGGACGGGAAAAATAGTTCCTGGTACGGAAGAAATTCACAATGTACAACATGGAAAATGGCCTCCAGGTCATAGGCATTGGGTCGAGAAACATACAGATCCAAAGACGGGAAAAGAAAGGTTGGTTAGAAGGCACGGGCCACCGGGTGATAGCACTCCTAAAACGGGACAAGAACAAGAAGATAACAGTGGTGGTGTTGGTTTTATAACATCACCCAAAGACAAAAAAAAGATATGAAAAAATATATTAAACGATAATATTTGGGTAAATACGATTAGGTCTCATATAAAAACATCCTTGTGTAGGTTCGGAGAACTATATGCTAAAGAAAACTCTAAAAACACTGAATGAGACTGCTGAACTCTTGAAAAAAATTGGTAATTGCCATGATGCCTGTATAAAGCGGATATGTTTTACCAAAAAACGATCGTTAGAAAAGGAAAGCGGAGATTTAGTTTATCCATTTAATCGGGTTGAAGATTTCATCCTATGTGATATACAGATGGAACTACTTCATAGTAACTACATCGGAGCAAAGAATGATCAGGTTGTAATGCTACACTTTAAGAATGTAACAGACTTCAAGTTTTTCCAGGAAAAGAGTTGTGATTATGCAAATATATACAAAGTCGAGTGTTCCGCTGGTGATAATTCTGGTTTGACATTTAAATTTTATTCCACAAAGAAGCAGGTAGAAAGCCTAGTGTTATCATGTTTAGAAATGGTCTTCTGCGAAAAGTAAAATGTTTGAGGTTTTAACTGACTTACTTTCACATAATGAATAAAATAGGTTAACCGATTTAAATAAGCAAAAATTCATATAAGTTTTTTAGAGACCTTACGTAGGCTTGTTTTTTTCATTTGATTATTGGTGCTTCTTACCACATCCATAGTATCTCAACGAATACTACAAGGGAAATTAAAAGACTCCTAGCCAATTGAGAATTGAATAAATCACTACTGTCAATTTGATAGCTTAGTGGCTGTGGTGGCCATATCAGATGACGTAGGACCCACGCAACGATTAGACGTGAGCTCAAGCTCAATTGGTGCGGGGCAAGCAGATGACAGAAAAGTACAAGTATGACGTATTTGGTGCCGTAACTATACGCGATTCCGAAAACTCTGTGCTCTCTGTGCTCTCTGTGTCCTCTGTGGCAAATCCCTATATGTTTACCGGCCGAAGATATGACAACGAGACGGGATTGTATTACTACCGCGCTCGCTATTATGACCACTACACCGGCCGATTCCTGCAAACAGCCGGAGAAACTACGCTTTATGGTGGCCCAGTGGCAGGAGGAGCAGCAGTTGCAGCAGTCAACTGGTTAACCCGAATCGATGATGTCAGTTTCAACTTATCGAGTCAACATTATTTGCGAGGTTCGTGTAGTCGATTTTCTCGCGTGGATTGGTCCTGTTGAGGTATTCCTCGACGTTTGTGTATCCGTCCTTGTCGGAGTCGATGCTGTTGTCGGATGCGTCCTGGGGATTCATCTCGTATTTCTTCTCCCAGTCATCGGGCATACCGTCGTGGTCTGTATCGGCTGGCACATCATCGGGCGAGAAGCAGTAATCCGGGTAACCACCCACCTCTTTTGGGTCGTTGATGATACCGTTTGCGGTAGTCACTTTGCCGGTGCGCACCATTTCAATTATGCGCTTGTCTGCGGCGTCGCGGCGTGGAAGCGTCGCTCCGGCCTTTGCCAGCACCGAGTTAAAGGCTTCCATAGCGGTCTGCTGATTGACCGGCCAGGCCTCGAAGGGTGAGTTTACGCGAGCAATGTCAGAGGGAGCTCCGCGGTTCGACGACCGCATACCCTTCCAGTTGTCGGCGGTGACATCGGGGAACCCCTCGACGATATTGCCGGCGACGTACCATTTTCCGGGTCTTGGCGGTGTCTGGGGGTACCAATTGCCGGGCTCCCACCTTCTGCCTGGTGAGTACATATTGCGCTGCTCAATGCGTGCGATAGTGCTCCTCATGTTGGGGGTCGCCGCTGGGCCGGGCTTGTAATAGTTATTGATGACGTTTATCATCGAAGTTTCATCGCCGCCGTCCATTGTTCGGTGGCCCCAGTTAAAGATAACGTTGTTGCGGTAGTCAAACTCACCGGACATTCCGATTGAGGGATTTCGGCCTGTGTTGCAGGCGAACAGATTGTGGTGGAATGTCGAATCGCGGCCTCCCCAGGTCCCGCCGAAGGCATGGCCACGAGGATTGAGGGCTTCGCTTGAGATGCACCACTGTACCGTTACGTTCTCCGTGGGCATCTTTATGCGTCTTCCGTCGGGCATCGGCTTCATGTATCGATAGAGCGAGAGGTTCTCGTCCATTCCCCAACTGGCGGTGCAATGGTCCACTATAACCTGTCCCTCGGGATTGCCGCCAATATTATCCGAGCCCTGGCCGCCTTCTGGCCGGCCTCGTCGTACGCGAAGGTGACGAAGGATGACATTGTGCGTGTTGATGTTAAGAGAATCGTTGGCCAGGCAAATCCCGTCGCCCGGTGCCGACTGGCCGGCGATAGTAATGTCGGGATTGTTAATATTTATTGCTGAAACAAGGGAAATGATTCCAGCGACGCGGAATACGACGATTCGCGGACCTTTCGCATCAATCGCTGCACGTAGGCTGCCCGGCCCACTGTCGTTGAGGTTGGTTACTTCTATGACCTTTCCTCCCCGGCCGCCAGTCGTGAATATCCCGCCTCCCCAGGCCCCTGGGAATGCCGGGATTCCTTCGGGCAATCGCGGTGGCAGCGGCGGTACTTGTCCCGGTGTCGGAATAACCTGTGTTTCGCTTGTCGCCGGCGTCTCATTCTGAGCTGATGCGCTGCAGCAAAGTATCCACAGGCCGGCAAGTGCGACCGGCAAAAAGGTTCTGATAGCTGTATTCATGTTGGTGCTCCTTTCGTATTAAAAAACGCTATTTTTATATTAAAGGACCCGGATAGTTTACCTTTAAATGGGAGGATTTTCAAACCATATTTACAGCTCACCCAGCCATCGTAAGAACATCGCAGCAATAATAAATACTGGAATTTTTCTGTCAGGCCCGGAAAAATCTTTGAGCAATGGCCTGAGATAACTACTTTAATACAAATAAGTTACATAGTCTAAGCTGAGGCATTTCAATAAATTTTTCAAAAATCTATTTTTTCTCTTGTAATAAGGTGGTTTTTGCTCTATAATGCAGAGTGCTCTGTAATATAGTGAAGAATATGGATTTTTAGGGGTTTAGCAATGAATATATCAGATGAAGAAGCGCGGAATTCATTGGACCAGATTCAGGCCGTGGCGAGCCGCACACGAAAGTCCATAGCGGCCAGCTATGACAGCGGCCTACTGATTATGTGGGGCCTTATCTGTGTAGCTGGCTATCTGGGAACGCATTTTTTTCTTGAGTGGGTCTGGCATATATGGATGGGGCTTAGTGGAGCAGGTTGTATCGTGACATTTTGTGTAGTCTGGCGGCAATTTCATTTAGCTAAGCCGATCAAAGTTCCATCTACCGAAAAAATCGGAGCGCGCATATTTCTGTTCTGGTGTTTGCTATTTTTCTATATGTTTATCTGGCTTTGTATTCTAAAGCCCCTGCATGGAATACAGATAAACGCCTTTATGATTACAATAATTATGTTCGCTTACGTTGTAAGTGGGCTGTGGTTGAAAAGCCATCATATGTTCTGGCTGGGCATAGCAGTAACCTGTATAACCCTGGTGGGTTTTTATCTGATACCGCCAGCTTATTATTGCCTTTGGATGGCGGCGATGGTTGGCGGGGCGTTTTTGGCAACGGGAATATATGTTCGATTACGCTGGAGATGGTTCGACGTAGGTCACCATAAATAGCAATGGCTGAACTTGATAACATAATACATCAACCGGTTCGGCTGCAAATAATGTCATCGCTGGTTGCTCTTGACCCGGGCGAGCAGGTTGACTTTGTGTATCTGCGAAAAATTTTGAACCTGACAGATGGTAATCTCGGTGCGCATCTGGCCAAGCTTGAGGAAGCAGGTTATGTAAAAATCGAAAAGACCTTTATTGCTCGCAAGCCCCGCACTTTTATCAATGTAACAGGCAAGGGCAGCGACGCCTTCAATGAGCATATCGCAATGCTCAAGAAAATTATCGGCGGCCCTAAAAAATGAACGATGCGCCAAGCATATTACAGAAAAAAATAGAAATGAAAAATGTCCGAACAAAAAAATCAAATTGAATGAAAGGAGAACAAAATGGGTAAGGTAAGAGTATGGTTGCCATTATTATTGATGGTGATATTAATGGTCATAAGTTCGGTTGAGATTTTCGCTGAACAAGCCGCAGGCAACCCGGGAATCACAATTAGAAAGTTGGAACCGCAAACGGTTCTCTATACAATCTATCGCGGTAGCTACGACAAGATGGGAAAGGCCATTGGTAATTTATATGCCTTGGCAAGGGACAAAGGCGTTTACCCCCGCGGTTCACTCTCTTGCGTATATTTGAACAATCCGCAACTCATATCGAGCGAGCATTGGCTGACAGAGATACGCATCCCTGTTGGCAAAGAGGCCCTGAAGCTTGCCGGTACTTTAGGAGAGATGACCGATGTTAAGGCGATGCCAGCTATGGAAGTAGCGGTTGCTGTAAAGCCCGAGGGTGTGGTTGACCCAAACCCTATTTATGAAAATCTTGAGCTTTGGATTCATAAGGAGGGTTATTCAGCCGTCGAGGGGCCTATGGAGATATTTCTAACTAATGGTGCAATGGGAAGCTATGCCCAAATGAAATCCGAGATTATGATTCCTGTAAAAAAATTCTCTGAAATATAAAGGATGAATTGCTTTGAGAGAGAAGGCTCGGTGAACAGCAATGGTTAAAGAAGTTCATGGACAAAATAGGTTGGACAAGATAACCCGGAAATGGTGGTTCTTTCTGCTATTTGTGTTAATTCAGTTTGTGCCGCCGTATGCATCAAAGGGTTATAATTTTCCGCAGGACTGGTCAAATGTTATTCATCAAGTGCTGCGTGATCCTCTTGTCTTGTCATACTCGCAGCTATATCCGGTTTTTAAAATAACTCCCATTGTATTGATAGTTTTGATTGTGGTTCTGAGCAATAAGGTCGCCCGACTATTTGCTATCTACGTCGGCTTTTCATATATGCTTTTTGCTATCGGCCAAAGTATAGGGATATCTAAAAAATACGGAGTGGCAATCTGCACAGTTAATCTAATAATGTTTACAACTGTTGCCGGTTTCTGGCTTTGGGAAGCGAAAGTTTTGAAAAACGATTTCGGTCAGATAAAGCTGCCTATCTGGAAATACTGGGTTGTACCGTTGGCTATTCTGGCATTTTGGTATCCCATAAATCTGCGTACCGGTGGCACAGATTTTAATCCTGTTGGATTATTTACGAACATTGCCGGTGCGGCGTTTTGTACGATGACACCGGTTTATGTGGGCCTTGTTACTCTATATTGGCCGAAAGTCAACATGGCGACACTGCGAGTTACAAGTCTCGTTGGATTGATTATCGGCTTGTACAACATGCATTTGAATTTCTTCGTCAGGCCCAGCATACTCTGGTGGAATGGTGTATTACATTTGCCTTTGCTGATAATATCTTTATATGGCTTAATAATCTCACTGAAGCGTCCCCAAACTGTGAGATAAACTAACGAGGACCCGAATGCAAAACTAAAATTGCTTTACCAGACTGATGCCAGTAACCACGTCGCTGTTTGTGCCCATATATGGCATTACTTTAAAGCCGGCAATTTCAAGCTGTTTATGCCTGCCTGCAACGCTATGGCCGACGACCCAGCCGAGAGTTGCACCAAAGACACAATCGCTTGCCCAATGGTCACCGGTGTCCATCATTCTATAGGCCACAAGAGATGCTAATACGTACGCAGGAATACCAACCTTCGGCCCGTAAAATTCATCAAGGACGCAGGCAACTGTAAATGAGCTGGCGGTATGGCCACTTGGCCAAGCCCAGGCCTTGCCGTTGGGTGTTTCATTGTCCCTGATTGCTTTGAGCCCTACGGTCACGAGTCCCGTCATCGTAAGGGCCGTCATCATCGTCCATGCACGCTCTTTATTAAACTTATCCTGATTCTCTGCAGCAATCACATACCAAAGAGCAGTTGCAGGAAAGTGCGTCCCTGGAGAGCCGATTATGTTGATACTCTCATCTATAAAGCCATTGAAAATCCGATGCCTCTCAAAATTCCCTGCTATGTTCTTATCAGCGCTACTTTGGTGCATCGCAATACTTGCGCCGCCTGCCAATAGTAGTGCCGTCATATTGCCATCTTTTAACAACGTATATTTTGAATCTTCGAATATTCTGCCAGGCCAATTTTTAAGGTCCACCGTCGCCGATTCCAACCATAGACTTTTATTCAATGGCACCTCTGTCGAGCTGGAATCATCAGGTTTTTCCAACATGCTTGAGCTATTTGTATCCTCGTTATTGATAGGGATTTCAGGTGCCGGTGACTGAGCCCCAATGGGATTAGCACAGCAAACAATTAAAATCAAAACCGAGCAGATAGATGGATACCAGCATCCATTCCGGTAAAATTTATCCATTTAATACATTCTCCCTAACATATTACACAACTATTCCCATTCGATTGTGGCAGGCGGTTTGCTGGAGATGTCATAGACAACACGGTTGACGCCGCGAACCTCATTTATGATTCTGCTGGATATCACGCCAAGGACCTCGTAAGGAATCTGCGAGAAATCAGCGGTCATAAAGTCTGGAGTTTCCACCGCCCTGATGGCAATAACGTTTTCGTAACTTCGCTCATCGCCCATCACTCCAACCGTTGAGACGGGTATCAGCACCGTCAGGGCCTGCGATATTTTTCTATACAGCCCTGCTGATTTTATCTCATCGATGAGGATTTCGTCAGCGGCGCGGAGGATTTTCAATTTCTCCTGAGTAATTTCTCCGATGATTCTGACAGCCAGGCCTGGTCCGGGGAAAGGATGCCGCCAGACAATATCCTCCGGCAGTCCGAGGTATTCGCCGACAAGGCGAACCTCGTCTTTGAACAAATCCCGCAGCGGCTCAATCAGCTTGAAGCCAAGCTCAACGGGCAGACCGCCGACGTTGTGATGGATTTTTATGTTCGCTGCGAGATTGCCGTCCTTGCAACCAGACTCAATAACATCAGGATAAAGTGTTCCCTGAGCAAGGAACTTCGCATCGGCAATCTTTGAGGACTCGGACTTGAAGGCCTTAATAAACTCTGAGCCAATTATCCTGCGTTTTTGTTGTGGCTCGGTTACACCTGCCAGAGCAGATAAAAACTGCTTTGACCAATCCACGACTCGCAGGTCTATGTGAAAATGGTCTCGAAAAGTTGACTGGACTTCCGTTCGTTCGTTTCTTCGCAAAAGGCCATTATCGACGAAGATACATACAAGCTGCTGTCCTATCGCCTTATGGACCAAAGAAGCAACGACCGAAGAGTCCACTCCGCCGCTTAGGCCGCATATCACCGTAGCATTACCAACTTTTTTGCGAATCGCTTCGACACTTTCGCTGACGAAGTCGCTCATCTTCCAGTCGCCGCTGCAGCCGCATATATCATATAAAAAGTTCTGCAGAATCAGTGAGCCCTTTGGTGTGTGAGCGACCTCCGGGTGGAATTGAACACCAAAAAACTTCTTTTTTTTGTGCCTGACAGCGGCGTAAGGACAGGTCGTTGTGGAGGCCAGTTTAACAAAATCACTGCTTAATTTGCCGACCTGGTCGGCGTGACTGGCCCAGACGGTGGTCGAGTCGGGCAAATTTGCAAACAAATCACTTTTATCAATGATTGACAAATTTGCCCTGCCATACTCGTGCCTCTGGGCGGCGATAACCTTCGCCCCTAAAATCTGGCAGCCAAGCTGCATCCCATAGCAGATACCCAGGATCGGTATATCCAGGTCAAAGATTTTCTCATCACATTTCGGCGCATTTTTGTTATAAACACTTGCAGGCCCACCTGAGAGTATCAAACCCTTCAGTGATAGTTGTGACAATTCTTCTACTGGTGTATCTGCTCGGAAAATCTGTGAATATACATTGTGCTCGCGGACACGCCTCGCTATCAACTGGCAGTATTGACTTCCAAAGTCGAGGATAGCTATTATCTCGCGGCTCATAATTTGCTTCTTGTCGCTGGTGTCCTGTTATTTGTGAAGCAGTTCATGGATTAATCCTCAAAGGGCAAGGTTGCTGAATAATTCGGTGCCTCTTTGGTTATTTGTATATCGTGCGGATGCGACTCGGTAACCGACGCCGGGCTTATACAGACGAATCGGGCATTGCGTCTCAGGTCTTCGATATTTCGTGCTCCACAATAGCCCATACCGGCTCGCAGTCCGCCGACAAGCTGATAGATAAAGTCACTGAGCGTTCCACGGTATGGCACTCGCCCTTCTACGCCTTCGGGCACGAGCTTGCCTTGCTCGGTTGAGCTTTTTTGCCCGTATCTTTCCGCAGAACCTTTTACCATTGCACCTAAAGAGCCCATACCCCTGTATTCTTTGAATTGCCTTCCTTTGTAAATAACCAACTGGCCCGGGCTTTCTTTCAGACCTGCGAACAAAGAGCCAATCATAACGCTTGAAGCCCCGGCTGCGATTGCTTTGGCTATATCGCCCGACTGCCTGATTCCACCATCGGCAATAACGGGGACATTATGTTTCTGTGCCGCTTCGACACAATTCATTATCGAGGATATTTGCGGCACTCCTACACCGGAAATTATTCTGGTGGTGCAAATTGCGCCAGGTCCGATGCCGACCTTTACGGCATCTGCACCGGCGGCTATCAAATCCTCGGCAGCTTCAGCGGTTGCAATATTACCTGCGACGACGTCGATATCATAATCGGCTTTGATTTTCTTGACGGTATCGATAACGTTCTGGGAATGGCCGTGAGCAGTATCTACTACGATAACATCGACATCCGCCGCTATTAGCGCCTCGATTCGCTCATACTCATGGACACTCACCGCTGCACCTGCGCGGAGCCGACCTCGCTTGTCCTTGGCCGCTCGTGGGTATTGCTGAACGCGGTCAATATCTCTCATAGTAATCAGGCCGGCAAGCTCACCATTTTTATTAACTAAAAGCAGCTTCTCAACTTTTTGTTCCTGTAAAATTTCCTTTGCCTGCTCAAGTGTTGTTC
>CAYTTK010000075.1:0-12716 GCA_964440735.1 uncultured Pirellulales bacterium
ATATCATCATGCGCGGTATGAGATTCCGCCTGCGTCCGCCGCTGGCAGCTGACGGAATGAACACCCGCGGAGACCTGCACAACATAATCTTCGACAACTGCAGCTTCGCCTACGGAAGCGACGAGATTCTCCGCTTCATCGGCCAGGGCCACACCTTCTGGGGTTATACCTTCCAGTATTGCAACATCGGCCCGGGTATGGCCGGCCTCGGCTCGCACCCATACGGCCCGGAGATTGGTGGCGCAGGTTCGATACACCACTGCATACTCCAGAACACGCTCAGCCGCTCACCTGAAGTCGATTGCAGCCTCATTGATTGGCGCAACAACATTATGTTCAATAACCGCTCGGGCCATTCGAAACGCCTGGCAAATAAGTTCAACTTCGTGAACAACCTCATTATAGACAATCCGGAAGTGGCCTATAGATTCAGCTTCAACGCAACAGAGAGTAACTACGCCGTCGGCAATATTCACGATGTTGACGGCGGACTAAAACCTTTCAATCCGGTCCCGAGATACACCTACGTCAAGGCGCCCTTCCGCACAATGCCGGTAACCACAAACGATGCAAAACAGCTTGAAAAGAAGCTCCTGCCAATCATTGGCGCATTTTTGCCCACGCACGATGCGACCGACAAATACTGGCTTCAGGGCATCAGGACCCGCAAAGGCAAGCCCGCATTCTGGGATAATCCTGAATCTCAATGGAAATCTTACAACCCGGGCAGTAACGACCGAAATGATTTTATTATGTGGAAGTCTGAAGATTTCCCGCCGCCGGCAGCCGGAGCGACGGCACCTGCTGATACCGACCTCGACGGTATGCCGGATGAATGGGAGACCACAAATAAATTTGACCCTAAGAATCCCTCCGACGGCTCTGCCGATGCGGACAAGGATGGCTATACAAATCTTGAGGAGTTCCTATATCGAACGAATCCGCACGAGTTTGTGGATTATCGTAACCCCGCCAACAATATCCATACGCTGCATACAAAATAATCAAACAGAGTTTGTGCTAAAAGTTTTGATGTCATTCTGAGCGGCTTGTCCGCAGAAGCTTTAGCGAAGGCGGAAGCAAAGAATCTCACTTCGACATTCGATATTCCTTGTTCGATATTCGAGATTTTCTTCTTCTCAACATCAACCCACCCAGCCCCAAAATCAATACGGAGGTGGGCTCAGGAATCGTTGCTATCCATCCCTCGGTGTATCCATCCGGATTTATCCCGTAACCCACAATCGTCAAGCCGTCGGCGGAAATACTGAGTGCATCTCTTAATATCCAGCCGGTAAGATCAAGGCCATAGTCTTCTTCAAGCATGCCTTTCAAATTGACCATGCCAATGCTGTTGGTCCATAAAAAAAACTTCACCATATCTACATAGGCCGGTTTTACTGTTTCCCACTATAACTGAACCATCCCCTGAGACTGGAGGGAAAACAATACTAAGCTATTCGGGTCGAGTTTGCTTTTCTGCCAGTATAGTATTTAGCGCTGTGCGCGCTTGTGTAAGGTTAGGATTAATTTCAAGCGCAGCGCGATATTCTCTTATCGCCTCATCAGTCTGACCCTGATAGCTTAAAAGAAAACCCAGACTGCAATGCATCTCAGCACTATCAGGCCGGAGTTTCACCGCCTTGCGAATATGATTGATGGCCTGCTCATATTCGCCCTGGTTGCTCAATAGTATGCCCAGATTATAGTGCGACTCGAAATCATCAGGTTCATTCTTCACCGATAAATTAAAGTATTCAATGGCTTCTGTAATACGGCCCTGCTTGTGCATTAGCACACCCATACTGTAGTAGAGCCGAGGGTAATATAGTGTGATTCGATCTGCCTCAAGAAAATGAGACTCAGCCTCCTCAAGTTTGTTTTGTTTGAGTAACAAATTGGCCAGACTAAAGTGGATCCAGTAATTGTCCTTAGTCACATTAAGTGTGTGGTTAAAAAGTGTGATGCTGTTACGCCAATAAGATTGCTGGAAGTACGTACACACCGACAAGCTTGAAAGAACTATCACTGCTAATGTGACAAGTGTAACTCTTCGATGTTGCGATTTATGCAGGAAATCCGGCACCCCCCAGGTAATAATAATAAACAATCCTATAAGAGGAATATACGTGTATCGGTCTGCGTAGGCCTGATGTCCGACCTGAACAAGTCCTATTACAGGCACAAGTGTTCCGATGTACCAAAGCCAACCAACCAGCAAATATCTATGCTTTTTAGACAGGTATATTATCAATATCGATATGGCCAACAAAACTGCCGCCGAAGCTATGGCTTTAACTACAACAATGACATGAGCATTATAGAAAACTGCCAGATCATTGGGCCAAATCGTTTTATTAATATACGTTGAGTACGACATAATGGCGTTACGAATACGGAATGACAGAGGGAATTTTTCTATGGTTGCTATCGCTCCTCCTCTTTGCTGAACCGTATAAGTAATAACGCTCGAGACTGCAGTGAGGATAAAAAAAGGAATTTTTTCTCTAACGAGATGGAAAAAACTCTGCCACGGCAAGTAGGTCTTTACTGCCTTATCATCATCTTTATCCTCAGGTCCCCCAAAGCTGATACGGCCGAGCGGCCAATAGTCAAGCAGCAAAAGAACAAACGGTAAAGTTACCAGCATAGGTTTAGCCATAAGGCCCAATGCAAATGCCAATAGCATTAATAAATACCAACCAACAGCGCGCCTTTCAACATATCGAACGTATGCAGCCATCGTCAACATCCAGAACACAGTGCTTAAAACATCCTTGCGCTCCGAAATCCACGCAACGGACTCAACATGAAGCGGATGAAGTGCAAATAAAGCAGCAACGAAGGCACTTTGCCATGTAGCACCCGTCATCTTCTTCAAAACACCGAAAAGCAAAAGGGTACTGATTATGTGAAGCAATAAATTAGTCAGATGGTGCCAGCCGGGTTCGAGACCGAACAATTGACAATCCAGCATATGTGATAACCACGTCAGAGGGTGCCAGTTAGAGGCATGATCCGAAGTAAAAGCCCAGACAATACTGTTGTGAGTAAGTCCACCCTTGACGTATTCATTTTCGCAAACATACTTGTAGTCGTCAATATCTACAAAGTCATAGTTACGTACTTGCCCAAAAACAGCCAGCGTAAACAAAACCAAAGCAAAGTAAATACGAAAAGATGAATTTCGGTCTGATTTCTTATCCATTTATTTAGGAAATTGCCAAATACGGATTTTTTACTTCTGTCACTTCAATTAATTTACTGCAGACAAACGGAATGTCAACATACTTCTTTTATCAAATTACGCAGTTATTGATACCAACCACCTCTCCAGAGCCATTGCTTGAAACGTCATGAGCTTTATTGAAGGTGTTACCAGAACCCAGGCCCTGAAAGCTCGGCTGGATTCCCGCCTGCGCGGGAATGACAAAAGAGGTAAAAAATAAAATCATAACTACTGAAACGATGATTCGACTCTTTCGACTATGCTCAAGACAGGTTTGCTCACCATCCCGAGCTTGTCGAGGGATTGATTGCGTTTTCATCATCCTTATCCTTCACAAAAATGGTTAGTGGTAACTGGTTATTGGTTAAGTGGCACCTAACGAACAGGTTAAATCTAATACTGGTGGACACAATAATTAACCAATTAACGAATTCTCTGATATCCCGTCTCTACATCCGTGAGAAATTTAAGAAATGCTCGCCTCGGCGTAGCTTTGGCGAAGAGGGGCCGCTCCTCCCGTGACCGACTCACAAATATAATTTTATTATAGTCAACTGTCCCCAAATGTCAAGAAAAAACCTGATACTCCTTTTTGGCCACAAAGGCACCAAGACTCGAAGTTTTTTCTTTATGTGGTTGTTTCTTTGTGACTTTGTGTCTTGGTGGCTGGATTTCCTCTGCGTTCTCAGCGATCTGCGCGGTAAATCCGGATTGGGGCTGCCAAAATGGCACTATAAATCAGAAGACAGAGGTCAGAAGACAGTAGCCGAAAAACCTTAACTTCTTGAAATAAAAGAGGTTAGCCTACTCAAGCAGATTGTCCTTGATTCCTGGCACGGCCTTTGCAATCTTTCCTAAATACTAGTAATATATTGTCTTGTTGAACGCAACTCGAGATACGCAATACGACATACGCAATACCTAAATAACGAAAGGAAGATACTCATGGCTAAAATCATTGGCATAGATTTGGGAACTACATTTTCGGTAGTTGCTGTGATGGAAGGCACATCCCCGAAGGTTTTAATCAACGCCTCCGGCTCACGGCTTACCCCCTCTGTTGTTGGCTTTACGGATAAAGGCGAACGGCTTGTCGGCCAAATCGCAAAGCACCAGCAGGTGACAAATCCTGAAAATACGGTTTATTCCATCAAGCGTTTTATGGGCAGGCGTCATAACGAAGTCGCCTCGGAAGAAAAACTCGTCCCTTATAAAATAGTTGGTGGCCCGGAGGAGCTGGTCAAGGTCGAGGTCCGAGGCAAGGATTACACGCCGCCGGAAGTCTCAGCTATGGTCCTGCAGGACTTGAAAAAAACCGCCGAAGATTATCTGGGCGAAAAAGTCACCGACGCCGTTATTACTGTCCCCGCCTACTTTAATGACTCGCAGCGCCAGACCACAAAAGACGCCGGCACAATAGCGGGACTGAACGTCCGCAGGATTATCAACGAGCCGACTGCTGCTGCTCTTGCTTATGGCGTCGAGAAGAAAAAAGACCAGAAAGTTGCCGTATTTGATTTTGGCGGCGGCACATTTGATATCTCAATCCTGGATATCGGAGGATTCGGTGAAGAAGGTGGCGTCCTTGAAGTTCTCAGCACAAATGGTGATACGCATCTTGGCGGCGATGACCTCGATGCGGTGCTGATAAATTATATCGCCGATGAATTCAAGAAGAAAGAAGGCATCGACCTTAGGCAGGACCCGATGGCGCATCAACGGCTGAAAGAGGCCGCGGAAAAAGCAAAGTGCGAGCTGAGCAGTCAGGTTGAAGCGACCATTAATCTTCCATTTATAACAGCCGACGCAAAGGGGCCAAAGCATCTGCAGATGACCATCACCCGCAGCAAGTTTGAAGCTTTGATTGCACACGTTCTGGAACGATTAAAACAACCCTGCTACAAAGCGATGGAAGACGCCAAGTTGAAACCCAAGGAAATCTCCGAGACCCTTTTGGTGGGCGGCTCAACCAGAATTCCGAGGGTCCAGGAAATCGCCAAAGAAATCTTTGAAAAAGAACCGAACAAAAGTCTCAATCCCGATGAAGTTGTTGCCTTAGGTGCTGCCATTCAGGGCGCCGTTTTGGCTGGCGACGCAGGCGTAAAGGATATTTTGCTGCTGGATGTAACGCCGCTTTCTCTGGGCGTCGAGACGCTCGGCGGGGTTATGACACGGCTGATTGAGCGCAACACCACCATTCCCACCAGCAAAAAGGAAATTTTCTCTACCGCTGCGGACAGTCAGACCACTGTTGATATTCACGTCCTGCAGGGCGAGCGTGAATTTGCTGCGGACAATCGCACGCTCGGCAGATTCCAGCTCACCGAGATTCCGCCGGCACCGCGAGGTATTCCGCAGATTGAGGTTGCATTTGATATCGACGCCAACGGCATTTTGAACGTGCAGGCCCGAGACCTCGGCACCGGCAAGCAGCAGTCCATCGTAATTAAGTCCAGTTCAGGCCTGAGCGACCAGGAGATTGAGAAGATGAAAAAAGAGGCAGATACACACGCTGCCGAAGATAAGAAAAAAAGAGAGGTCGTGGACCTTAAGAACCAGGCAGACCAGTTGTTATATTCAACCGACAAAACCCTCAAAGAACATGGCGACAAGGTCTCCGCAGAGACTCGCGGCAAGATTGAAAGCGCCGTCAACAACCTCAGGGAAGCTATAAAGACTGATAATGCTGATGCGATAAAAAAGGCCATCGAAAACCTCGGCAATGTCAGCCAGGAATTAGGTAAGGTCCTCTACGAAGAGGCAGCAAAAAAGCAGGCCGCCTCGGCGGCTTCGGGCTCAGCCAAAAAGCAGGAGCCGCCGCCTGAAGGCGAGGTCAAAAGAAAAGGCGGCGATGATGTAATCGACGCTGAATTCGAGGCAAAAGACAAATAAGCAAAAGCAGGAATTTGCACGAAAGCCCCCCCTTCTTGCTTTCGCCTGCTGCCTCGACTTGCGTCGAGAGACGCAGAGGCAAGCAAGAAAGCAGGGGGGTAGCTTAGGGATTTTGGTATTGAATAAAAATTAAAAGCCCAAAATCTGCTACCTGCTCCGGCTTATTTTATGAATATAAAAAAATTCCGGATATCTATGAGCCGTTGTCTTTTGGCCGTATGCGCCTGAACATCAAAAAAATCTCTAAGTAATTATTGCCAATTTACATCTGATAATTTAGCATTTCAAAGGTAACCCGCCTTGCGGGAGCCCGAAACGTATCGGCTTAATTAATCGTGCATGGAGAAATCCACTAAATAGGCCAAGTGCTATGCGCTTAAGAAGGGAACTCAACTTGATTGATGTATTTTGCATTGCCTCCGGTGCAATGATAAGCTCTGGTCTGTTTATCCTTCCCGGCTTGGCCTATGCTGAGGCAGGACCAGCCGTTATTGTTTGCTATTTTCTCGCGGGGCTACTATCGCTGCCAGGCATGCTCAGCATCGCCGAAATGACAACAGCAATGCCCAAAGCAGGCGGAGACTGCTTTACTATTATTCGCAGTATGGGCCCGGCCGTGGGGACGGCAGCGGGACTGCTTAGCTGGTTTTCTCTGGCTATGAAAAGCGCCTTTGCCCTGGTAGGGATGTCTATCTTTACCGTGCTTATCATAGACATCGACATACATATCATTGCTGTTTTCTTTTGCCTTTTCTTTCTGTTTATCAATCTCATTGGTATTAAGGGGGCCGGCAGGACTCAGCTTGTCCTTGTACTTGGATTGTTCGCGCTTATGCTTTTGTATGTTGTGCTCGGATTGCCCAAGGTCAAAATCACAAACCTTGAACCTTTTGTCCCCAAAGGACTAACCGGAGTGCTGTTCACTACAGGTTTTGTCTTTGTTTCTTATGCGGGACTTTTGAAGATTGCCAGCGTCGCAGAGGAAATTAAAAATCCCGCTCGAAATATACCCCTAGGGATGGTTATTTCAATGCTGGTAGTAAGCATATTTTACACCTTTATGATACTCGTAACAATAGGCGTTCTTGACCCGAACGTATTACAAAAATCGCTGACTCCTATTTCTGATGGCGCTTCGGTCTTTATGGGGCAATGGGGCAGAATCGCCCTGGCGGTAGCCGCTATCCTGGCTTTTCTGTCAACCGCCAATGCCGGTATTATGACCGCCGCAAGGTCGCTCGTGCCATTGAGCGCAGATGGTTTGCTGCCGACATCCGTTGGGAAAATTAACGAAAGATTCAGAACTCCTCACAATTCTTTAATCCTTACAAGCATGTTTATAATCGTTGCTTTGTTTCTGAAGCTTCAGATACTGGTAGAAGCCGCTTCGGTCGTGCTTATCCTCACCAACATCCTTGCCTGCGTATCTCTTATCATCCTGAGAGAAAGCCATATACAAAATTATCGACCGCGGTTCCGATGCCCCTTGTATCCCTGGATGCAAATTGCGGGCATAGTGGCCTTTCTCTTTCTGATTATTGAAATGGGAAAAGAGGCACATCTAATAAGTTGGATTCTGTTTGTAGCAGGACTTCTTGTATATTTTTTCTACGGGAGAATCAGCAAAAACAGAGAATATGCATTACTGCACCTCATCGAGAGGATAACAGCCAAGGAGCTGACCACCTACTCTTTAGAAGCGGAGTTGAGAGAAATTATCAGGGAAAGAGATGAAATTGTTAAAGACAGGTTCGACGGGTTAGTTGAAAATTGCGTCATATTGGATATCGAAAACTCAATAAAGGTATCGGGCTTTTTCAAATTAGTCGCTGGTGAAGTGGCTCCGAGATTAAATGAAAAGCCGGATTTAATCTTAAAACTACTGCAGGATAGAGAAAGCCAGAGTAGCACCGTCTTAAGCCCCGCTCTGGCGATACCCCACATCGTCATTCGGGGAGAGCATCATTTTGATATTCTTCTGGCACGCTGCAAGGAAGGAATCGTTTTTTCAGACAAATATCCGAAGGTTCACGCTGTTTTTGTCATCCTCGGCACAAAGGACGAGCGTCATTTTCATCTTCAGGCCTTGTCTGCGATTGCCCAGATAGCTCAGAACCCGGGCTTTGAAAAAAGATGGATGTCGGCAAAAAGCAAAGACGCTCTCAAGGATATCGTTCTTTTGGGAACCCGCAGGCGTCAGTGAGAACAAAGGGCGAATAACGCGTCATAGGTTTATTTGCCTATGCAGAATCGGCTGAATATTCTGTCCAATATCTGCTCATCGATAGGTTGTTGTTCGATATCGGATACTGCCTTATAAGCGGTTCGCAGCATCATTGCTGTTATTTCGTTATTGCTGGCTTTCAATTCACTTATGGCTTCGCTGATATTCTCAATTGTTTCGGTTACTGACTGCTTGTGCCGCGCCGTAAGTGCAACCCCGCTGACATTTGAATTTGCAATTTCCGATTTCCGATTTCCGATTTTTCCAAGTGCCGTCTCAAGTAGTCTTGTGTCGATTGCACTTTGCAATGCCTCTATGCCGCAAGGCCTTACCACTGATGTTGGTAGGAATTCCGAGCCAAAAATCTTGTTTAGCTCGGCAAGGCGAATGGCTAATAAATCTTCCGAGAGCAAATCGCACTTTGTTGCCACCGGTATCAGAACATTTGGCTCTATGAGACTGCGGATTGCAATATCCTCAATCCAGCTGCTCTTCGATATATCGACGCAGAATAGAACCACAGAGGCATTGCACAGCGCCTCGATGGCGGCACCCTGTGCTAATTCGTCAAGGATATTATTTGGTGCAGCTATTAGTCCTGCACAATCGAACAGCACACATCTGCAGTGTGCCAGTGTCACCAGGCCTGTTAGAACGTCCCTTGTGGTTTTGTGCCTGTCTGAAACGATACTTCTTTCTTCGCCGAGCAATTTATTCAGCAGGCTGCTTTTGCCGGCACCTGGAGCTCCTGCGATGCCCACCGCCGGTAAATCGGCTAATGTCTCGTTTCTGATGCTGCCGGCAAGAAGCCGCTCAAGCTCTGTCTTTATCCCGGTAAGTCTGTTAACCGCCTCATCTTTTGTTATGAATTCGATATCTTCACCGCTGAAATCCAGCCCTGCTTCAATTAAGCTCAGACAATCCATCAGTTCTGTCTGAATCTTTGCTGTAGTTTCGGCCAATCGCCCGCTAAGAAGTTTTTCAGCGGCAGCAAGTTGAAATGTGTTAGAGCTGACAACGATTTCGTTTACTGCCTCGGCCTGGCTCAAATCGATTTTGCCGGCCAGATACGCCCGTGCTGTAAACTCGCCGGGCCCTGCCAGCCGCAGGCCTCTGCCAAGCAGATTACGTATCAGGGTCTCTGTAACGGCAGCATTGGTATAGATGTGAAATTCGGCAACGTCATCGCCTGTATAGGAATATGGCGCCGGGAATAAATATAACTGTGTTTCGAAATGCAGGTCATCGTCAATGGCTAAATTGCCGGATATTACCCTCGTCTCTGGCCCCTGAACCCTGTATTCTGAGTGCGGCCTGAAAATCTGACTGACTTTTTCAATCGTCTCGGGCCCAGTTATGCGAACAATCACCCTATCCTGCGAATTGGGAGAGCTGACAGCTACAATGGTATCGTTCAGGTCATACATCTGGTAATTGGTTACAGGTAATTGGTAATTACCATTTAACTAATCACCTATTACATTTTGTAGAAGGGTTTTGGCTTTTTCTTTTTGACTTTTCCGCCGGTTTTACTCGTTACAGAGACCAGACCCGCCGATTCCACCTCTTCTTTTTCGCGGATGTGTTTGCGAATGACGTACTGCTCAAAAACGCCTGCAAAGGTGCTGGCCATAATATACAGATTCACCCCGGACGGCGCCGTGTATAACATCACGGGGAACAGCAGCGGAAACATAATCATCATTATTTTCTGCTGCTGGGCCATTTGGGGATTTGCCGACGCTGATGCCTGTGAAGGCATAAGTTTCTGCTGCAGGTAGAATGCCACGCCCATCAAAATCGGCAGCAAGTTCAGCGATACTATCTTCCAACCCAGCAGAGGCACTGTAATCGTTGAAAATCTGACCAGAGCATCCGGAGCCGAAAGGTCGGTTATCCAGAACGGCAAAAACGCTTCTCCCCGCAGGTCGATACTGGCATATACAGCGCTCCACAACGCAATCCAGATGGGCATCTGCACAAACATCGGAAGAAAGCCGAAAATCGGAGAGGCCCCCTGCTCTTTGTAAAGGGCCATAATATGTTTGTTCATCTCGGCCTTGTTGTTGGCGTACTTTTTCTTTATCTCCCCTGCCTTCGGAGCGAGCTTGCCCATCTTGCTCATCGATACCTGGCTCTTTTTGGTAATCGGATGCATTATAAGACGCATCAGGAATACTAATATGATGATGACAAGTCCGTAGTTGCCGATAATGTAGGTGTGCATCCATTTCATCAGCCATAATATGCCGAATGCCAGTGGGCTTATAATGCTCGCCGGGCAACAGCAGGTCATAAAATCTATCGTCTGGACAAAGCCCAGCTCTCGATACAGCTTGTTCTTATCGAACAGCCCTTTATCTTTGGGCCCAAGATACAGTTGGAAGTTATATGTTTTTGTGCTGCCTGCCTGGTCGACCTTTGCCAGTTTGTTCGCCGCAATTTTCAAATCCAATCCGACGGTCTCATCACCAGTATTTGCGCGTTCATCTCCATCAGGATTGTAGAACGCCCCTGTTTTGTCTGCTATCCAATCACAGTAGTCTTTACCTTCATCGGGCTCTGGCCTTAATACGGCAGCAAAATATTTATTTGTTGTTGCCGCCCACAAAAAACGAGCTCCGCTATTATTGTAGTTTATCTGTAAATGCCTTTTTGCACGCTCTCTATCTTCCTCATTAAGTGCTTTTTCGTATTGGAGCGTAGCATCTTTCAAACCTAACTCATTCTTAAGCAGCTTGCCAAAAAACGAAGACAAAATACCTTTACGAGTTGAGTCTATTTTATCATCGGAAATTCTGAAACCACCAATGACTTTTCTCACATCAGCCCTGATATCTTCCCGACTAATGCCAATCGGTCCGGTTAAATTGAAAAGATATTTCAACTCTCCGTTGGATAGATTTTCCACGATTAGTTTGCAATCTAAAAGGTAGCTGCCGGGGCTGACTTTGTAGGTTTTCATTAGTTTTACTACCGGCTCACCGTCTGATGTTTTGATAACCGCTTCAAACCGAGCTGTTTGAGAGCCGTCCTCTGCGGTTTCTTTGCCAAGACTCCTGAAGTGCAAATCCTGCAGCGACAACTGAAGCTTCTCCTGGGTAAATACGAACTCTCTGTTTGCCATCGACAGGATTTCAGCACCATTAGCCAGTTCCACAGGCGAAAGAATCACCAACGGCTTGGGGTCCTTATAATTACGGTCGTCATATTTGCTAAAGGTGGCTTTTTCTATTGCTGCTCCTTTGGTGCTCAATTCCAGCTGGTACATAAAGCCGCTCTTAGGGTCGATTGAACCGAGCTTTACTGTCTCAGCCGAACCTCCATAGGCCTCGAAGGTCGAAACAGCAGACATCTCAAGATGCTCTTCGCTGTCTGCAGGGACATTTTCTGCCTCTTGCTTTTTCTCGACGGTCGTCTGCTGCAGAAGGATGCATCGCTGTCTGCCGGTCCAAGCCGTTTCAAAAAAACCGGTTTCAATTACAAGCAAACCGCAAAAAATAACAAAACCAACTACAATCAAAGTCAAAATTCGCATTTGTTTTTTTCAATAATCAATAGTAAATAATCAATTCTTTTACCTTCCGTCCTGCAGCCTATCGGCGTGGAAATTATCCAGTGGCTCGATTGCTCTTATTTTTTTCATAGTGGTTTCAAAATCGTATTCCAGCCGGACAAAGTTCACCTCATTTTCATCTACATACACATAGCTTGCCCGATTGTTTTTATCTCTCGGCTGGCCGACAGAGCCGATATTGATAATTGCTTTCTCGCGGTCGATAATCGGATATACATTGCCCAGTTCGTCAGGTGGATAAAAGTCCGGTTCGTTAAGAAATACACCGGGCATATGCGTATGGCCCACAAAGCATATATGCTTCACCCGCTCGAAAAGAAGCCGAACCTTTATCGGATTGGTGTAAACATCGTCGGGAAAGATATATTCATTAATCGGTCTTCTGGGTGATGCGTGAACAAAATCCATTGTTGCTTTGGTTGACCCCAGCCTGCATGTGAGCGTCTGTCGCATCTGCAGCTCGCCAAGAAAGCTCCAACGCCTGTCGCAGAGCTGCCTTTGTTTTTCTTCTTCCAGAACTTCGCGAGTCCAGAAGCTTGCCTGCTCTGCGGCATAGTTGAAATTTGTCGGTTCGTATAATGTGGCAAAGTCGTGATTACCCAGAACGCACCACTGGGTTTTTTCTATAATCAGGTCGAGACATTCCTTGGGATTTGGTCCGTAGCCAATCACGTCTCCCAGGCAATAAATGGTCTTTATGCCCCGCTTTTTTATGTCGTTTAGAACCGCGGTCAGGGCTTCAAGGTTAGAATGTATATCACTCAAAATCGCAAACATAAACTTGCCTTGGATAA
>CAYTTK010000076.1:0-12599 GCA_964440735.1 uncultured Pirellulales bacterium
GTATTAAATCAACCAGGCAGATGGACGATTTTTGGAGGATTCTAATAAAGCGGTCTGATTACCCCATCAACACTGCGTCATACAAAGGCCGGGCTTAATTGGCTCGGCCTTTCTTACGCACATATCGCGTATTGTGACAAAAATCCACCCAATAAATTTTATGGCTAAAAATGCTGAGAAATCCGGGGCACAAAAAAACTGTTGCAAATTTTCTGTATTTAGTATATCGTATCGGTTCTTCGTAGTGCCGTAATGCCGTTAGGCATCCCCGAGCGGAGGCATCCCTTCGGGACTGCGAAGGATGAATTGCGTAAAAGTGAACAGTTATATAAAATACTAAAATACGAAAAAGGAGCAAAATCCGATGGAACCGATTACAGAGCCGGAAATCAATTTATACGGCGATAAATTGCCATCTATGGATGAAATCAAAACACTCTCTGACTTCGTCCACTCCAGCGAGGCCAATCAGATAAAGTTTGCCGAACAGTTAGAGGCCAACATGTCCAGGACTTCAGCAAGTGCCCAGCTGGCAGTAGGCATCGGGCTATCGATTCTGGGCAGAAACAGCAAAGCGGTGGAGAAATTGGAAAAAGCCGACGACGGTAAAGAAAAATTCATATACCGTGCCTTTGCACTTCGCCGGTTAGGCAAGTTCGATGAGGCGATAGAAAACCTGCAAAAAAGCGCCGCTTACGAGGCCGACACATTAACCACAACACTGGAAAAAGCTGATACCTATCGACAAGCAGGAGATTTTAACGCTGTGGACAAGGAACTTAAAAGCTGCGCAAATTTCGAGAAAATAAGTGCTGAATATCACTACCAGCTTGGTCGTCTTCAGGAAGCCCAGGGACTTTATGAGCAGGCGATAGACAATTACAAAACAGCCTTGGAATTAGCACCGGGTCATCAAAGAGCCCTGTTCCACATAGCCTATCGCTGTGACCTATCCGGCGATGAAGAGGCAGCAATCGACTACTACAGGCAAATTACTTCAAACTCTCCGGTTTATGTAAGCGCATTGCTTAATTTAGCAGTGCTTTACGAAGATAGAGAAGATAACGATAAAGCAGCTAAATGCGTTGAAATGGTGCTGGAGCATCATCCGAATCACCAAAGAGCAATCATGTTCCAAAAAGACATCGAAAGCTCGAAAACTATGATATACGACGAGGAAAAAGAAAAGAAGAAGACCCGCAAAAGCCAAATCCTCGAAACGCCAATCTCAGATTTTGAGCTTTCTGTTCGCAGTAGAAACTGCCTTAAAAGGATGAATATTAACACGCTGGGCGACCTTTTGAATATCACAGAAGTAGAGCTGTTATCTTATAAAAACTTCGGAGAGACCTCTCTTGGAGAAGTCAAGACCATCCTCGACTCAAAAGGATTACGGCTTGGAATGGCTCTGGAGGAAAAACAGTCTTTGGTAGCAGAGACAAGCGAAGGTAAAGGCGTACAACAAGAATTTGAAGGGCTGTTGAGCAAATCTGTAGAAGACCTCAAATTATCGGTGCGTTCGCGAAAATGTATGCAAAAGCTCAATATTCGGACACTCGGAGATTTGATCCAGAAAACAGAAGCGGAACTTCTCGGCAGTAAAAACTTCGGCGTCACAAGCTTAAATGAAATTAAAAAAGCCCTTGGCAACCTTGGATTATTACTGCGAAGCTTAGACTGAGTAATTGACTATTTATTATTGATTATTTTCTATTGATTATTTTTTAATGTCTTTTTTAACCATCACCCAAACAACTGCAAATCGCAGCAAGGTCCTGCCCTATATAATACTGTCAGGAATTCTCCTTTCTTTTCTGATGTTATTTGCCGGCTGTAAAGCAAGGCAGCTTGTCAGGCCGACTCCTCAGATGGATGTCGAACCACAGTTCTGGGTGCGGGTCTTACTGCTGGACGATGTCCCGGAATGCTTCCTTAAAGCCGACTCATCGTTCAGCATCATCAACGCACAAACACACACGTTAGAAGGCCGCTTCGGCCAAACTGAAGAACCAATAAAAGCCATTGCTTCCTCCGGCAGAATCACCGTTAACGGCCAGCATCCTATAAATAACGAAGTGATTATTTTGCCCAATTACCCTTATATCTTTAACTTAAACGGCGACGACTACCGCGGCAAATTAAAGCTTATAATGAATCAGGACGGCAATTCTTTTGACGCAATAAACCTTGTTCCACTCGAACCGTATTTAGCCGGTGTGGTAGGAGCCGAGATGCCCGACTACTGGGAGCCGGCGGCACTTCAAGCTCAAACAGTCGCTGCAAGGACCTATTGCCTCTATTACAAAAAACAATTTGGCAGCAAACGTCATTGGGACGTCCATAAAACACAGGCAAATCAGGTTTACCTCGGTGTAGCTGCTGAATCAGCTCAGGTCTGGGATGCTGTCAATAAAACATACGGTAAGGTTCTGGTCTGTAAACATGCCGACGGCAGGGAAGATATATTCCCAACCTATTACAGCTCGACCTGCGGCGGACACACAGAAAGCAGCAAAAAAGTATTCGGGGATTCTTTTGAAGCACTCATTGGCGTGCCATGCCCTTATTGCCAGGATGTGGTAAGACTCAATATTTTTTTCTGGCCTATGGCTCAATTGGACAAGAGCTATGTTACAAGTAAACTATTACAGAAGTACCCGAGTCTAAAGCGCCTCGGAAAAATTATAAATATCACCGCCGTCGAACAAAGTGAGTATGGAAAATTCACTCGCCTGACTAAAATAAAGCTTCTGGGCTCAACCGGCGAGAGTGATTTTTTGAGAGCCGAGGATTTACGGCTGACAATCGACCCAACCGGCCAGAAGCTAAAAAGCACAATCTGCCAAATCATCGATATGGGAGACAAATGGGCGTTTTCGTTGGGCAGAGGGTGGGGCCACGGTGTAGGGATGTGCCAATGCGGCGCTGAAGGTATGGCAAGAAAAGGATATACCGCAAACCAGATACTTCAACATTATTACCCCGGGTCCCGGATAAAAACAGTTTACTGATTCAAACCGAAGGGATTATGTTTTTTAGAACGATAACCCCCAATAAATTGGGGAGCTAAATATAAATGACTATTTGTTCCGCAAAACAAGACAGGTATCAACGAAATGAGTAACTTTGAGATTCTCTTTCAGGATTCCATATCGGAAGCGCGGCGAGGATTGTTGACGACGGCTCACGGTGAGGTTGAAACGCCGGCGTTTATGCCGGTCGGCACGGCCGGTGCTGTAAAGGGAATCACGCCACAGCAACTCGAAGAAAGCGGCACTTCCATTATCCTGGCCAATATCTACCATCTGCTACTAAGACCAGGTGTTGAGACGGTTGAGAAACTTGGGGGTCTGCACAAATTTATGTCTTGGGACAAGCCAATACTGACCGACAGCGGCGGATACCAAATCTTTTCCCTAAGCTCGCTGACCAAAGTTGATGATGAAGGAGTCGAGTTTGCCAGCCACATAGATGGGGCAAAAGTATATCTTAATGCCGAGAACGCAACAACAATTCAAAATCGGGTAGGTGCGGATATAATAACGTGCCTTGACCAATGCACAGCTTTTGGCATCGAGGAACGGCAGTTGAAAAAAGCAGTGGAAAGAACAATCTGCTGGGCAAGGCGGGCTAAACAGGCACACAGCAACTCAAAACAACTGCTGTTCGGCATCGTCCAGGGGGAAATAAACCTGCAGATGCGAACTTATTGTGCCAGCGAACTTGTCAAACTGGATTTTGACGGATATGCTATCGGCGGATTAAGTGTAGGTGAAGGTCACGATAATATGATAAAGACAGTTGCTCACACAACACAGATTTTGCCGAAAGATAAACCTCGGTACTTAATGGGCGTAGGCACACCGAAAGACATAATCGCCGCGGTCCAAGCGGGGGTCGATATGTTCGACTGTGTGCTGCCAACACGAAATGGCCGAAACGCCTTTGCTTTTACAGAAAACGGCCCTGTGAAACTTCGAAACAGCGCTCTGATAGACGACTGCGACCCAATCGAGATTGGCTGCGACTGTTACTGCTGCAGGAATTTCAGCAGGGGCACTATCAGACATTTCTTCAACTGCGGAGAAATGCTCGGTCCAATCCTGGCGTCGGTGCACAACATAAGGTTTTATCAGCGGCTGATGGCCAAGATAAGACAAGCCATAGAAAAGAACGAATTAGCCAACCTGGCAAAAGAAATGATTATTGATTATTGATGACTAATAATTTAATATCTCATTGATTGGTTAATAATAGATATTCAATTAATTGAAGGGAAAATGAAAATGAACAATTTATGGATATTAGCTCAAACAGAAGCCAGTGAGGCACCTTCGCAGGTTACATCAAAGCCGATAACATCAGAAGGCGAAGCAATGACGCAGGTTCCATCCGACCCCAACGCTGCTATAATGAAAAAAGAAACTCCAAAGTCCTTTTTTCCGCCGTGGCTTTTACTTGTTTTAATGGTTGTAATGATATTTATCCTTTTCAGAGGGCCTCGAAAAAAACAGCAAGAGCACAAAAAAATGGTTCAGTCACTGGAAAAAAATGATAAAGTCCGAACAATCGGCGGAATTATCGGCACCGTCGTCGATATCAAGGGGGATGAGATTACGTTGAAGATCGATGAGTCAAACAATACAAAGATAAAAGTTGCCCCTTCAGCAATCGGTAAGAATATGTCGAAAGATAAATCGTGAATGCGTGGATGCGATAATGAATAGATGAGCGAATGCGTCGATGAATATTGCACATACACGCATTAAGATATTAAAAGGAAAGTTATGGGTAAGAATCTTTTGCCGAAAATTGTTGTAATTATTGTTTTAGTGGTTCTTGCAGCGTGGACATTATATCCACCAAACAAAACCTTAAAGCCGGGGATAGACCTTGCAGGCGGAACAAGTCTCATATACGAAATTGACACCCAGGACCTCGAAGAAGATGAGAAGAATGGTCTGGCTCAGAAGATGATAACGGTTCTTCAAAGGCGAATAGACCCTGCCAATATCCAAAACCTAATATGGCGTCCTCATGGCAATACGCGTTTTGAAATACAAATGCCGCTGGCAAACGCAGAGGCGCGGAAGAAACGCCAGAATTATGAAAAATCCCTCAGTAAACTACTTGCTAAAAACATAAGCCCTGCGGTAATTATGCACTCGGTCAAAAAGCAGCCGGAAGAGCGAGCCAAAGATTTCAATGATTTTGCAGAGGGTGACCCCAACAGACTCGCAATTTTATCAGAACTGGGCACAATCTATGACGAACGCAAGAATTTACAAAATAAAAGAGACCAACTCGAAGAGGAACTGCAAAGCACAGAAAATACAATATCATCGGGCGGGCTCGACCTTGAGCGGATAAAGGAAAATAGAAGTGTCTGGGCCAAATTAGAGCAAGAGAAACTACAGGATGCGCTAAAAGAATTTACCGACTCCGATAATAACATTGAGCTGTTGAGCGGATATGTTAAAAAATACACAGAGTGGGCCAGCATCCTCAAGCAGCTAACCGGCCCCGAATCAGGTAAAAATGTGCAATACGAGAAGGTCAGAAAAGGTCTCGACAAATTAAACCTGACCGAAGACCAGATAAATCTCATTCTGCAAATGCCCCCTAAGTCAGCCAGGCGTGCGGAGGCCATAGAAGCCCTCAAAGCCAAGTTCCCGGACCGGGAAGTTGAAATAAAAAACATAATTGCAGCATTCGATGAGTATCGTCCTTTCAGGGGGCGGCTTGACGACCCGAAGGATCTGCAACGAATGCTAAAAGGGGCCGGCATTCTGGAGTTTAGACTACTGCCAACACAGGGGCATCCTGCAGTAGATGCGAGCGCAATGGCTCAGTATATTGAAGCACTTAAGGAGAAAGGGCCTAAATATGCCTCAGATAATAAGTTTGTATGGTGTGAGATAGAAAATATAAAAGAATGGAGGTCCTTTGACGACCAGAGACGCCCCGCAATCCCTGGTCAATTTGGCGATAAGTACTATGTTCTGGCAAGCAACAAGAAGGAAGAAGTGATGCTGCACCGAGGCAGCGGAAGTGATTGGAAGCTTACAAAAGCATCTGCCGGCAGAGAACCACAAACCGGTCGAAGAGCCGTTGATTTCATACTGGACGATAAAGGCGGAAGAATGTTCGGTGAGATTACCGGCAAAAATATTGGGCGACCACTGTGTATCCTGCTCGACGGAATAGCAATATCGGCTCCAAGTATTAATTCGAAGATAACCACACGGGGACAAATAACGGGCTCATTCTCAGAAGATAAACAGCGTGATATGGTAGACAAGCTTAACGCCGGCTCATTGCCCGCTCGGCTGATAGAGCAGCCCATCAGTGTAAAGACAATCGGCCCATCCATCGGTGCTGACAACCGCAACCAGGGAATCAAGGCCGGCATAATCGGCCTTATTGTTGTGATAGGATGTATGCTCACATACTATATGCTTTCCGGATCAATAGCCGATGCGGCACTATGTATGAATATATTATTTGTGCTTGCAACAATGGCAGTATTAAGAGCGACTTTTACTCTACCGGGTATTGCAGGCATCATACTAACGATAGGTATGAGCGTTGACGCCAACGTCCTGATTTTCGAAAGAATCCGCGAAGAACAGCAACGAGGGTCATCTTTGAGAGTTGCTATAGCAAACGGCTACCAGAGAGCATTAAGAACCATCCTTGACGCCAACATCACCACGTTAATCACGGCGGCAATTCTTTACTGGCGTGCATCAGAAGAGGTAAAGGGCTTTGCCATCGTGCTTATGCTTGGCATCGCATCGAGCATGTTCACTGCACTATTTGTAACACGTGTGATTTTCGATTTTCTTTTAGCAAAGCGACTTATCAAAGACCATTTATTTATGCTGCGTTTGATACACAAACCAAATGTCAACTGGATGGCCCTTCGGCCGGTCCTGCTAACTATTTCAATCGTGCTTACTGTGGCCGGGATTTTTGTTTTCTTTACCAGAGATGATACAAAGAACAATAAATACGATATTGAATTTACCGGCGGAACTTCTGTCCAAATCAATCTAAAAGATGGAGTTCAGCTAAGCAGGCAAGAAGTAGAAGATAGAATTCACCGTGTCGGGGAAAATCTAAATAACTCCGGCCTTGCAACAGCCAATATTTACAGCATCGGAAAATCCGGCAGACAATACGAAATCAACACCACGGAGACAAATAAAACCACCACAATCATCACGTTTATCAAAGCAGACCAGGCAAACCCCTCTACCGTTGAAACCGTAACTAAAGCAATTGAAAAAACCCAGAGCAAGCTTGCCGGCAGACTAAACAACCTGGTTGTAACACAAGGCACCAAAAACGCGGGGAAATTTATAATAACAACCAGCCAGATGAACAAAACAATAATCAAAAATGTCCTGATAACAACTTTCCCCAAAGCCCAGATTTCAGAGCCAACAATCGATGAGGTCGTCAATAACGCAATTTTATCTGCGTTCACAAACGAACTTCAAATTAAACGAAATCTTCAACCTGAAATTATCTCACAAGAAAAAATAACCGAAGAGCTAATAGATTCTTATCCCGAACTTACCGATTTTCTTGGCGGCATTAAAATCACCTGTAAAATCGCAAGAGAAACTACAGCAGAAGACATCGATGAGAGATTAGCGTCTTTGCGATTCAAGCCGGATATGCGAGAACTTAACTGGTACTTTTATAGAATTCTCGGTTCCGATTTAAATCCGATAAAGCAAACAAACCAACCGGCAGAATCCTTTGTTTATTTGAGCGCTTATCCCGAGGCGGGTTTGCGCGAGCTAAGCGACGATGAGTGGCAGCGCTTTGTCGAAAACGAAACGACAAAAATCCTGGCTGCGACCAAACTCGAAACATCATTACCACGAGTAACACAGATAGACCCCTCAGTCGGAAAAGAGCAAAAGACACGAGCACTGATTGCCATTATTCTGTCACTGTTCGCAATCGTTACTTATATATGGATTCGATTCGGCAATGTCCGCTACGGCGTTGCGGCTATTATAGCATTGGTGCACGATGTATGCATCACACTCGGGGCGGTAACTGCCTGCACTTATATCGCAACAACACCAATCGGGGAAAAACTTCTAATCGGTGATTTCAAAATCAACCTGGCGATGATAGCAGCTTTCTTGACGCTGATTGGATATTCACTGAACGATACGATTGTTGTTTTCGACCGAATCAGGGAGAATCGCAAAAAGGCCCAGATAAATCCGAAGATAATTACCGACAGCATCAACCAAACTATCTCCAGAACGATTTTGACATCATTTACGACATTTATAGTTGTGCTGATAATGTACATCTTCGGCGGGCAGGGCATGAGGGGTTTTACATTCGCAATCGGCTTCGGCGTTGTCATCGGCACTTATTCGTCTATTTCGATAGCCGCACCGATATTGCTGCTCGGCACAAAAGCCAAAAAGGAAAAAAGCAAATAGAAAATTAACCACTAATTAAGACGAAGCAAAGCAATTACATTTCTTTTGCGGCTTCGCGGTCGATGAGCCAGGTGATTTTGTCAAGGGCAGGCCAAAGGGCGTGAATTGGATAGCGGACTTCATCCGGCTCACTGGTTAAAACCTTCTTCAAAATGGCGGCTTTTTCCAGGCCGGAAACCAAAACAGCCAAATGAGAGGCAGCACATAAAACCGGATGGGTCAGGGTTATACGAGTTAACTTTTCATCCAAGACATATACCACACAGGCCAAATCATCTGAGTCAAAACAAGCATAGCTGTTAGGAAACAGCGAGCCGGTATGACCCTCAACACCCATTCCGAGCACAATCAAATCAAATTCAGGAATCTGCTTTTCCGCCAGCCGGAAAACTTCCCGAATAGTTTGCTCATAATAGCGAACTGAAGCCAAAAAATCGCTGTGCTCAGTGGAAATGCGATGAATGTTTTCTCGCGGGATGGCAATTTTAGATAAAAAGGTATCTGCAGCCAGTTTGTAATTGCTCCATTGTGAATCCGGCGGGACGTAACGCTCATCTACCCAGAACAAATGTATCTTATGCCAGGGAAGCGATGTGGCTTTCGGCTCTTCACCTAAAAGTTGAAAAAAGCGTTCCGGTGTATGTCCACCGGATATTGCAACGTAAAAGACATTCCTTGCCTTTATCGCTTTTTTCGCATCAGCCACAAAGACATCAACACTCCTGCGGGCGAGCGTTTCAGCGTCAGAAACAATCTCCAGATTCGGTTTATGCTTTGCAGTGGTCCCCATAGCTTAATCCCCTTTCATCTCGCATTGGGACTACGACAAGGTCTTTCAGTTTCGGCCGTGCTACGGCTGGCGCCTGCGCCCAAACGAGCAAGGCCGAACCTTAATGAATGCCCTGACGAGAGGGTGAACCTAAACTATTTTCCACTCTCAGAGACGATTTGGCCAGAGAATTCTTCAAAAATAGAAAAATTTGCTTTTGAGCGCGGAGGTTTGCTAACTTTTGCTTATAAAACAACTTACAGAATAACCATGTATCAATTAAACAAGAGATTATGCACAATTGGAAGGTAGAATCCCTTCGTTATGTGATATCCTCAATCTCCCAAATAAATGCTTTTATTCCTTCTGAGCCGAGTTTCTTTCGCATCTGCCGGACACTTTCCATTATCTGTCTGGCCATGACCTCTTCAGTAACAATAAAAGTGCCGTAGTTTACGCCCGGCCAAACATCGGTATTCAAATGCGGCTCACTGAGCCGGCCTTTACCTAAAGTATTTGTGAACTTGGTGTAGCAATCGACACCGACAGAGACAAGTATCTCATTTACCTCTCCATCTATAGCGACATTGTGCACGATCAAAACAGCTTTCATAATTGCCCTTTTGCATCAGTGGTCTTAAAACCTTCGAATACACTGTAAAGAGTAGGCATTAAAACCAGTGTAATAATTGTACCTACAACTAAACCGCCAATTACCGTTACGGCGAACGGCACCCAAATCTCAGAGCCCTCGTTTCTCGAAAGGGCCAGAGGTGTCATCGCCAGAATCGTGGTAGCAGTAGTGCATATCACAGGCCGCATTCTGCTGCGTCCACCTTCCATAATTGCCTTATAGACGCTATGGCCTCGGCGGCGAAGTATGCCTATGAAACTGATTAGAACAATCCCGTCATTTACTACGATACCGACCATCATAACCAATGCAAGAAAACTAATAACGCTCATCGCCTGTCCCGTCAGAGCCAGTGCGATAATTACGCCCACAATACCAAACGGTATCGAAAGAAATATAATAAATGGGTCGCGTAAAGACTCAAACTGCGAAGCCATTACCATATATACCAATCCCATTCCCAAAACTACAGCTATGATCAACAGTCTGAATGCTTCTGTTCTTTCTTTCTCGGCACCGGCAAACTTGTAACTGAAACCCGGCGGCGCCGGGATGGAACCAAGGACTTCCTTAACATCTTTTACCACCGAGCCGAGGTCCCTGCCGCTAATTTCGCCTGAGACCATAATATATCGTGCCTGGTCTTTTCGCTCAATCTTTGTCGGCCCCACGCCCTGCTCGATTGTAGCAATATTTGCCAGGCTGACCTGAGCGCCTGTGGGCAAACTAATAAATACATCCCGCAAATCTTCAATCCTGTCACGGTCCTTCTCCTGCAGCCGCACTTCTATATCATATTCATCCCCGCCCTCGCGGTACATTGTTGCGGTAGTGCCTGCGAAGAATGTTTCAATGGTTTTACCAATGGTTCTTACATCAAGTCCCAGTTTCGATGCCTTTTCGCGGTCAACGACAACCTTAATCTCCGGCTTTTCTTCTTTTCGGCTGATTTCAACATCCTGGACGCCATCAATCGCCTCTATTGCCGCTTTAACAGAATCCGCATATTGTCGAGCCAAATCCATATCGTGGCCATAAAGCTCAACAGCTAAACTGCCGCTGCTGCCGAATACCATTGCTTCGACAGGGTCCTCCGCGCTATAGCGGATGGTAACTCCCGGCATATCATCCGTAATTTCGCGAAGGCGCTTTATAACGTCGGCTGGGGTGGCATCTCGCTGACTTTTTGTTTTCAGACTGATAAACAAAATACCCTTATAGCTTTCCTCCTCTGTAGCAAAGTGACCGCCGCCGGCACCACCATAAACGCCCCAGCGGATAAAGCTATCCCGCCTTTCAGGGACACTATGTTCGACTATTTTCTGTAACTGCTGGGCTACAGCACCGGTACGCTCATACCTTGTGCCGATGGGCAATTCATAATTTGCCACTAAACGATTCTGGTCCTGCTCGGGGAAAAATTCTGTGCCGATAAAGCCAACAAGGCCGATGCTCAAAACGAACAAAATAATACAGGAAATGAAAACTGTTTTACGATTGCTCAGCGACCAATTCAAAAACCTGACATACAAGTCCTCTGTTTTATTTAAAACCTTCTCTCCCAAATTGTAAAACGAGTCCAATATAGATTTTAATGAACTTGTCTGACGACAGTCAAGATTCGCATCACGCACTATTAAAATTTTTGAACATACCATCGGCACAAGCATAAGAGCCGTAAACAACGAAGCCGTCAGAGCCATCACAACAATAGCTGCGAATTGGCCGAATACAATCGCCGTTATCCCGCCGACAAATATAATCGGCGCAAAAATGGAAATGGTCGTTAGTGTTGAAGCAATAACCGGTACGCCCACTTCATTTGCTCCGAAAATGGCACCTTCCTTCGGCCTCTGGCCCTTGGTGCGATGGCGATTGATATTGTCAACAACAACTATTGCGTTATCCACAACAAGACCGACGGCAATAGCCAGGCTGGCCAGCGAAGTTTCATTAATCGTGTAGTCGGCTAAGTACATTAAAAAGAAGGTAAAGATAAGCGAAGTGGGAATCGCAAGTGCAACGATAATGCTGGCTCGGAAGTCTCGCAGGAAAAAAAGGAGCACCATAAAAACAAAAAATATGGCCCATAAGACAGTACTACGTAAATTGCCCACTGAAGCCAATATAAACTCTGAATTATCCATCACCATCTTGGGTTCAACATCAGGCGGTAGATTCTTTTTTATCTCACCAAGTTTTTCTCTGACCGCCCGGGCGACTTCGACCGTGTTTTCTCCGCTTTGCTTCTGGACAAACACAGCCATCGCCTTTTTGCCGTTCATTCGCACCTCATAGGTCCGCTCTTTGAAAAAATCTCTCACATCGGCAACGTCTTTGAGCTTTATAGGTATGCCATTTCGCCGAGCAATAACAACTTCAGCAACCTCCTGAGGACTGGAAAATTCCTCAGGTGTTCGCAGGAGATAATCCTTGTAACCGGTCTTTATGTTACCCCCGGGGGTACTGATGTTTTGAGCAGCAAGGGCTGAATTTACCTGCGCAACCGACAAATTCAAAGCAGCCAGCTTATCACGGTCAATATCAACTCGAATCTGCCGCTCCAATCCCCCGCGAGCCGTTACCGAAGCTACGCCTTCAACACGCTTAAGCGGGTCAACTATCACGTCATCAACTATATCCTCCAAGTCGGGATAGCTGTCGTCAGCGGTAATTGCGATAATTGCAATTGGCATCATTGCAAGGTCAAACTTAAAAA
>CAYTTK010000077.1:0-12461 GCA_964440735.1 uncultured Pirellulales bacterium
GAGCGCTTGCATGGCATGCAAGAGGTCGTGGGTTCGAATCCCATTGGCTCCATTTCATATCTTGTTTAAGCCACAATACTTATAGGGACTACTATTCTGCCTTAGTGAATTCTGTGCTACACTTATGACTACAACGGGGTCATGAGCTTGGAGTCGATATTCGTATATCAAGAGAGGGATTTCCTAAAATAGTCGCTGTTTGATATTTTGCTGAAGGTGCATGGTATGCAAAAGGTCTTGGAAGACGAAACGAAACCACTCTAACAAAGTTTCTATGGTTGCTTCGTCGTTCAGACAAAAAGCAACATAATTATTTTACTGGCACTTGAGCATAGTTGATTTAAGATAGTCGAGGTTGAGAGAACCATACGTAAAAATAGGCTCTGCACGTGCCTCATAGACCGACAGTGTGAGGAAGGTATCTCTGTCAAGTGGATGTAATATTTTGATTTTGATGGTTTCTTTTTTGCCATCAAGAAAGTTGCACCTTTGTTGCTAAGCGGGAACAGGTAATTTTTTAGATGTCGAACAACATTTCTTCTACTCAATGCCATGCTAAGTCCTAATCTTGAGTGAATTCACTGTCTACATAGAGGGTTGTATTATATGACCCGGACGGCCTTTGCAGCGAGTTGTAACCCGCTAAACCCCGCTCCATTTCGCTTGCCGGATTGCAGGACAAATAATGTGGATGATTCTCTAATTACATATGGCATATAATTCGGGGTCATATCAACCTTTCTGTCGGTTGTTAATAAGACCGCTGAAGTTAATCTTTGTGATTCAGGCGACCGATAAAATTCTTTTTATCGTAATTGAAAAGGCCGATAAGTCTAACTCTATGGTTCCGAACTGATAAGGATTCTGAAAAAACGACCAATAAAATTAAAGACGTTTCTATATAAAAGCCGATACCTCAACCAATTCGAGTTCTAATGAATAAAGAATCTTCATTGAACAAAAATGGGGTTGTTAATGGGGGATGTCCGGTGCAAAAGCCAGGGACAAGCGTCCGATATCGTGAAGTTGCTCTTGTATACAGTTTTCCATTCAGCCGGCTGTGTATTCCGCGATTTGAGCTGAGATTCTCCTTTCCTGCATAATCGGGTGCTCTAAGCTGACTTAACTAATCGGTGCGAAGTTAGGTATTCATCCCAGCCGGATAATTCCCAACATTTATTTTAGTAGATTGTCACATATGATTTTAGCAGTTGTCGTTGCGAGGTCTTTGCAAAAGGCCGTGACAATATAAGGATTCGAACAATGGGGGTTGACTTGTGCCTTCGGCTGAGATGACACCTCTCGATTGAGCTGTAGCGGAGCTGCAGTTCGAGTTCAGAGCAGTCTGCACATAGTGCATAGACGGTAATGCTTGGGCTCTAATGTTGGAAGTCAAACTTTTAGCGCGCTTACTGGAATAAGCCCTGTTTATTCAGTGGGCATTTTGACGCATCTCACGGGGACGGAGTCTATTCCGGCGTCTGGGTATTATGCATTTGTAAACTAAAAATATTATTTAGGCCATTAGAAGAGTACCATTATGACCAGTAAGAAAGCACTTATTACAGGTATAACCGGTCAGGACGGCAGTTACCTCGCTGAATTCCTGTTGAGTAAAGATTACGAAGTTCATGGTATAATTCGCCGGTCGAGTTCTTTTAATACGCAAAGAATTGACCATTTATATTCCGATCCCCGTCAGCCAGACACACGTTTGTTCCTCCATTACGGTGATTTAATTGACGGCGCTGGTCTAAGGAAAATTCTAAGTCACGTCCAGCCGGATGAGGTGTATAACCTTGGTGCGCAATCGCATGTGCGAGTGAGTTTCGTCCAGCCGGTTTATACGGCACAAGTAGATGCGGTGGGTACAATCAGGATATTAGAGGCTATTCGTGACATAGATTTAGACACGAAATTTTACCAAGCCTCTTCCAGCGAAATGTATGGCAAAGTAGCTGAAATCCCCCAAAAGGAAACAACACCTTTTCATCCCCGCAGTCCGTATGGCTGCAGCAAGGTTTACAGCTTCTGGCAGACGTTAAATTATCGGGAGGCGTATGGTCTGTTTGCGTGTAACGGGATACTCTTTAACCATGAATCGCCCAGACGGGGTGAGACTTTTGTTACCCGCAAAATCACGAGGGCCGCAACTCGTATAAAGGAAGGCCTGCAGGATAAATTATACCTCGGTAATCTTGAAGCGAAACGTGATTGGGGCTTTGCGGGTGACTATGTCGAGGCAATGTGGCTTATGCTCCAGCAGGAAAAACCCAGCGACTATGTTATTGCCACAGGTCAAAACCATTCAGTTCGTGAATTTCTTGACCTGGTTTTCGAGCAGGTGGAGTTGGATTGGAATGAATACATTGAAATTGATCCGAGATACTTCCGACCAACTGAAGTAGACCTGCTTCAAGGTGATTCGTCGAAAGCCGGAAAACTCCTGGGCTGGGAGCCCAAAGTTAGCTTTGAGCAACTGGTAGAAATGATGGTTGAAAGTGATTGGAGATTGGCCAGGCAGGAAAAACTGTTGGTCGAAAATGGTATGGAAGTAAGCGTTAGCAGAGGGCCTTAGGATAATAAGCTGGACGGATGAGCGTGTTTACGTTTTCCCACCTGCGGAGGGTAGTGCAAAGTAGTTAACATATTAGATATTTATTTGCGACACGATAAATACTCAAAAAAATAGCTTATGAACAAGATGTTTTTGCATCATAAATTTACATGAACTTGCAGGTCTTTGAAAGTGCGTGAGGAACATATATGGTTAGCAAGGAAATAAGGGAAAAAGGATTGGAATATTGTTATAATAACAACAAGTTGTATTGTATTGTTGTTCGGTCTGATTTTGAAAGTGAAACAATATCCTTTTTTACTCCGGACAACTTTTCCCAACAGCTCGGTTATCTCCCACACAAGAAGAACTCTGTAATAAAACCTCACATGCACTTGCATAATAAGAGGGAAGTGTTTTACACACAAGAAGTTTTGTTTGTGAAAAAAGGTAAAGTTAAGGTTAACTTTTATGATTTAGATGAAGAGTATGTTTTTTCAGAAATCATAAAACAGGATGATTTTATTTTACTTTGCGCCGGTGGACACGGTTTCGAGATTATTGAAGATGCTTGTATGATAGAGGTCAAGCAAGGGCCTTTCTTGGGTGAAGATGACAAATACAAGTTCGAAGGAATAGAAAATGAAACAAGTGATATCTGTAAACGAACCGTTGGTTCTTGAGAAGGAGGCCAAATATGTAAATGAGGCGGTGAAGTCAGGGTGGATATCCTCAACGGGAAAATTTGTTCGAAGTTTTGAGAGACAATTTGCCGCCTATGTTGGGCGAAGTGAAGGGATAAGTGTCAGTAACGGCACAAGCGCTTTAATTCTGGCTATACGAGCGCTGAATTTGCCTGAAGGAAGTGAGGTTATTCTTCCTTCTTTCACGATAATTTCCTGCGCCTTGGCCTGCATATACAATAATCTGATTCCTGTTTTTGTGGACTCCGAAAAAGAAACGTGGAATATAGATGTTTCCAAAATAGAGGAAAAAATAACGCATCAGACAAAGGCGATTATGCCGGTTCATATCTATGGTCACCCTGTAGATATGGATGTGATTCTGGCTATAGCGAAAAAGCACAATCTTTTTGTCGTAGAAGATTTTGCAGAAGCGATTGGTTCTGAATATAAGGGCACAAAGTGTGGTGGGTTTGGCGACATAAGCTGTGTGAGTTTTTATGCGAATAAGGTTATTACAACTGGTGAGGGCGGAATGTGCCTGACCGATGATGAAGAGCTGGCTGAGAGATTAAGGCGGTTGAGAAATTTAGCTTTTAGTCCAAACGAAAGGTTTGTCCATTATGAACTCGGTTTCAACTTCAGATTAACGAACATACAAGCTGCTATCGGACTTGCTCAACTTGAAAGAATAGAAGAGCACGTAAAGAAGAAAATCTGGATAGGCAAGACGTACAATGCTTTGCTGGCGCCGCTGCAGAAAAAGGGGATTCTGCAGCTACCGGCAGAAAAAGAGTGGGCACTGAATACCTATTGGATGTACGGAGTAGTTCTGAATCGAGATGCTGGGCCGGATGCAAAGACTGTTATGAATCACCTGGCTGAAAACGGTGTTCAAACGCGTCCCTTCTTTTATCCGTTGCATAAGCAGCCGGCCTTTGAAAAATTTAAGTGGTACAGGGAAGAGACTTTACCTGTTAGTGAGAATCTTTACAAATACGGTTTTTATTTGCCGACAGGACTTACCCTTAATCAGAAAAGTATTGAAAGAGTTGCCGCAGTATTAAAAGCAGCGTTATGAAAATCAGGACAGTTATCAAGTTTTCATTTTTATTGGCCAAAGCGTTGTTTCACTGATTTATCTGAGTTCTATTTATTTGCAGTTTCAGCATAAGAATAATTTAGGACATTGTTTATGTATAGGGAAAAGATAGTTATATTCGGCCAGAATTCTTTTTACATAAGCATTTTATTAACCAAGTCACTCTTAGATTTGCTCAGTTCTGCTTACCGGGGCAGATATGATATTTACATAGTTCCTACCGATAAGGTGTTGATACAGCAAACAACTATTCGAATGTTCAAATCTCTAATTAGGGAAATAATCGTCAAGCTTACCAACTATAAAAAGTACAAGATGTTACACTGGTCACATTTTTTCTCCTTGCAGAAATTGGCAAGACGTACTCGTAATGTTAAGTTTGTAGTACCACATAATAACAACGTGAACAGCCCTGAATTCATTAGTTTACTAAAAGATATATCTCCAAAAATTGGTTTTTCCTTGGGGGCTTCAAGTATATTCAAAAAGGGACTGATTGAGCAGTTTAGCGCAATTGTTAATTACCATAACGGTTTGTTGCCAAATTACAAGGGCACTTTTGCCACGCATTGGTCTATGTATAATAGAGAAGCCAGGACCGGTTTTACTTTTCATTTAGTAAAGGAGGAATTAGATTCTGGCAATATTCTTATTCAAGACTACCTGGATATTGATGATACGATCAATGTAGATTTTATAGAATTTCAAAAGACAATCCTTGCTTCTAAATATATTGACCATGTTTTTGAGATGATTTTGGACAAAAAGATTGGACGACCGCAGCCTAAGCAAGGGACTGTATATAAAACAAAAGATTTTAGAAGCATCATATCCATAGATTGCCCTTCAGAGATAACTTCAAAGGAGCTACTGCATCGGTTAAGGTGTTTTGGCAGGTTAAACATAAAAATTAACGGTAGATTGATAAATAAGGTAACTGATTTGAAGAAAACTAATGCGGAGAGGCATCTCAGTTTCAAAACTCAAGATGGGGGTATTTTGGAAATAACAAGGATATGTCGGTTACCCTTGAAGCTTTACAATTTCTTATTCACACGAACAACGAACGTATAACAGGTGATTCAGAAATTCACGAAGTTTATTTGGGAAGTTTTCGAAAAGATCTTTATATAACATGCAAATTTCTCAAAAAAGCTAAGGAAGGTTTTTTGACGGCAAGTGCATAAGATAGCGATTAAGACTGCTTCATATAATTTAGCCGGCTTTTCTGTTGCCTTAGTGATAAGGTTTGTCGCTGTACCCATAGTCGTTAATAAACTTGGGATTAATTTGTACGGAGTTTATTCATTCATAGCTGTCCTTTTAGGATTTACCTCCATCCTTGAGTTTGGTTTTTCTACAGCAATAGTCAAATTTCTGTCTCAGTATAAAGATACAGATACTAAACTCGCCAACAAAACTCTGATTATGGGGCTTTCTTGGCTTATTTTTGTGGGCTTGGCAGGCTCGGCATTTATGTTTTTTGGAGCGGAATTTCTGGTAAGAGCGTTTGTTAAGCCGGATGCTTCCACCGTTGAGCTTGCGGTGAAAGCTATCAAAATAGCCTCCATAGGTTTTACTTTCGGAATGGTCAATAGTGCGCTAACAGGGGTATTGAAGGCATATCTGCGATACGATCTGACGAACATCATAAATGTTGCTAAGATTATCATAACGTATACGGCAATACTTATATTTCTTTTCTCCGGGTATGGATTGACTGCTATGGTATCAGTTAGCGTTTTGGCAAATATGGGCTCAATGATTATCTATTTTGTAACTGCTCGCAAAGTTTCCGACGTACTTTATATATATCGAAGTGCAAACTACCTGGACTCAGGAATAGCCAAGATGATTTTTAGCTTTTCTTTTTTCATTGGTGTAAATAACGTATTAAGCACTGCTTATTTCAGGATGGATAAATTTATTGTCGGTAACATCTTAGGCGCCTCCTATATCGGGTATTACTCATTAGCCTTTTTAGTTTCGAGTATGGTTATGACGATAAACGGGCTGATATTCAGTTTTCTTTTTCCACATATAAGTAATTTGTTTTCCACCGAGCGAGAGCGGATGGGATTTTATTTTTCGAAGAGTATGAAGTATGCTGTAGCGACGTCGGCACTGCTTGCTTTCAATATATCGGCTGTTGGTAATTTCTTGCTGATTGTCGTTATGGGGCGTGATTTTTATTCTCATATTCCCTATGTTATACCCATAATGGCTTCATTGTTTTATTTTTCAGGGATTGGAGTGGTGCCCTATCATTTTTATAATGCTCATGGCAAACCTAAGATTAATTTAATCAGCACGGGAATAGGTGTGGGTCTATACCTGGCAGGATGTATATTTTTGACCAAGCGATATGGGATTACAGGGACGGCTTCAAGTCTGGTTTTCGGCGTCCTTCCATTTCCGATATATTTTAGCATAATTATAAGATGGTTGAAGTTGAGCCAGCTCAAAATATGGTGGCTGATAACCAGGGGATTTGCAATGGTGCTAACCGGGGCGACACTTGGAGCCGTGTTGCCGCATAACATAGAAGTAGGTTGGTGTGGATTAGTTGTTTCCGCAGTCGTTTCGGCAATTGTCTCTGTTTTCCTGAGTTTGTGCATAGGTGTTTGTGAAATACCCGCAGAGGTTCTCAAACAGGTTGTTCGCTGGTTGAGTAGATCTGATGGAGATAGTTTGTGGACGGAGACAACAAGATAAAGGTTGGAATATTTTGTCCTGAAGCACATTTGGGGGGGGAAATGGTATATATCAATTCGATAATAGATGCCTGTTCAAAAATCGATGGTAGTGTTGACGTCTTTGCTTTTACAAAGCAAAAAGGGTCTTGCAATTACAACAAAGCCAATGTGACTGTAGTTTCATATGAGCCTATATATACCCGTTTCAAGCATGGCCGCCTTAACTCGCTAAAGAGATGGCTCCTTTACGGCCTTGAAAAATTGAAGCTTACAAGTCTTATTCAAAAGACTTTGCCCGTGGACGTATTGATTGCTCCTTACGTTAGTTATGACCTTCTTAGAATTAGAAATGCGTATATCATAAATCCTCAGGATTTGAGGCACAGACATAGAGTGTCTAAGCTGAAATTGAAGTCCAGAATCTGCGCTCTTGTTTTTGGCAGTTTGTATAAAAGAGTTGTGATGCGAGCTTCCTTAGTTGTGGTTGATTCAGAATATAATAAGCAGGATTTGATTAAATACTATAATGTTCCGAAGGACAAAATAAGGATAATCCATAGTCTTCCAGACATTACTGCGCTTAAAGCGTTGAAGAAGTCTGAGCAACAGGGATGTTTTGACAAATATAACTTGTTTGAGAAATACATTTATTATCCAGCCCATTTGATTGAGGCCAAGAACCATCTTAATCTTTTAGAAGCTCTGAGGAAAGTCAGAGAAAAACACGGCGAGGTGATACCGCTGATTCTTTCGGGAGGCGAGCAAAAGCTGTTGCACCAGATACAAGAAAGGGCTGAGAGTTACAACCTTTCTGTGAGATATTTGGGCTATATTGATTATGCTGATGTTATCCTAATACTAAAAAAGGCCGTGGCCCTTGTGTTTGCCTCGTTGTTTGACCCGTATGCTTTGCCTTTATGGGAAGCATTCTATATAGGTGTCCCTGTTGTTTCATCTAACGTGTGTGCTCTTCCAGAGCAGGTTGGCAACGCAGGTTTATTATTTGACCCAAACAATCCTGAGGATATGGCAGATAAGATTTACAAGGTTTGGACCGATGAGCAGGCAAGAAAAGAGTTTATCAGGAAAGGATACGAGCGGGTTGAGGGACTGACATTGGAAAATTATGCAGAACAATGGGAGGAGGTTATATTCAAAGCTTTAGAAGCGAGGAGGACGACAAGGCTGTATTAGCATATGTGGGGATTATGTTTAGTGGGCAGGATGGGTGTACAAAGTCAAATTGGCAAAGTTGCTGTTATAATTCCGGTGCATAGCAGAACGTGTGATTGATTTATCTAAATGGAGTTTTTAAAGGATGGGTATAATCAAAAGCCTTGTTCGTGCACCTTTCAGAGCAATAGGTTATGACATTGTTCGTCATCACAAACCAGACTATACCTGGCTTCGGGAACTGGAAATTCGCACATTGCTGGATATCGGCGCCAATGTTGGCCAGTTCGCAACCTATGCTCGTAAAATCTTCCCAGAAGCGCAAATATACTCTTTTGAGCCGCTTAGGGATTGCTTCGAGCAATTAAGAAAAAATATGAATGGCGACCCAAGATTCCGGGCTTTTAACTGTGCCATAGGCGCCAAGTCGGGCAAGGTGCAAATAAATCGCAATGAACATACTCCAGCCTCCTCACTACTTAAACTGAGTGATTTGCACTGTAAGCATTATGTGTACGCTGTGGCGACGGAGCCGGAAACCATTCTCGTTGAGCGTCTTGATGAGATTGCCTCACGCCTGGAGATAAAAAAACCAGCGATGATAAAGATTGATGTCCAGGGATTTGAAGACAAAGTTATTGCAGGAGGTACGAAAACCATTCGAAGGGCGAAAGTTTTGATTGTAGAAACCAGTTTCGAAGAACTTTATGTAGGGCAACCTCTTTTTGATGATATTTACGAAAGACTCAAAGAACTTGGATTTATCTATTGCAGCAACAATCACCAGGTTCGCAGTGCCAAAGATAGGCGCGTGCTTCAGGAAAATTCTATTTTTATAAAACTTAGCAGTCAATAATAATGAAGATTCACATCGTTATACCAGTTCATAACAATTGCCGAATAACACTTGAATGTCTGCGGTTATTGTCCCTTCAGACTTGGAAAAACTTCGATATTACGGTGACCGAGGATGGATCGACGGATGGAACTTATGAGGCGATTCGTCAGCAATTTCCGGAGGTAACTGTTCTTTGCGGCGATGGCAATTTGTGGTGGACTGGCGCAATAAACATGGCACTGGAATATATTTTGCCCAGGGCCGAGGATGGTGATTATATCCTTACATTAAATAATGATGTCACTTTCCAGGAAGACTATCTTGGCAATCTTGCCGAGGCGGCAAATGTGCGTCCCGGCTGGTTGATCGGTTCGGTCAGTCTTGACAAGGATAATCCTGAGCGTGTTGTTAACGCTGGTGTTTATGTCGATTGGCGAACTCGAAAACGCACGATGGGTCGTTTCAAACAAGGTCCTTATTTTAATGACCATGTCAATCGTCTATCGGGGCGCGGGGCGTTGATTCCCGTAAAAGTTTATCATGAGGTCGGACTATATGACAGCCGTCATTTGCCTCATTATGCGGGGGATACCGAATTGGCTATTCGTGCCAAATGCCGTGGATTTTCCGTTTGTATTTATTATAACGCCATTGTTATGACTGACACATCCGTAAGCGGCTATAAATTTACTCCCTTCACGAAAGTTTCTTTTAGGAAGGCATTCTATCTTCTCTTTTCAAACAAGGCGGTTTCTCAGATAAAAACACGTTTTAATTTTACTCTTCTGTCATGTCCTCACAGGTATCTTTTGAGAAACTTATTCGCCGAGTCTTTCAACGTGTTGCAAATAGTTACTAGCGTTCCTCCTATCTGGCATGTGAAAATACTTTTTCGTCCATTGCTCAAAAGATTTCAATGCGACCTTTGCGAAAGCGTAAGTGGCGTGATGAGAAGGTAGACGGTTTTCTAAAACGGTCAATCTGAAAAAATTTAGGGACTTGATTGCTGACAACAACAGAACATTTACAGCCGCTGAAATTGTGGACACTCTAAGCATTTTTAAAGATTTGGTATTATCGAATCAATATGAATGTACGAAGACAATGTGATTCACCACTAAATCTGCGAGAATGGCTGTTGATTGCTGCTATCTGGCTACTATTTTTTTCACAGGAACAAAACACACTTATTCAAGGGACAGTCATCAGTGAAATCTTGTCACCTTGGTGGTGCGGCGTGCTACCGGGATTTATTTTAATAGTTTGGTTTTTTCTGCTCTTGGTGCTTGGTAAACGATATTACTTGCGACGCAGTTTTTACACAACGGCGGTTTTAGCAATAGTACCAATCATTCTTATTCCCCTTCTTTACGGCAGCATGATTTGCCACCATGAAAATTTATATAGTCTGCTTCGTAGTATGTTTTTTCTATTCGGAGGATATTTTTTGTTTCTGTGCTTAATCTCGATAAATCCAAGACCAAAAGTTATTCATGTTTTTTTGCGTATTCTTCTTATTGAGGCAGGGCTTGTGTTTTTACTGATAACTTTTCAGGTTCATACTGGTCTGCCGAATTTTGTCACAAAGGTATCCACTCGCTATGACAGTGTTCGAATACCAGTTCAGATTCTCGGTTTGGAGGGTACACTTTTATTATGTTATGTCTCAGCTTATCTTGTGTACGAAAAAAAGGGGCGCCTTAAACCACACTTTTTTATACTGTTTGCCTTTTTATTATATTATCTAATATTCTTATGTAAGGCGCGTGGGTACACAATAATTATAATCATTCTTTTGAGCGTTGTTATGATTGCGCTTTTCAGGAAGAGCCATATTATTTTTACAAAAGTGCTTTTTTTATTAGCTGTTGGAATTATTTTAATAGTGTCCCTTACGCCTTTTGTGCAAACCGCGGTTACATCTCTTGGTGATAATATTTATTCAAGCATAATTGAAGATATAAAGTTTGGCGAAGGAACTTGTACTCGAAGACTGGACGCAGTCGCGTATTATGGAAAAGAATTTATAAGAACCGGAATGATTGGGTTTGGCGTAGTTGACAGCACGGATAGGATAGGTGAGCAAAAGAAGTTGGCTAGTGAGTATAGTGACTTTAGTATGAATGATATCGGCATGTTCGAAATCTTTTTTCGCTTCGGGTTTCCGGCTGTGCTTTTTGTGGTTGTGGTGTTTTTCCGAATGGAACGGGATTTACGTAAGAAAATACCCCAGATACCAACACAATACAGAATACAGGCTTACGCCATTCACTTACTGATTATTTTAGAGCTTCTTACCTTGCCTTTCTCCAAAGCATTCTTTTTTCCAAGGTATAGTATGTTTTATGCGTTATTGATGTTTTACGCATGGCAAATTACAACTATTTATTCCAATAATACTCGGATTTCATATGGTTCGAATTGATAATGTTTCTTTTTGTGTTATCGCAAGAAATGAGTCCTTTGCAATAGAGAGATGCCTAAAAGCCATAGCAGAGATGCCTCTATCTAATTGTGAGGTCATTTGTGTGGATTCCGACTCCACAGATAATACTCTTGATGTTATGAAGAGTTATAACGGTAAGATTCAAAATTTCAGAATAATTCAATGCTCTGGTTATGTTAATGCTGCGGTTGCAAGGAATACTGCTCTAAGATATGCCACTAAACTATATGTCTTTTATGTAGATGGCGATGTTGAACTTTGCCCTGATTTCGTATTTGAGGCGTTGGACAGAATTAAATCCGGCAAGGCCGATGCAGTAACCGGGAAATTGCTGGAAATACAATACAGTCCTGATTACAAGAAAGAGATAAGGCGATTAGTCCGCCGGAAGTTTATGACAAAAGAAAAAAAGTGTTTAATGACTGGCGGAATATTCCTTGTTCGCATGGAGATTTTGGCGAAAGTGGGTGAATGGGATGATAGCCTCGTTAGGAATCAGGATTTGGATTATACCTTGAAAATTTCCAGATGTGGCACTTTTATACAATTACCACAATTTTTAGGAATACATCATACACAAGGATTCCATGACCGTTCATGGGAACATTTCCGAAAAGGATTCCCTGTTTTCTATGGCAAATTATTACGTAAGAATTTTGACAGGCCTAAAGCCGTAATCCGTCTTTTAAGAGGAGAAAGGGGATTTGCAACCTTTTTATTATTGTGTTTTGTAATAGTTTGTAGTCTTATTTGCACGATTTTCTCTTGTTTCTCATTGAATTTTACTGTCCTGGTCGTATTTCTCTGTTTTTTGATGGATTTTTTTTACTCAACTGTTGTCAAAAGACAAAAATTGAATCAGTGGTTATTGCACAATTATCTTATTCCACCAATTGTTTTGTTTGGTTTTTTTACTAAATCTAAATATCGTAAAGAATTAACCGAATTCACACTAATCGCATAGTT
>CAYTTK010000078.1:0-12382 GCA_964440735.1 uncultured Pirellulales bacterium
GGATTAACACGAATTTGTCATTCCGCACCTGATGCGGAATCCAGATATTTAGCCCTGCGTTTTACGCCAGCTTTTGTTGTTTAGCAGTCGCCGGCACGGCGACACAGAATCGTCATTGCGAGGCCGAAAAGTTTACCCTGAGCGTAGCCGAAGCGCGGCAATCTCTCCTTTGTCATTCTGAGCGAAGTGAAGAATCTATTTTAACCGCGGATCCATTCGTCAGGCTCAGGATGACCCATAGGGTCATTTTTTTTATCATTTTTGTTAGAATTTTATTGAACATATAGGCAAAGTTTGGTATAATACTAACCGTGTACCCTACGTGGTACATGGTAACCGTGGAGCAGGCCATGTATCCCACGTGGTACATGGAAGGGCAGCAGCCCACGAATTGAGCCCCGCACCTACTTAAAGGAAAAGTAGATACGGAACAAGCTAAGTAAGCCACGTCACAGGGCAAGTTCGCCCAAGCAATCAACAAGTCACGAGCGACGTAAGACAAGCGACGGCTCTGCCTTCCGTCATCTGTCGTCTGTCGTCAATCATAAATATTTGGCAGGAGCAGGGTCATCAAAGTTACTCTTTCCATAGAAGTCCCTGACCGGCTGGCAAGGCCGTTCGTTTGGCTCGTCCTTTTGTACCGGCGGTTGCACTACGGCTATCCCTTCCGCCTCATACGGCTGGGGCAAGGACAATATACCAAGGTTGACCCCGAAGATTACGAGTGGCTCAATTTTTATAACTGGCATCTCTATACAAGGAATACGAATCAATACGCCGTTCGTATGGACGATAAAAAAATTATAATGGTTCATATACATCGAGAGATAATGAAACCGCCTAAGAGTATGCCGGTTGACCATATAAACTGTGATGGCTTAGATAACCGCAGGGCGAACCTTCGGCTGGCAACACGTCAGCAAAACAAATGCAATTCAAGGCCAAGGGCACGCAGGGGCACATCGAGGTATAAAGGCGTCTGGTGGGATAAGGAAAGAAGAAAATGGCGTGCTGCTGTGGGCTATAATGGCAAAACAAAGCATCTTGGAGCATTCGATAATGATATCGAGGCAGCCAAAGCCCGGGATGTCGCAGCGAAGAAGTATCACGGCCAATTCGCCTGGCTTAATTTCCCAAACGATTAGCCTGCACTGAGCTTGTCGAAGTGTCGGTCGAGGAATCTATAAAAAAACAAACCTGTCCCGAGTAAGCTTGTCCGCCGTAGCCCTTTGTAGCTTTATGCGAAGAAGGGGCGAATCCTTGGCGAAGACGGAAGCGAGACATCTGACTATCGAATGATATCTCTTTTTGAATTTTGCACTTGACGCCTTCTACCATTTTCGTATCATTTTAATTATATCGCAGAAATTCTCGTCTCGGCGAAGGCGAGAGCCGTAGCCGGAAAGGAAATAGACCGATGGCCATTCTCAACTTTAAGGGTAAAGCATTCGTTCAAAACTATCATTTGCAGGTCAAATACCACCAGCTTATCCCGCGTAAGAAGAAATCCTTAACGAATAAAGTCAGTTTGCACGACAACCTCATTATCCACGGTGATAACCTTAAGGCCCTAAAAGCCCTTCTGCCCACTTACGCCGGCAAAATAAAATGTATCTACATCGACCCGCCTTACAACACCGGCAACGAAAAATGGGTCTATAACGACAACGTCAATTCCCCCATGATGCAGGACTGGCTCGGTAAAGTCGTTGATAAAGAAGACCTCACACGCCACGACAAATGGCTCTGTATGATGATGCCCCGACTAAAGCTGCTCAGAGAATTGCTCTCCGAAGATGGTGTAATCTTTGTTTCCATAGATGACATCGAGGTTCATCAACTAAGGATGCTTATGGAACACATTTTCGGTGAAGAAAAATTCTTAGCTGAATTTATATGGCATAGTAGACAAAATGTTGACAGTAGGACCCTTACTGGAGTTTCAATAGACCATGAATATGTCTTGTGCTATGCAAAAAATGGAGATATGAGAATTAGGGGCGAAGAAATAGATAAGTCTAAATATAAGAATCCTGATAACGATCCCCGCGGACCTTGGATGAGTTCGTCATTGGATGGTTTAGCCACAAAAGAAGCAAGGCCAAATTTGCATTATACAATTGTCAACCCTAAAACTGGATTAAAATACAACCCTTCACCAGAAAATGGGTGGAGATTTCAAAAGTCCACAATCGAACGACTACTGGAAGAAAAACGTATTCTGTGGCCTAAAAATCCAGAGTCGAAACCAAGATTCAAAAGATATCTCAACGAAAGGACTTCAGAATTCACCGGTTTCTCAACAATTTTAGATGTTGATTTTACGGTGCAAGGCACAAGAGAATTGCGTAACATAATGGGTGAGGAAACAATAAAATTTCCCAAACCTGTTTCGCTTATTAAGCGGTTGATTTCACAAGTAGCTGATTCCGATTCTATAATTCTTGATTCTTTCGCTGGTTCTGGCCCAACTGCTCACGCTGTTTTGGCGTTGAATAAAGAGGATGGCGGGAATCGGCGGTTTATATTGGTCGAATGCGAGGACTATGCGGATAAGATTACCGCCGAGCGTGTTCGGCGGGTGATAAAGGGTGTGCCGAAAGCGAAAGATGAAAACTTGAAAAAGGGTTTAGGTGGCACGTTTAGTTATTTCGAGTTAGGACCGCCAATCGAGATGGAAAGTATTCTCGAAGGCGACAATCTGCCTTCTTACAAAGACCTTGCACGCTATGTCTTTTATACCGCCACCGGCGAAGAATTTGACGAAAAGCAAGTCGATGAAAAACGTAACTTCATCAGCCAAAGCAGGGAATATCTTGTGTATCTATTCTACAAACCCGACATCGACTACTTGAAGGCCACTGCCCTGACGCTCGATAGGGCTAATGTCCTCGGCCCATATAAAGATAAACGCCGACTTGTTTTTGCCCCGACAAAATATCTCGACCAGGAACATCTTGATGAACTGCGAATTGATTTTGCCCAACTGCCCTTTGAAATATACGAGCTCGTGAAATAATATTTTTGTTGTGTCATTCCCGCGCAGGCGGGAATCCATTATGTCCATAAATGGAACCGAAAGAATATCAAATAAAAACTCTCGACTGCGTCAAGCAATACCTCGATTTGCTTTACCAATGGCGACTTAAAAACGAAAAGGTCATCGCTGAAGTTGGAGCCGATGCCTCAATCGATTTTCCGGCCAAGGCATGGGGTAAGATGGAAGGTCTGTATCGGCAATACACATCCCGCCGTGATGGACTCGGCAGACCTCTGCCTTGCTTCTGTCTGAAAATCCCAACAGGCGGAGGTAAAACCTTTCTTGCAGTCAAGACAATCGACTTTATCAATACCGTCTATCGCAAAAAACAAACCGGCCTTGTTCTTTGGGTCGTCCCTTCCACCCAGATATACAATCAAACAATCAGAAGTCTGCGAAACCGCGACCACCCGTATCGACAGCACTTAGATATCGCAAGCGCTGGTAGAACTCTTATCCGAGAAAAGACCGATTTATTCTCGCCTTTAGACGTCCAGGAGAATCTGGTCGTCCTTATGCTTATGCTGCCTTCTGCCAATCGCAAGACCAAAGACGTCCTGCGTATGTTCAAAGATAGCGGCGGCTTTTCTGAGTTTTTTCCTCCTGAAGACGACCTTGAAGCAAACGCACACCTGCTTGAAAAAATCCCGAACCTTGATACCTTCGAAAAACAATCTGCCTTTTGGGGCAAGCAGGTCAAATCTTCTCTTGGCAACACCCTGCGAATGCTCAATCCTGTAATTATTTTAGACGAAGGCCACAAGGCATACAGCCCAATCGCCCGAGAAACCCTCGAGGGTTTTAACCCATCCATCATCGTTGAGCTTTCTGCAACACCACCGAAGCAAAGCAATAAACTCGTCGATATCACCGGCATCGAGCTAAACCGCGAGGAAATGATAAAATTCGACCTGCACATCTTCAATAAAGCAAACCCCGACTGGAGAGAAACGCTCCTCGAAGCACATAATCACCTCGAAATGCTAAAAGATAAAGCCAGAGAATATCACGCCAACACCGGAAAATATATCCGTCCTATTTGTCTTATTCAGGCCGAACGCACCGGTAAAGAACAACGCGGCCGAAAATTCATTCACTCCGAAGATGTCCGTGAGCATCTTATAAATATCGTTGGCCTTACCCCGGATGAAGTCGCCGTCAAGACAAGTGAAAAAGACGAGCTAAAAGAGGTCGATAATATTGGCGGTCTAATGTCCGAAAACTGCCGTATCCGCTACATTATCACCAAACAGGCCCTTCAGGAGGGCTGGGACTGTGCTTTCGCATATTGTTTAGCTATCCTTACCCGCCCCGGCTCAAAGACTGCCCTTACCCAGCTTGTCGGTCGAATCTTGCGCCAGCCCTTTGCAAAAAAAACCGATGTCAAAGAGCTTGACGAAAGTTATGTCTTTTGCTATCAGCAAAAAGGTCGAGAACTTCTCGAAGAAATAAGGCGCGGTTTTCGCGGTGAAGGGCTCGGCGACCTCACTGGCCGTATTGCTATGGACGATGAAACTTCCGGCGAAGAACACGAGGAGGTTACAGCACAAGTAAGAGAGAAATTCAAAAAAGCTGCCGACCAGGTTATTCTCCCCGTATTCGCCATTCGCGACGGCTCCGATTGGCGAAAAGTCAGCTATGAAATGGATATCGCCAGCCAAATCCCTTGGGACCAGGCGGACCTGTCCCCGCTTAACTCACTCAACCTGTCTATGCTCGAAGAAAAAGATGTTGAACAGGTCGCAACCCTCTCCGAAGACCAACGCGAAGTTATTAGAATCAGACAGTCCGAACTGCTTAAGGCCGGAGCGCTTCACCTCGACTCCGTTTTTCTTGCCCGTCACCTTCTCGATATTGTCCCCAACCCCTGGATTGCTTATGAATTCGGCAAAACCGTCCTAAATGCACTTCTCGCTCGTTATGACCAGAAAACCGTCATAAATAATTTCGTTTTCATCATTGAAGAGCTACGTAAACATCTCGCAGGAGAAAAAGACCGACTCGCCGAACAGGTCTTTCGCGATATGATTTCAAAGGACAAAATGCACTTTCTTATTGTCGCCAATAACCTTGGTTATAAACTCCCAAAACGTAAGAAGGTCTCTCCCCCACGACTTACGAGAGTACACGGTGACCAGCTCGAACGCTCGCTTTTTGATTATGTTCCAGCCGATGACTTCAACGAAATGGAACGAAGGGTTGCCTGGTATCTTGACGACCAGAACAAATTACTTTTCTGGTATCGAAACATTCCCAAATCTGATTATGGCGTTCAGGGCTGGCAGAAGTACCGCGTTTATGCCGACTTTATATTCACCGATACGGGTTCAAATGGCAACGGGTTCAACCGCGTCTTCGTCGTCGAAACAAAAGGTCTTTACATAAAGGACGCTGACAGAACCAAATATACCAGAAAGCTTTTCACCCTATGCAATGAAAAATCACGTGAAATGACGCTAACTGAACTTGGTCTCAAACTTCCCACAAAAGCCATTTCATTTTTGGTCGTTGACGAAGCCGATTGGCAGGACTGTTTTAACGCCCTATTTGCTTCCTGAATAAAAAAACCCGTCTTTCGATAGGGCTTTTCAGTTCAATCAGTTAAGCTTTACCCGCCGTTTTGTCTGGCGGGTCGAAGTCCGCCAAAGGCGGTTTCACTTCGGTCGAAATGACGGTTCGAATTACGGCTATCTTTAATTATTGATTAAGTTGTTGTCAAAGTGGTTCGCCTGTGCTAAAATTCCGGTTATGAGAAAGACTGGCTATATATTTGTTTGTCTGGCAATTTCTGTTATGGGTGCTCCATTCCTGTCCGGCGTAGCGAGGGCGAAGACGGATTCATTTGGGAAATTAAGCCATGAAGACACGAGGGCACAAAGAGAAAAATTATATAAAGAAAAAACTTCGTGTCTTGGTGCCTTTGTGGCAAAGGCGGAACCTAATTTACCAATACCCGAATTTAATAATGTCAAGGCAGCGGTGATTGTCTGTAAGGGCCTGATTGACGATGGTCTGTTCAAATCCATAAAACGCAGGACCCAAATGGCACTGGATGCTGATGTAGAATATCTGATTTATGAAATAGGTACATACGGCGGTCTTCTGCAGTCTGGTGATGATATAGCCAAGTATTTCATCCTTGATGTCGGCAAGAAGGCACATACGGTTGCGTATATAACGACCGAGGCGATATCGGCTGGCGCTATGATAAGCGTTTCCTGCCAGGACATCATAATGCTGGAGAATACGACGATTGGGGACTGTGCACCTGTCATACTTGGCGGTAAGCTCGAAGGCGTGGAGCGGGAAAAAACGGAAAGCTTCACTCGTGCAGCTTTTGACCGGGCGGCAGAGGCGAACGGCTATCCTCAGGCACTATTGAGGGCGATGGTAACGATGCGAATTGAGGTCTATCGGGTAGAGAATACAAATACGGGAGAGTATGAGTTTTTTGAGGGTTTGCGATTGCCTGAAGATGCGAACGAATACGACCTGGATAATAAAAAATTAATCGTTACAGGTGAAGAGCTACTGACACTGACTGCCTCCGATGCTGTCGAATATGGGATAGCAAGGGCAAAGGTTGAAGATTTGGCGGGTGTTCTTGCGTTTTTAGGCGAGCGAGACGGAGTAACGTTTGCCGTTGAGCCAACGATTCTGGAAACAACATGGTCAGAGGAGATGGTTCGCTGGCTGAACTCACCAGCGGTAATGGCGGTGCTTGTTATGTTTGCACTTTTAGGGGTCTATATTGAGTTCAATACGCCCGGTGTTGGTCTGCCGGGCCTGGTTGCGGTTATATGCTTTGTAATCATAATCGGTAGTAAATACCTACACGGAATGGCGAACTGGGTAGAGGTGGCATTATTTGTTATAGGGATACTGTTGTTGATGATTGAAATCTTTGTTCTGCCCGGTTTTGGTGTCGTCGGTTTTGCAGGGATATTATGCATACTGACGGGTTTATTCGGCATGTTAGTCAGAAATCCACCGGATAAACTACCCTGGCCACAGAATGTCCCCGCCTGGAACGATTTTACCTGGGGAGTTGTAGGTCTGGCATCGGGATTTTTAGGATTTGTTGTTCTGGCATGGCTGCTGACGAAATACCTGCCTAAATTCCAGTTCTTAAGCGGGCTCATACTTATTCCAACGGCTGCAAAAAAGGGCATTGAATTTGAGGTTAGCATGACCGCTCCACCTGAGAGTAAGACTGCAATTGTGAATGTAGGTGACGTTGGCGAGGTAGTATCAATCCTGCGGCCTACAGGAAAGGCAAAATTCGGCGATGCGATAGTCGATGTGGTCGCCGAAGGTGATTTCCTTGACAAAGGAACCAAAATTGAGATAATCGAGATTCGCGGCAACAAAGTTGTAGTCAAGGCAAAGGAAAAAGACGCAGATTAACACTAATTAAATAAAAGGAAATATAAATGGTTTGGTGGCTGGCATTTGCTGTTTTTCTGTACCTTGCCTGTGCGGCTTTGATAATAGTTGAAGTATTTGTGCCGAGCGGAGGTTTGATAAGCATCTGCGCTCTGGTGTGCCTGATAGGGGGGGTTGCGATATTCTTTCATCATAGCACTACTTTGGGCATAGTAGGGGTAGGTGTTGCACTTGTAATGATACCATCGGTCTTGATTGTCGCTTACAAGGTATTTCCTAAAACAAGATTCGGTAAAAGCGTGACGCTGACACCTCCGAAACGACAGGAGGGCGATGCAGTACCCGATACAGCGGAACTAAAAGATATGCTTGGTGCTGTCGGTGTTGTTATAACGCCGCTGCGGCCGGTAGGTATGTGTGATTTTTCAGGACAGAGAATCGAATGTGTGGCTGAAAGCGGTTACGTCAATAAAGGTAAAAATGTTAAGGTTATCCGCGTTCAGAGCACACAGCTAACAGTTCGTGTAATAGAAGAAAGTTAATGAAAGGACAAAAAGATGTATAACTTAACAAATTTAATCTTAGCTGCAGAAAATCCTGTAAGGGCTGTCGGAATAGCACTTTTAATCATACTTATCCTCGTAGTATTTGTAATGTTTTTGCTGTTCTTAAAGTTTTTCCGGTTGTGGCTGCAGGCGAGGCTGTCTCGTGCCGACGTGAAGTTCTCAGAGCTTATCGGGATGTGGCTCAGGAAGGTCGATACAAGGACAATTGTGATCAGCAAGATAACGGCTATCCAGGCGGGTCTGACAGTGACCACGCGTGATTTGGAGAGTCATTATTTAGCCGGCGGTCGGGTTCCGAATGTTGTCCGAGCACTGATTGCAGCCAACAGGGCAAATATCGAACTATCGCTGCAGACGGCAACTGCGATAGATTTGGCCGGCCGGGATATCCTCGAAGCGGTTCAAACGAGTGTAAATCCAAAGGTTATCGACTGCCCTGACCCGCAAAAAGGCAGGAGTACCGTTGATGCTGTTGCACAGGACGGTATCCAGGTGAAAGCAAAGGCGCGTGTAACCGTTCGTGCCAATATCGAGCGTTTGATCGGTGGCGCAACTGAGGAGACCATTATCGCCCGTGTCGGGGAAGGAATTGTTACTACAATCGGCAGTTCCATAACGTACAAAGGCGTTCTGGAGAACCCCGACAATATATCCAAGGCTGTTTTGGCTAAGGGCTTGGATGCGGGGACGGCTTTTGAAATTTTATCTATTGATATTGCCGACGTCGATGTAGGCGAGAATGTCGGTGCACAACTGCAGGCGGCCCAGGCCGAAGCCGATATGCGAAGAGCAAAGGCAGAAGCTGAGAAACGCCGAGCGATGGCCGTCGCACGCGAGCAGGAGATGCGAGCGCTGGTCGTTGAGAACGAGGCAAGGGTACCGCTGGCTATAGCCGAGGCCTTTACCAAGGGTAATCTCGGTATTATGGATTATTACCGGATAAAGAATATAGGCGCCGATACGTCAATGCGGGAAGCCATTGCTCAGCCGAAGAAAAAGGAATGAGCTTGATATTCGATTCCGCCTCTGGCGGATAAACCTTCTTGATACTGGATACCTGATTGTTGGTAACTTTTGCTATCAAAGATAGGAAATATGAACGCAATTTTAGGACAATTGATTCTTGCGGCAAAAAAGGACGATTTCGAAGGCTGGATGCAAATCCTTGTCTTTGTGGCAATGATAGTTGTCTATTCGTTGAGCAGTATTCTTAAAGCAAAAAGGAAAAAGACCGAGCCAGAGGAGGGTAAGGAAAAGCCACAGCCACCTCGTTCAGCCGGTCCTTTTTCACGGCCACAATATCAGGAGGTGGCTCAGCCACAGCGTCGAAAAATCACCCGCCCACAGCCCGCTGCTCAGAAAATAGCAACTAAAACCGAAAGACCTGTCCGCATGCCTGCCACAAAACGACCTGTGAAACTGGGATTGCCGATTTCGTTACAAGCTCAGCCTGGCCTTATTGAAACTCCAAAATTCGAAGTCAAGGCTCAGAAGCCTCCGGAAGTTAAGCATATTAGTCCTGTGGTTGTTACTGAAGCACACGCAGCTATGTATTTAGATGGAATTTTGCTTGATTACTCCGACCCTGATGAATTAAAAAGGGCGATTCTTCATTATGAAATCTTAGGCAAACCATTATCTCTGCGGAAGCCCAGTGATTCTTTTTTTTGATCTTTCTCCGTATGAAATATCTCTTCAAATTATTTCTATTAAGGTAGAGATTTCAACGACCATTGATTTCTTGTAATGATGGTTTATTTTTTTATATACAACAATTTTAATTAGCCCTAACCAGAGTCTGAAGAAAATCAATCCTTGAAATCAAACCATATACAACGTCCCATAATATATGTTATGTTTCATTAAGTTATTATTTCGGGTTAAAGGTATAATTTTTATGATTTTCGGGTTTTGGGGAATTTTCACTGCTTATGAAAAAGTAGGCGGTTCTTTGTTTAATGCTTGATTGGCTGTATCTATAATATTGTCCCACATTAAATCGACTCTATCCAAAAGACCTAAATTTTGAAGAACTATCGAAATGTTTGAAGTTGCATGCGTATAGGTCAAATTACTTTCCAAAAAGCGGTCAAGATTCATAAGTGACGAAGCGAACTTTACCTTATCACAATAAAGCAAAGCAACTTTATAGTGTAGCTCAAGCGTATCCCTACCAAGTTGGTCGCAACAGGTGAGCTGTTCCAGTGCTTGTTGTTGTTGGTTTGATTCGAATAAACAGACAGCAAGTTTGTTTTTGGCCCGGTGATAAGCCGGGTTTATCTCTAAAGCAGCATTAAATGACATAATTGCCTCTGTTAAATTTCCAGCATACATCATCAGTATGCCGAGGCGGTAATGTAAATCCGGATTTTGCGGCTGATGAGCACTTTGACGCCGATGAGCCGCAATGACGGCATTGATTAGACTGGCTTTATTCTCTTCACCAAAAGCAGACGAATTCTGCTCAAAGCCAGCCATGAATTGCAGAATTGCAGTCTCCGCAAACAACAACGAACTATTTGGCTGGATTGCCGCTGCCAGCGATAGTGTTACTAAGGCATCGGAGTTGCTGCCGGCTAATTTCTGGGCGATAGCAAGGCCTATATAGGCATCAACTATTTTGTCATTTATCTCGACAGCTTTATTGAATTGTTGTGCAGCAAGCTGCTCAGCATGCATCTGCAGATATTGTGTCCCGAGCTTTATAGTTGCTTCCAGGAAATCCGGACAGATGCGAATGGCTTGTTCATATTGCGAAATGGCCTCAGCAGTATCTCCCAACATACTAAGAATATCGGCTTGCCTGACGAGCAGGTCGGCACTTTCGGGTTGGTCCTGTAATAATTCCTCAAGCTGAATCAGGGCTTCCTGAAGTCGGCCTTCGGTAATGAACTGGTCCAGAAAGTCATCTTGGGTGTGGAAATTGTCCGGGTGTATTAAAATTGCAGTGTTAAATGCTCCGATAGCTTCTGTATATTGAGCGCAAGAAATATATAAATGGCCGAGCGTAACAAGCGATGATATGTCATCAGGATATTCATCTTTCAACATCTCATATTGCTGGATGGTTTTTTCCAACTGGCCGTTTTTGAAATAAATGGCTGCGAGCCGCTGTGCTGGAAGCTGCAGATAGCTCTTAAACTTCAGACAATCCTGATAAAACTCGATTGCCTGCTCTTCTTTGCCGAGTCGTTCATAACAATACCCGAGAGCGTAGAGGGCCATCGTGTTGTTCGGATGGCGCAAATAGACTGAGTTTAGCTCTTCGATTGCCTCGTGCAGGAGGTTTTTGTGCAGACAAATAGCTGCTGCCGCTAACCTTCCATATATGCAGGATGGATTTTCAAAGAGATACAGGCGAAGCTGCTCGGTCACAGCTTCGATTTTCATATCACCCATCAGGTCAATAATTTTATTTAGCTGCTGACCCCGCGCAGAATCGCTGTTATGCCTTGGGATTCTGACAGTGTTTAACCAATGCCATATCAAATCAGCGGTGTCGATTGTTATCGCCCTGCCGAGGATTTCAAAAAGCTGACTCATAAGCTCGTCCCTCGCCCCTCGTGAATCGTCGCTCGCATTCCGTTATCGAGAAACGAATTATTTTTTCTATAAGGTGATATACCATCAGGCCATATACCATTAAGAATATCGACAATAAGCAGAGGGGTGTTAATTGCGGTTTTAACTATTGGCTTTTCGGATTTTTATTTTGTGCGGTGTATATGGCGATTGTGTGTGCTGTAGTGGTTGTTGCGGTTCTAAAGTCCTGTTATCGGGTTTTATGCCCCCCTGCCCTGCCGGATTATTCTGTTAACCCGGTTTTGTTATCTCGGCCTGTTTTTCTATCTCGCTTAGATACGCTAATGTGCGTTCGAGCTTGTCACTTAAGTGCTTTAATTTCAACATAGTTTTAACCCTTGTTACAAGCTCCAGCTTGTTCACGGGTTTACTAATAAAATCATCCGTGCCTGAATCAATGCCGCGTTCGATGTCGCCGAATTCGTTAAGTGCGGTTACCATAATTATTGGAATATCGCTGGTTTTGGGGTCGTTTTTCAGTCTTTTACAGACTTCAAAGCCGCTCATCTTCGGCATCATTACATCCAGCAAAATCAAATCAGGTGCGCTTTTGCCTATAATCTTCAGCGCTTCCAGACCGTCATGCGCAGGAACGGTTTCACAATCCATATCTTCCAGATACGCCTGCAGTAGTTCAAGATTCTGCTGATTATCATCAACAACCAAGACGACAGGTGTTTTCTCTTGCTCGATTTGCGTTTTTTTCTTAGTCATAAAAATCACTCCTATTTTTTGCCACAAAGGCACAAAGACAATAAGAAGTATAAAGTGCCTAAAGTTTGGAGTGCCTAAAGTTACGGATTATTTT
>CAYTTK010000079.1:0-12148 GCA_964440735.1 uncultured Pirellulales bacterium
GGCTGGAAGGTATAAAGATTGCTTTTATTGGTGACGGCAATAACGTTGCCCGTTCGCTGGCCTTTGCTTCTGCAAAGCTCGGTATGAAATTGGTTATCGCTACGCCTGCTGGTTACGAGCTTGATTCTGAATCAATCGATAAGGCCAATCAAATATCAGCAGGCTGTGTTCGCCAGACCAGCGCTCCCAAAGCTGCCGTTAATAGCGCTGATATTATTTATACCGATACCTGGGTAAGTATGGGCCAGGAAGATGAAAAGCAAAAGCGCCGCGCGGACTTTGCCGGCTTTCAGGTAAATGCCGAGCTGGTCAAGTCTGCGCCTGATGCAAAGGTTATGCACTGTCTGCCTGCCTATCGTGGCTTGGAAATTACAGATGAAGTCGCCGAGTCACCTAATTCGATTATCTTCGACCAGTCCGAAAACCGCCTCCACTTCCAGCGAGCCTTAATAAAAAAACTACTGTCTTAATGAAAGCTCAAACCGACATTTTTTTTACTTAGAACTCAGAAATGTCAAAAAAACATTTGAATGAGTAACATAACTCATTTTATAAAAAAGAGTTATGTAATAAACCCATACATCATCCCTGTAAGGATAAAATTTTTTTATTTTTGGCAAAAAAGACTTGATTTACATTGACTATAAGTTATAATGACTTACAGTTAAATATAACTATGTATTATAGTCAATTTGGAGAACAAGCCATGGATATTATCGATAAAATGCAAAGCTTAAAGCAAGTATTAAAAACAAAAATAGAGAATGCATTAAAAAACAATAATACAGAATCCATTGTTGCTTTAGCAAAAGATCTCGACCTCTTAGGACGTCTTGAAAAGCAATACAGTGAAATTGAAACAGCCATTATTTCTCTTGATCAAAAAGTAAAACTTAATATAAACACCCCTCAGAGTACCAATAAATCATATAAACAGCTCGGTAAAGAAGAAAGAATAATTTTTATACAAGAAGCAAAAAAGAAAGGTATAATTTTATCTGAGGAAAAAGGGCCGTTATACAAAGATAACTTAGGAGGATTAGTTGGAATTCCATATGCTTCTGAATGCAAACCAGGTCGATGGTGGCTGGGACTTCCTAACAAAAAATACCAAAACATAGTGTTAATATGCAAAAACGAATTTTCTGAAAGAACGTACTTTATTTTACCTCATGCTTTTTGTGCAAAATATCAAAATAAACTTAGTACTGACAAAAAAGAAAAGCAAACTAAATTCAACGTTTTAATGAAAAATGGAATATACACCTTAATAATACCTGATTCTGAATCTGTCACTATTAATGAATACATTGACCAATATGATAATATATCACATTAAGCCCAAATATGTGACTTCTGCAATACAGACCTACATTTGGGTGCATAAGAACTCGTAAAGGTTTATTGAGTTTTCTGTTTAGCAAATGTAGTTGGGAAACAAAAATAACAGCTAAAAACAGATTTAATTTAAACTTCACATATTTAAAATAATGGACGACGAATATCTACCAAATTATATTAAACAAAACTATGAAGTTTATGACAGATTCACTTTTGATTATCTTTTCAAACGGCTGTTGGCTGATGGGTATGACCACGAAGAGGCAAAAGATATAATACTGTATAACTGCGCGCTAAGCACCTTGGTAATGCAAGAGAGACTATACAACGAGTATTATTTGGAAATATCGGTAAACGACAGAATGTCCCCTGACCTTCTGGATATGTATAGAGAGGAATCCAATAAGTCTGTATTTAACAAAAACTAAAGTGATTTATTTTTTTATACAGTGTAAATCTGTGTTAATCTGTGGTTAATTTTTCCGTGCAATCCATTCAATCCGCGGTTAAGATACTCCGTGTTTAATAAAAAAAATTTTCTGTATTTCTCTGTGGTGAAGAACAATCTCTGTGTTCTTGGTGCCCTCTTTAAGGAGTCATTATAAACCACAGAGAAAAATATAATTAAAACCTGTCGGACAATATAAATATGAAAGATTATGATGAACTAACCAGCAAAGTTATTGGCTGTGCCATAGAAGTTCACCGCAGCCTTGGTCCCGGCCTGTTGGAATCAGCTTATGAAAAATGTCTTTCGTTTGAGTTATCAGCCAACAATATACGTCATTATGTCCAGAAGGAATTGCCTGTAAAATACAAGGGTATTGACCTTGATTGCGATTATCGAATCGATTTATTGATTGAAGACAAACTAATTGTCGAATTAAAATCCGTTGAAGCGATTCTGCCTATTCACGAAGCCCAGCTTTTAACATATATGAAACTGGCCAAAATAAGTACAGGCCTTCTGATAAATTTTAATGTTTCTCTTTTGAAGAAAGGCATAAAAAGATTAGTTTTATAACTCTGTATTTCTCTGTGTCTCTGTGGTGAAAAAACTTAACAAAATTCTCGTTGCAACGACCAATCCCGGCAAGATTGCCGAAATCCGCGCTATGCTTGATTTCGATATCGAATGGCTCGGCTTGTCCGACTTCAGTAACATCAGCGAAATCCCGGAGGATGGCCTCACCTTTGCAGAAAACGCCCGTAAGAAAGCCCTCGGCTACGCCGAGCAAACCGGCCTGTGGACCATCACCGACGATTCAGGCCTGGTAATCGACGCCCTCGATGGTGCGCCCGGCGTAAAATCAGCACGGTTCAGCGATGAACAGAGCCGCGACAGTAATGGAGCGGGCCGAAACAGAACTCTTCTCGACCACAAGAATATGGAAAAGGTATTGGAGCTTTTAGAAGGTGTTCCTAAAGAGAATGGTTCGACAAGTTCACCATCCCGAACAAAGTCGAGGGAAAGAACCGCCAGATTCGTCTGCTGCTTGTGTCTCGCCCGTCCCGGGGAGGTTTTGGCTGAAACCGAAGGGATTCTGGAGGGCGTTATAGCAGAGAAAGAAATCGGCAGCAATGGCTTTGGTTATGACCCGATTTTCTTTGTGCCGCGTTTGAATAAAACCGTCGCTCAATTAACCCGCGAAGAGAAAAATGCCATCTCTCACCGCGGCAACGCCATCAGAAAATTAAAACCGATACTTGATAAGCTTCTTGGCAGCTAAGGGGCTAATTCTGCATAAAAACACAGCTAAACACAAAAGAATTGATTAATTGACAACTCAGGATATCGCCCTGAATGAGGAGAAATTGTTTTTTCTTGACATATTTACTGCCCGCCGGTATTTGTCCTTTTCGCCGTAATGCGTTGGCTATGCTATAGGCAGGCTCCCGTAAGGGATGGCCAAGCCCACAGGTCCACTAAATTTTATTGTGAATATCGCCGATAACCTGTTCGTGTTCAGAGAATCGTTGAGCGAAAAACGAAATTCGCTTAAGAGTTTATCCTGAGCGACCTGTGGTGAGTTTACCCGCTACTCTTTTTGGCGGGCAGAACCGAAGGAAGATACGGTTTTTTTATGGCAAAGTCAGCTTCATCTAAAACAAAATCTCTGGTAGTTGTCGAATCGCCGGCCAAGGCCAGGACGATTAACAAATACCTCGGCTCAGATTTCGAAGTGAAATCTTCGATGGGGCATGTGCGGGATTTGCCGCCAAAGAATTTCGGCGTCGATATAGAAAATAACTTCGAGCCGACCTACGATGTCCTGCCCGGCAAAAAACATACTGTAGTATCCCTAAAGGCAGCGGCCAAAAAATGTGATAAGCTATACCTGGCAACGGATCTCGACCGCGAAGGCGAGGCGATTGCGTGGCATTTGGCGCAGCTTCTTGGTGTGCCGGAGGGAAAAACATACCGCGTGATTTTTAATGCGATAACCAAATCGGCTATAAAGGAAGCCTTTGTCAAGCCGGGCAGAATCGATATCGATAAAGTTTTAGCCCAGCAGGCCCGGCGGATTCTCGATAGGATTGTCGGCTATCAGATAAGCCCGCTATTGTGGAAAAAGGTTGCCCGCGGCCTGTCCGCCGGCCGCGTCCAGTCCGTCACAACCAAGATGGTTGTCGAAAGAGAGAGGGAAATACGTAACTTCAAAGAAAAAGAATACTGGCTGATTCCAGCCATTTTTACCACAGATACCTATGGCATAAATTTGGCTGGCGGTGATTCTGGAAAATCGATAGAGGCAGGGCAAACGGAACTGGGGGGGCGGTCGAAGCGGGAGGGGCAATCGGCGGGGGAAGGACAATCGGAGCGGGGAGGGCAGTCGGCAGGGGAAGGACAATCGGAGCGGGGAGGGCAATCGGAGCGGGGAGGGCAATCGGCGGGGGAAGGACAATCGGCTCAAGGGGGCTTTGCGGGGACTGACAGCGGGGGTGGAGCTTTCACCGAAGGGCGAGCGGAGCGGGAGAGGCAATCGATGGGGGGATGGCAATCGGTGCGGGATGATTACCGGCAGCAGTGGCTCGATTTTATTACGCCAAAAGGCGAAGATGATAATCCGCCCACAGTTGCGGAACAGAATAAATGGCTTATAGAGCATAATGCCTTCAAAGCACAGCTTGCCAAAATCAACGACAAGAAATCTGAAGTCTCCAATAAGAATGAAGCTGAGCGGATATTCAACGCACTGAAAGGTGCGAAATTTAGAATCGCCGACATACAAAAGAAGAAATCTGTTTCAAAGCCGCCGGCCCCTTTTATAACTTCTACAATCCAGCAGGCCGCTGCAAATCAGCTTGGCTTTACCGCAAAGAGAACAATGGTGGTAGCTCAGCAGTTGTATGAGGGCATCGATTTGGGCTCGATGGGTTCTCTCGGGCTAATTACCTATATGAGAACCGACAGCACTCATCTTTCACCGGAAGCTGTTTCAGATGTGCGAAGTTATATCGGAAAGCAACTTGGCTCCGATTACCTGCCGAAAGAGGCTAATATCTATACCTCCAAGAAAACAGCCCAGCAGGCACACGAAGCTATTCGGCCAACCGATGTTGACCTTACACCGTCGGATATAAAGTCGTTTCTTACCGATGGTCAGTTCAAACTATATAGCCTGATTTGGCGCCGCTTTGTGGCCTGCCAGATGAAACCGGCGAAATGGAATGTGACGAATCTGAGTATCGAAGCAGAGACGTCGGTCGGCCGATGTTTGTATAAGACCAGCGGCCGAGTGCTGGTCTTCGACGGATTTACGAGAATCTTGCCGACTACTTCAAACGAACAGCAATTGCCGCCGACGAAAGTTGGCCAGAGTTTGGCGGTTGTGGATATCAAGCCGGAGCAGCACTTTACCAAACCGCCTGCCCGATATACCGAGGCATCTCTGGTAAAGACGCTCGAAAAGGAAGGTATCGGTCGGCCAAGCACTTACGCCACGATTATCAGCACTATTCAGGACAGGGGTTACGTTGAGCAAAAAAGCAAAAAGTTCTTCGCCACCCACCTCGGCGAGATAGTTACCGACAAACTCAGTGAGTTCTTTCCGAAAATAATGGACGTCGCCTTTACCAGTTATATGGAGGAGCAGTTAGACAAAATCGAAGAGCAGCATCTCGACTGGCTCGGTGTCTTGAAAGATTTTTACGGTCCATTCAAGCAAAATCTCGAAACTGCTCTGGCTGAGATGGAACGCTCCAAGGCAGCTCCGAGTGAATATGAATGTCCGAAGTGCGGCAAGCAGCTTGTTTATAGGATTGGCAAGAGCGGCAGGTTCCTGGGTTGCTCGGGCTATCCGGATTGCGATTTTACTAATCCCTGCGACGAAGAAGGTAAAATGGTCGAGGAAAAAGTAAGCGAGCATAAATGCCCCAAGTGCGGCAAGCCGATGGTAGAGAAACGCGGCCGATTCGGCCCATTTCTGGGGTGCAGCGGCTATCCTGAATGCAAAACGATTCTCAATTTGGATAAGCAGGGTAACGTCCTGCCTCCGAAACCGCCGCCAGAGCCGACGGGAATAAAATGTTATAAGTGTAAAGAGGGCGAGCTGGTAATCAGGCAGAGCAAAAAAGGGCCGTTTCTCGGCTGCAGCAGATACCCGAAGTGCAGAACTATTATCAGCATAAAAGAACTGGAGCATCTTAAAAAATTGCAGTCAGAAGGAAACTGGCCACCTAAAACAATTGAAGGGGCCGAAGAAATTCTTGGAAGGAAGAAGAAGGCCACGAAGGCACGAAGACACAAAGTTGCTAAAGAATAATTAACCACAGATACCTATGGCACAAGTTAACTGATTGCCACTGATTATTTTTTACCACAGTCCTTGGGACTCCTTACGGAGAGGACTCAGAGATATTTAGCCACAAATTAACGCAAGTTGACCTATCTATTCTATAATTAATTAAAGCACAAAAAAGCGATTATTGACTGACAGCATTAAAATCGTATAATATGTCAAAAGCAAGGATTACGGCCTTAACGGATGGAACGGCTGATATATTAGAAAGGATTAAGTTTGTGCATAAACCAATATCATCAACAATAGAATCTCCTCAAATACAGTTGCCGACAGCAATTCTCGAAGGAAGCGATTTTTCCGGCAAAAAGCTGCCGATCGGGCATAAAAGAACCTGCCAGTGCGGCCCCACTCATATCAATTGCATGACTGCAAAAGAGTGGCTGAAAAGCCAATTGGGCGTTTGGCAGTTTTACTACGAAGGTAGAGATATAAGAGATAAGACGGTTCATCCCGCCACGTTTCCAATTTCACTTGCCAAGAAAGTTATTGAGCTTTTCACTCATCAGGGCGAATTAGTTTTAGACCCTTTTGTTGGAAGCGGAACAACGTTAATTGCGGCTAACGATCTCAACAGAAATAGTGTCGGGTTCGATCTTCAAACCCAGTATGTTGAGCTTTGCAGCAGGAGATTAGCTCAGAATCCTAATATGTTTAATGAAACCCAGCAGATCGCGGTTCAAGACGATGCGAGAAATATACCGCAATACCTTGATAAAGGTTCTGTTTCGTTAATTTGGACATCCCCGCCATACGCAAATTTACTCAATCGAAAGCGGCAAAACAAGTCGAGACGCAATCGGGATAATGGCCAGCTTAACAAAATTGAGCAGTATTCCCAGGACCCGAGAGATTTGGGAACCTTGGAACTGAACACGTATTCACAATCAATGGGTGATATATTTGAAGGATTGCTTCCCTTATTACGGCCAAAGGGGCACTGTGTTATTAACGTCCCGGATATGTGGTGGAAAAATGAACGTATAACGATACACGTCGCCTTAATTGAAGAACTCAGGAAGCGAGGTTACGAACTGCGTAATGTTATTATTTGGGATAGAACCAATCTCGTAAACCAGATAGGCATATTCGGCTGGCCGAGCAATTATATAACTATGGGGGTTACGTTTGAATATCTACTCGATTTCTGGAGGCCACCGGTAGAACACTAAAAGCAAGAATGTCGATGAATATTTACACCAAAGAAACACTGATTCAGAGACTGCGTGAAATCAAAGCTATGGGCTGGATTCTTTCCGCTAGGCAAGGCAACGTCGGTGGCATCGGCAACACCTTGGAAGATTTACTCGGGATTAAAGAAAACAACCTGCCTATACCCAACGCCGCCGAATGGGAGCTTAAGTGCCAAAGAATAGAAACAACGTCTCTTACGACTTTATTCCATATGGAACCTTCTCCCCGCGCTATGAGATTCGTTCCGCAGATTCTTTTGTTAAAATATGGCTGGAAACATCAGGAGGCAGGGACAAAGTATGATGAAGATGAGATGAGTTTCAGACAAACGATAACAGGCACGATAAGAAGCGACAGGGGCTTTAAGGTCGTTGTTGACCGCCAGCAAAGAAAGGTTTTAATTTCCTTCAATGCGAAATCCGTTGACCCGCGACATTCCGAATGGCTTAAATCGGTAGAGAAACGCGTAGGTCTCGGTGAATTATCCCCGCAACCATATTGGGGTTTTGATGACCTCGAACATAAGGCAGGCACGAAACTTTTGAACTGTTTCTATGTACAGGCCAGAACAAAAACCGAGCGCGGGAAAGAGTATTTTTCTTACGAAAAGATTCAAATGCTGAGAAAATTCAGTATCCGTGCTTTTACTAATGCCCTCGAAAAGGGCTATGTCTATGTGGATTTCGATGCGCGAACAGGACACAATCACGGAACAAAATTCCGGCTGAAACAGGATAAATTTCCAGAGTTATACGAAGATATACAAACTATTTGAAGATAATCCTCCGCGAAATGATTATCACAAGCTGGAGCGAGCATCTTGATTTGTAAGTATTTAATCCTCAAGGGATTGTAAAAAAATCTTCCAAAAAGTTAAATTTTTATTGAGCGAATCCTCGGCGGTGCAAAAAATCTGTTAAAACAGGCAAAATTTTTGCGAAAAATCAACCAAAAGCGCAGGACCTTGTAATTTACTATTTATTATTGATTATTTACTATTGGTTCCCCACGTTTTCTTTCAGAAAACAAGAATGGGGACAGGTGAGATTCTTCACTTCGTTCAGAATGACAAAATTATTAATGGCTTCTCTGTGTTCTCTGCGGTGAAAATACGTATAACTACGGATGAAAATCAACCAAAAGCGCAGGTAGTTAGAACCAAAAATTGTAATTTTAATTTTTTTTTTATTCCTTCCTAAATAATCACTTAGCGTAATTCCCGTCTTAAAAAATTCAGCATTTTTCGACACTTTCGCGCAAGTTCGGCCAATAGCGAGGGGCGACGTTTGGCCCAGCACCTATTTTTGAAGAAATAGATGCTGGACACGAATCGAGCTAGAAAGCCACGCCACGGGACAGCAGTTCCAAGCCAAAAAGTTCAAAATGATAAAGGGGAGATTGCCACGTCGCTTTGATCCTCGCAATGACGTGAGATTCTTCACTTCGTTCAGAATGACAAAAATAAAAATGCGCCCCATTAGAAAGTGAAAACTTACTTCTAACGGGGTGAACCTGGAGTTGTGGTGCGGAAAGTTCACATACCAGTATTCCTGCCGGAGTGGGTCTTCCGGATTCGTATATGGCTGGCACTTCGTTACCGAAAAGTGCGATACGGCTACGCATTCAGGAAAATCCCGCTTACGCAGGGTCAATATGCAATCGTTGACCCGGAAGATTACGGAAAGCTTGCGAGGTATAAATGGTATGCAAAGAAATGCGAAAGGAGATTTTATGCGGAGCGGTGGGGCAAGACCCGGATTCGCCGAGGCAAGCCCGTCATAGCGCGGCCATGCCGAGACAGGCTATGCCGAGGCAGGCAGGGCAGCAGAGTCAGAGAAGACGTGAAGATGCACCAGGTAATAATGGGCACTGCGGAAGGGAAATATATCGACCATATAAACCATAACGGGCTGGATAATCGCAAAGGGAACCTTCGGTTTGCTACGACACAGCAGAATACGTGGAATAAACGCAAACAAAAGGGCAATTACAGCTCACAATATAAAGGTGTTCACTGGGTAAAAAGTGAGAGAAATTGGCGGACGAGAATAACCTGTAACGGCAAGGTGATATACATCGGCCGTTTCGATGACGAGAAAACGGCAGCGATGGCATACGACCAAAAGGCAAAAGAGCTGTTCGGAGAATATGCAGCATTGAATTTAGAATTAAGAATGTAGAATTTAGAATTTTTTGAGATTGCCACGCCCCCTGCTTTCTTGCAAGCCCCAGTGTCTCCCGACGCTAGTCGGGGCTGCGGGCGAAAGCAAGAAGGGGGCTCGTAATGACCGGCTTATTTCCTCGTTACTTTGTCCCCTGGTGACAAAAAAAATACAAAATCGAGGGAGAATTTTTAAGTCATGGCCCTTATTTGTCGATTGTTATGCCTGGAAAAATAGCAGCGATGATATTGTAAATCCTCCAGTGCAGCTAACGCGAGTATTATTAGCTTTTTTGGCGTCAGGCCGTTTTGGTGAGCTATATTATGGAAAAGATAGTCGCTACGGTTCAATCACGACCGGGACACCCAAAAATAGCCGAAAAACTCTCACTTTTTCGTCAAAATTACAAAAATTTTATCGGAGGCCTGGGGCCTTTAAGTGACTTCTTCGCACAAATCCCGCCAGATGAGTCATACGTGCAGGGCAACTCATCTGTGCCTTACTGGTCCAACGACTTTATGCCGCCGGCAGATTCCATAGCCCTGTGCGGCTTTCTGGTCAAATATAATCCGCCTGTCTATATGGAGGTCGGCTCCGGCAACTCTACGAAATTTGCAAGAGCTGCCATCTCGCATTTCAATCTTAGAACAAAAATTATTTCTATCGACCCGCATCCGCGGGCTGAAATCGACCACCTGTGTGACGAAGTCGTCAGGGCACCTCTACAGGCGGTGCCGGTTCGTGTATTTAAGAAGCTTGGAAAAGACAATATCCTCTTTGTTGACGGCACGCACCAGTGTCTGCAAAATTCCGATGTCACCTATATGTTTCTTGATATCCTGCCTAACATCAATCCTGCAGTCATATTACATTTCCACGATATTTGTTGGCCGAGGGATTATCCTGCTGTCTGGACAGACCGTTTTTACAACGAGCAATACGTGTTGGCGGTTTTGCTACTTTTCGGCTCCGGGTATGAAATTTTATATTCTTGCAACTTCGTTGGCGGCGATTCTGAACTGAGGTCGCAGTGCGACGCTGTTCTTCCGCCTTTTCTCTCGGACAAATGCAAGTCCGGCGGCGGCTCGTTCTGGATGAAACTGAATACGACCAGCAGCGCAGACCAACCGGAACCGTCGTTGTGAAAATGAATCAGCCAAACATCGACGAAAAACCGGCGAAAAAATCTTCCTTTTCAGCTTGGCTTTCATAAGATTTAAGTTATTCTATAGCTATGGCTGTTGGAACAACAAATACATGGTCTGCTAAAGCAAAAAGAACCTTTACTTCGATAGTGCCTGTCTCAAAAAGTCGTAAAGGCCAGTGTATCCATTGTGGTGCGTGCTGTAAGCTGCCTAACGTATGTCCATTCCTGAAATTCAATTCGGATGGGAAGGCACATTGCACTATTTACCCTATCCGGCCTTTGAATTGCAGAAGATATCCCCGTACAGAATCTGAGTTTATTACCAAAGATACCTGTGGTTACAGATTTGAGTGAAACTGACTTTGCTTAAGAAATTAGTTTCCCACGGAGCTTACACAACCAAACAACTTTTTAAGATCTACGCTTTCTCATCAGCAGTAATCCTGAACCAAGCAACAAAATGGTCATCGGCTCAGGTACGGGGTCTGGTGTCGGGTCTGGCGTCGGGTCCGGCGTTGGTTCCGGCGTCGGCTCTGGTTCTGGTGTGAAACCACCACCACCACCGCCTCCACCTGAGTAGCTGAAACCACCGCCCCCTCCGCCACCACCAGAAGATACAATAGGATTGGAGCTACTGCTGCCTCCGATTAGCTTCTCATGTGGGCATCGCTCGAAAACCGCTATAATGATCTTTGGTACATTAAGATATGTAATAGTCCGGTTTGCTGTTGAGTCACCGACGTCGCCAAGCCAGCAAACAAATTGATAACCGGGCTTTGGAATTGCTACCAAATCAATCTGCGTATCAGGCGCAAATAAATGGACACCAGGACTTGGGGTAATTACGCCGCCCTCAAACGGGCTTTGTTGAAGAAGCAGCGTCATACCTGTCGTCTGACAATATGCAGATGCAGCTAAGACCCCCATAATAATTACAGTTGCTGTGATGAAAACGTGCCGATTCATCGTATCTCCTCTTTATGGTAAACCTTTTATCTTCGCGAAAGAAACAAAAGGCCCATAATTGAATAAATTTTAGCGTATTTTTATTAATCTTATTGGACCAGAATACTTGCCTGAAGTCAAGTCTTTTTTTAAGGATTTTATCTATTTTCACAATAATTTGCAGGAAATTCTTAAAATAGGCCGTTTTAAGCCGTTGTGGGTGATTTTTAGGGGTGTGATATGGAGATTTTTATCGGAAATTACCGGAAGAATAGCCTACTTTTTAAGATTTGTGCCCTATAAAATGCCCAGTTTATTACCTTATGGGCTATTTCAGAATTCCTAAATTTCCCTATTTGCCTGCTTTTATTTTTCTTATCGGCTTTTGCCACGAAGACATGAAGACACGAATACATTAATCCACAGAACTCACAGAGATTGTGAAAAATCCGAAATCTTAAACACTACCCGGCTTCGCCTATGGCTACGCCGAGGCGATAATCTGAGGTGCTCTACGAATGGCGGACACTCGATGATTGAATTTATGCCACCTGTTT
>CAYTTK010000080.1:0-12135 GCA_964440735.1 uncultured Pirellulales bacterium
CTACTGCAACACACACAAGATTTGCACATAGCATTGGCGCTTTGGGAATCATGAAGCGAATTCTTACATCAGCAGAAGAAAATGGGATAAGTCTTACACTAGAACAAAAAGAGAACCTTCGCTTAGCTGCTCTCCTACACGACATAGGGCATTACCCATACTCCCATTTGATGGAAAAACTGGATAAAGTCAAGCAAATAGAGGAAGAAATAGAAGGAGCAGAAGTCATCGCTAAAGCAATAGACGCAAGGAAAATTGCGTATCCAGAACATGAGGAAGTAGGTGCGCTCATTGTAACTGGTCAAGATGATTTAATTAAATCAATCGGAGGAGAGGAAAATGCCAAAGATGTAGCGGATATATTTACGCGATCTCAAGCTGCGGATCCACAGTTGAGCAAACTAATTCATAGCAGCTTCGATATAGATCGTTGGGATTACTTACTGAGAGACTCTTATGCTACCGGAGTTCCTTACGGACAAATAGACATCAGCTACCTGCTTAACAATCTAAAAGTAAGTCCACAAAAGGTAGTTGGTTTCAAAGATAAAGCATTGGCTGCGGTGGAACATTTTCTACTTGCTCGCTTCTTTATGCATCGCGTGGTTTATTACCATAAGACAATCTACGGAATGGAGGAGGCATTTCGTCAATTATTGAGGCGTCTGAGGGACAAAGATGGTGAACATTATAAAATACCAATAGATGGAGAAAGCATCAAAAATTTAGTTGCATCGGATGATCTATACTTATTTACTGATGCGTTCGCGGATAACATTGTTAAGCAAGCTGCCAATGATTTTAAACAAGCTAATGATTATGAAGGAAAAGTTATACGAGCGTTAGCTGATTCAATACAAAGCAGAAAGCCACCTGCTTTGCTAAGGGAAGTGCTCATTTGCGAGGAAACAGATAAGCCCTACCATGCTGGCAAAGCATTTATGCGAAACTGCAGAATTAAACTTAACAATTTGGCCAACGAGTTTAAAATTCCTCTAGGGCAATTTCTACTGTGTGAGATAACGCTGCCCGTCGTAAAGAAACCACGGAAGCACACAGTAACAGAAGTAGCCAAGCTCAACCAACAAAAAATTCGTGATATAGCGCATGAGGAAGAGGAAGAAGATATAAAGATTTTTGTTGAAGATAAAGATGAACCAAGGTCGTTGATGGAAATAGAACATAGTATAGTTGTTAAATACGCAAGTTACTCGCTACAGATGTTTCGGCTTTACGTAATCTATGAGGAAGAAGATAAGAACAGTATTATATCTAAACTGCGCAACAAGATTAAAGATTGGGATAAAGCATAATTTTATAATTAGTTGTAAGCCATTCAACATAACATCGGAATCCAAAACATAAAACCTCGGATTCTCCACTTCAAATCATTCGATTTTGTTGTTATAATAAATTCATCTTATATTATTGTCTAACTTTGTAACTGGATTAAGGTTATGGCACTGCCGGTAGTAGCGATAATTGGTCGGCCTAATGTGGGCAAAAGCAGTCTCTTAAACGCACTGGCGGGCGAGAGGATAAGTATCGTTGAGCCAACGCCAGGCGTTACCAGAGATCGCTTGAGCACCATTATCGAAAGAAACGACAAATATTTTGAGCTTATCGATACGGGTGGTTACGGACTGCTCGACAACGAGCAACTAAAAGAGCATATCGAGCAGCAAATCCGTCAGGCAATCGAGTCGGCAAATCTTGTTGTGTTTATGGCGGATATACGCGATGGGCTAACGCCGCTGGATGAAGAGATAGCCCGGCTGTTGCGAAAAGAAGAACTGGACATCATCGGCGTTGCCAATAAAGCCGATACGGCCAGGATGTTTTCAGCAGCGGGAGAGTTTACAAAACTCGGCTTCGGGGAATTTCTCTGTATCTCAGCAAAGAACAATCTCAACAAAGCTGTTCTTCTCGACGAAATCTTTGAAAAACTCAAAGCTGTGGAATCGTCCAGGCCGACAGAGCCGATTATGAAGATAGCGATTGTTGGCAAGCGAAACGCCGGCAAAAGCACCCTTGTAAATGCAATGGTCGGCTCCGAGAGGGTAATCGTCAGCGAGACGCCGGGAACAACCAGAGATGCGGTGGACGTGCGATTTGAAAAAGACGGCAAGACCATAATCGTTATTGACACCGCGGGGATAAGAAAAAAGAGCAGTATAGCCGACAGCATTGAGTTTTACAGCTATGTCCGTGCGACACAATCTATACGGCGAGCAGATGTAGTGCTATTTATGATTGATGCGACCGAGCCGGTTTCACAGGTTGACAAAAAAATAGCCCGGTTCATCGCCGGGGAATATAAAAGCTGTATCATAGTTGTAAATAAATGGGACCTTGCAAAAGAGAAAGCTGTTACCGGCGATTATGAGCAGTACTTGACAAAACTGCTGCCGGTGCTAAAATACGCGCCGATTGCGTTTACTACCGCAACACAGTCGAAAAATGCCCAGAGCGTTCTGGACCTTGCGGCTGAGATTTTCAAACAAACGATAACACAGATACCAACTGCCAAATTGAACAAGGCTTTTGAAATCATAAAGCAGGAAAAAACAGGTGCAGCCAGGCACAAAAAGGGCCTGCCTAAAATCTACTATGCCACACAAGTTGCAGTCAATCCGATTACTATGCTTATGTTCGTAAACAAGCCGGAATTATTCGAAGAAAATTACCGTAGATTTATTGTTAACAGATTGCGAGAGCTACTGCCTATATCAGAGGTGCCGATTCGATTACTGGCACGGTCGCATAGAACTTAAAGCGTATCCCGCGAAATGTGAGGCACAATTATGGAAGCACTATTACTCATACTGGTTTGCGGCGGAGGATACTTATTAGCATATCATACTTACGGGCGATTCTTGGCCAAAAAAATCTTCAAACTTAAAAAAGATGCGCCTGTGCCATCCAGAAAGTTACAGGACGGGATTGATTATGTTCCCACACGCAAGGGCATAATCTTCGGTCATCACTTCACATCAATAGCCGGCACGGGGCCGATTGTCGGGCCTGCGATAGGAATCATCTGGGGCTGGCTACCTGCTATCCTCTGGGTATTTCTGGGCTGTATCTTCATGGGAGCGGTGCACGATTTCGGGGCGCTAGTTGTCTCGATACGAAACAAAGGTAATAGCATGTCAGACGTAGCAGAAAAATACATCAATTTGCGTGTGCGGTTTATATTCTTCATTGTTGTATTTTTGAGCCTGCTGATTGTCATCGCAATATTCGGCGTCGTAATTGCCACAGTTTTTACAACCTTCCCCAGTTCAGTGGCTGCCGTCTGGCTGCAGATTCCGATAGCAATTGCGCTTGGCTTTGCGATTTATAAAAAGGGAGCCAGCGTACCGGTTTCCACAGCTATTGCTGTAGCTGGTATGTATGCCTGCATTGGTCTGAGCGCATACTTAGAAAATAATTGGCCGGGCCTGTTCAGCATTTCCAGCATAGGGTCAATGCCGGCAAGCGGGGTATGGACAATTATTTTGCTTATCTATGCATGGGTAGCATCGACGTTGCCGGTAACAACTCTTCTGCAGCCAAGAGATTACATTAATGCCTGGCAGCTTTTTATTGCTATGGGTCTTTTGGCTGGTGGCGCAATAGCAGCCTCATTAGGAGGAAACCTGCCGCTGGTAGCACCTGCCATCAACACGGCACTACCGGCAAATACACCCCCGATATGGCCTTTTATGTTTGTCATAATCGCCTGCGGCGCTATCAGCGGCTTTCATTCGCTTGTTGCCTCCGGTACAAGTTCAAAACAGATTTCAAAAGAGACGGACTGTCAATTTGTCGGCTACGGTTCAATGTTGCTTGAAGGCACACTGGCAATACTGGTTATTATCTGCGTTGCAGCCGGTATCGGGATGGCTTTGAAGCTCAGCGACGGAACAACCCTGACCGGCCAAGCGGCCTGGCAACATTACTACAGTACATGGATAGGGGACAAGGGATTGTCCGACAAAATAGCACCTGTCGTTAAAGGCGCGGCTAATATGATGGCTATGCTTGGCTTTCCCGAGGCGGTCGGAGTTACACTTATGGGCGTATTTATTGCATCGTTTGCCGGTACGACTCTTGATACCTCGGTGCGAATCCAGCGCTATGTGATAGTTGAACTGGCAAGCGATTTTCGAGCACCGTTTTTTACCAACAGATGGGTAGCAACCAGCTTTGCCGTACTTACCGCGGCAGGACTGGCCTTCGCCACGGGCGCCAGTGGCCAAGGCGCAATGATACTGTGGCCGTTGTTTGGAATCTCAAACCAACTTCTGGCAGCTTTAGCTTTGCTGGTTGTAACGCTGTATCTGAAACGCAAGGGCGGATGGAAATTTATCATAACAGCAGTGCCATGTCTAATTATGTTAATTATTACAAACCATGCTATGGTCAAAAATGAGATGAGATTTCTCGCCGACAAAAATTGGATTTTAGTTACAATAGGAGCACAAATCTTTGTCTTAGCATTGTGGATGACCATCGAGGCTGTAATAGCATTCTTTAGTTTCCCGCAATCTATGGGGCCTCAGGAGAAACAGGCACCAGCTTGAACTGGGCTTGTGCGCGAGGCTGATTCAACACTATTTCATCTTTGCGGACAAATTCTTCCGGGAAATTGTAAACTACTTCCCGGCGGACCTCATCAGCCTCAACATCTTTTTCCTCAATCTCCAATATGACCTGATATCTCAAGTTTTCGTAAGCCTGCTTTGCCTCGGGGGTTGCTCTGATGTTAATATTGCTTATCACTTCAATCATATTGGTTACCTTCACTTCGTATTTGCCCTGGAGATTCTCGGTTAATAAAAATCCTAATGTTGCTGTCGTAATTTTACAATCCGTAAGCGCATCCTCAGCCGGCGGCATTTTGATTCTCACGGCTGTAGATGCATCTCTGCGCTGGCCCGCAAACAACTCGATATAAGGCTTTTTTTCAACAACAGAGAGTCTTGCCTGGTTGATTTCCCTGCGTGCCAGCTGAACCTTTGCGACGAGTTTTTCGCCCTCCCAAAATTCAGGCACAAACATATCAACCTTTTCTGGTACGATGCTTTCGGCTTTTATCGGGATTTTGTTCTCATCGAGGCATTCAACAGTCAGTTCCTTTTTAACAAGCTTAACAACCTGAACATCGAACGTTTCCGGCTCGCAGGATTTAACTTTTAGGCCGAGTTGTCTTATATTTTTATCTTTCTGTAAAAACGGCAGCAAGGATAAAGTATAGTCGCGTGGCTCAGCCATTTGCTCCTGTTCAGCATCAAAAATAAATTCCAATCCCTTGCCCTGCCTTAATCTTCTGTTTACATCAGCAATGGCCGAATGAGGACCTGAAAGCGTTATCCGGATGTCGGCCGATGAGGCCTGGTTGAAGCTTACCCAAATCTTTGGATATGAGGACTCCCCTATGACAATGACGGCAGGTTTATCAGACAACGTCTCATCCAGTGCCAGGTCTGCCCAGACCCATATCAAGACCGTTATGAATATTATAATCGCTAACTTGCTGTAGTTGAATTTTCTTGCCATTGTAATCAGCTTATGAAAGCGCTTTTACAAGGTGCCTTCTTAACTGAGAATCGTCTATATTTCGGATAAGTTTCCCATTTTGAGCAAGAGAAACCGTGCCTGTTTCCTCGCTTACTACCAAACAAGTCGCATCTGAACCAGCTGTTATTCCTATAGCCGCCCGGTGACGAGAGCCAAGTTCAACGCCATCTATGCTGCCGGCCTCAGCCAAGGGCAACTGAACGCTTGCGGCAACTACTCTGTCCCCTCGCACTATAACAGCCATATCGTGAAGGGCAGTGCCAGGATGGAAAATTGTCTTAAGCAGCTCCGCAGTAACCTTGGCATCGATACGAACACCGGTTTCTATAAATTCGCCTAACGCCACACGCTTTTCAATAACAATAATGGCCCCAACTCGGGCGGTTGAAAGTCCGGTTACAGCGGTAATTATCTCTTCTACAGTTCTTGATAGTTGATGAGACGAACCTACCCAAAAACGAGGTTGACCTATCCGCATAAGTGCTCTTCGAATCTCCGGCTGAAATGCTGCCACGGCAACAATCAAAACAGCAATCAGAAAACCCTTATAAAGATATTGCAGGCGAGGAAACTCGAGGCGCTCAACAACTAAATTCAAAACAAGAACGCCTGCAACGAGAATGAAAATCACGCCCCGAAATAACCTTTCTCCGCGTGTACCTTCCAGAAAGTCCACAACCCAATAGACTATCAGGCCAATAAAAAACAATTCAATAGTAACACGCCACCACTCATACCCTGCTATTCGGTGGAAATAATCAATGAATGTTTCCACAAATCAAATCCTTTTGCTTCTGTCGTTCGTGAGCATATTGCATAAAAATTCTACAATATATGCAATACTAAATATACAAAACGCTCTACAAATTATGGCATTCTCTTATCGGTGAGTTTGCTCGGCCTATCAAGCAGCAGAACTTTATCTATGTCTGACATCAACTCCTGCTGATTGATACGGAGAGTTCGCTGGTGTCTTCTGTGGCCTTCAGCTACAGTCTCTCCCGGCTGGTTCCAGGCACAACCACAAAGCAGAAAAAACAAGGCACACAAAATAACGTCTAAAATCACTTTATTTACGGAAAATCTTTTCATCATTTTTCCCATCTTTTCCCAGCTCCCAAAAAGATTTGCTGAAGCTCCATCGGCGTCGGTCAATAATTTATCTGTAATTCCCTGAAAATCATTTTATTATCGGTCGATAGACAAGCAGCAAAAAACTCGCAGTTGACTATGTGCTAATTATAACAGTCACTACCTCTACTGTCAACCCTATTAGAAATTTCCGCGTTTTTATTCTGTAAAATACTTCTTTTTTGCTCCGCCGTAAGCAATATGCAAGACCAAGCTTAACTGTGAATATGAAGAAATAAAAATGCCAGAACTGCAAAGGTAAGATTTTGACTGCCTTACCATAACCGGTTATAATTATATAACACTAACTGATAGTGGAATAATAAAGGGGATCTTAGGACTAACTTAAGGGGGCAAGCTATGAAACACAGCAGAATTAGCAGAGTCATGCAGATTTTAACAACAATGCAAGCAGGAAAAAACTATGCCGTTAGCGATTTGTCGAATATGTTCGGAACAAGCCGACGAACAATCTTCCGCGATTTGAAAGAATTACAGGCCATCGGTGTGCCTTATCACTACAACGCCAAGAGCGGCGGTTACTCCATAGAGCCGGAATTTTTCCTCCCTCCTGTAGATTTGAATCTGCAAGAGGCACTTAGTTTACTTATGCTGGTCCACAAGGCGCGTGACCAGATACAGCTGCCTTTTAAAAATTCATCACTTTTGGCGGCACTAAAAATAGAAAACAATCTGCCTTCCAAAATCAGGCAGTATTGTAATACGGTGCTACGAAATATTTCTGCCAGAGCGACCGCCCAGGCCCTAATCCGCCAAGAAGGCGGACTCGATAAAACATTCTCAAAGCTTCAAAAAGCTATAGTAAATAAACGCAAAGTGAACCTCCGTTATCATTCACTATTCGAGGGCAAAATCATTGACGTTGAGCTGTGCCCATATCATTTGTTTTATAACTACCGTGCGTGGTACGTTCTGGGGCATTCAAGTATACACAAAAGCGTCCGCGCCTTTAAGCTTAACCGCATCAAAGAATTAAACGTCACAGAGAGATGCTTTCTGGGCGGCGAGAAGTTTGATTTGTACGACTACCTCGGCAGGGCCTGGTCAATGATACCTGAAGGCCGCATATACAATATCAAGCTGCGGTTCCTGACCAAAGTAGCTAATAATGTTGCCGAGGTCCAATGGCACAGCACGCAGAAAGTCGCCCATAACAGCGACGGCTCAGCCATTGTGGAGTTTCGCGTTGACGGCCTTGGTGAGATAAGCTGGTGGATACTCGGCTATGGTGACCAGGTCCAGGTGCTTGCTCCAAAAGCTCTTCGTAAAAGAATCATCGAGATGGCCAAAAATATGGTCAAGCTCAATGAGAATCTTTGAGTCGGCTGCATGCAACCATAATTTCATTGAAATATTTACCGATTTAATGTAAAGTAAAACCCGTTAGAAAAAACTCCGTTCTTCGGGCGGGATTAAAGCCCCACCCAAGCTTTCTAACGGGGTAAACTCAGATTCACGAGAAGCAACAGCACTTGATTTACATTATGCCAACGTAGCTCAATGGTAGAGCTCTGGTTTTGTAAACCAGGGGTTGTCGGTTCGAATCCGACCGTTGGCTTTTGAAAATGCGGTTTTTTTATCATTACTGCAAACTATCTGTCCAGAACAGTCCAGACCAGTTCGTTCCAAAACGCCCTGTTTGTGCAAGCTAATGGACAAGCAATTGTCAAAGACATTTTTATCGTCCGTTCCGGCCTTGATTGCCCTCTGTGCTGTGAACCAGGAAGCGAAAAGTCGGGCAGTTTTTCCATCGTTTCGGACTCCTGTCCCCTGAAGATGTGCGTATATCTGGACATTGTTAAGTCGATTGTACAATGTCGCATTATCGACTGTGCAACCTTCGGGTGTGCGCCGCTTGCTGCAAGCAGACTGTCTCCAGCTGTTCAATAGGAAATTATATTTACAGCTACGATTCCAGCCAAGTATATATCTCTGGCGGTTCAATAGGCGATTATATTCGCAGCGAAGATTACGGCCAGATATATATCTCCGGTGGGTTGATAGGCGAGGATTTGATGTTAGGACAAAGTGCCACTTTAACAATATATGGCTCTGATTTTGTCGTTGATGGTCAGCCATTTGGCTATGGCGAACTTACCAGCATACTTGGCGGTAATTGGACCGATGAACCTTCCAGGCGCCTGATCGGCACTCTGGACAGTGGTGATTTAATTGATAACGGTTTTCGTATCGATCACAATGCTAAAATCGTCCTGATTCCCGAACCGGCAACGCTTTTACTGCTCGGCTTGGGTGCGGTGATGGTGAGAAGGCTCTCTTTTACATAGGAGAGAGAATTTACTATGGTCGCTGGCTGGACAACATTAAAACCTTATTACTTACCGAATTTATACTTTTCCTTCAGGGTTAGCAACGAAATGTGCGACCCTTGCAATCTCTAAAGCGCACATTTTTCTGGCATCCTTATCTGGCGGCCAGTTAATAATATTTGCATGATTAGGATTACCTTCCACTGGTTGAGGCACAACATTAAGGCGTTGGGCAATGACATGAGAAGTTTTTATATCTGCTCTTCCATGAAGGGAGCGAGATATGCTCTCCGCTATTCTTTCTCCAATTATCCATATAGCTTCTTCGGTTAGACCCAAGTGACGGGTAACCGAAAGCTCAGAATCTGACGGGATAAAGGCATCCTGTTTAACAGTTTGGTTGCTACTGCGAATCCATTTTCGGTATATGATATATCTGGCTAAAAGTTCGTCGGGAGCAACAGAACCAGTCATTATCAATTACCTCCGGTGACCTGTAGAATTGTTCTTAGCAAGTCATCTGAAATACCCATCAGAGAATAATCTGCCCCATGCCGTCTGCTTGCGCCGATTAGAGCAGCCCAATACACCCATCCATCAGGATTGATACTGATTGATACAACTTTATTTGGAGACCGATACCATTCCAAGGTTATGGAGCCATCAGGTTCGGCGCCAACTTCAGGAACTTCTATACGTACAGAAAAGGAATAAAGAAACCTTACCGCGCACTGCAAAACTTCTTCAGAAACTGATTTTGCATTCGCACCATCCCACCCCTCATAAGAACATTCGCCAGAAATCTCATCTAATTGTTGGAGAGTCTCCTCTGCAACAAGCTCTAATGTATTTGATTTTTGTAAGAGATTATAAAATTCTCCCCTTTGTTGGGCAACATAGTTTGCTGTTTCACTCGAAGATTCTGAAATATTTAAAGGCATTGTAATAGTAGCCATAATTATTTGAGCTCCGATAGAGTCTTATCTGTTAAACTACTAAAGAATATTTTATTTTTTACCCATCGCATTTCTTCCAAGCATTCTTTTATACGCAGTTCATTATATTCAAACGGATTCTTCATAAAGACATCTATATCTAAAATCAAACCAATTTCCCCAGGAACATTCTGAACAGTCTTTATTAGATTAACAGAATATTGTGTTTCGGGAACCTGAAATACATCATGATGAAGATAGCCAGCAAGCGTCCAATTCAATTCTTTTAACGACGTCGGTGGATATTTATAATAATCATCGAGTTCAATCTTTTCCTGTTTTATGGCTATGCGATTTATAAAACGCAAACCAACTCTTATGACTTCTCTCGGTTTCAACAATTCATAATAAATTGCCCACAGCCGCAATGCTTCTCCACTAAGTTGCCCCCAATCTATGTAAGGCTTCAAGCGACTAAAGACAAAAGCCTCTTTATTGAATTGAGCGATATGTAGATTGTCACTCGAATGCAATTTAAAACCAACGCATCCAAAATCTTCAACTGTGGGACTATTTTGTTTCCCTACAGGAATTTGGTATTTTGCCTGACGCAAGGTTTCAACTTTGGGAAAATCTGGGAGACGTCGTTTTAATTCGCTCTGCAAGCTGGTTTCATTCCACTTTACAGAAGGAACAACGCGAATCTCAAGGGCAGCTTCAACAATTGGAGCTTTGGATAAATGTGGAAATTTCACCGTTAAATCTATTGATATTGCCATTATTATATTATTCTCAACTGAAAAACCCCGTAATTTTGTCAATCAGAAAACGGTTCATATATGTTCATATCCTATAAACACTCTATATAAAAAGTTAAAGATTGTCAACAGACAAAATAACTAAACTGGAGCTGTTACATAAAAATACGTGATAAGCGTTAGGCTGTTCGCATCAAATTTTTTTAAGGGACAAGCAGACAGGTAAACTCTACAGGGTTATAGATAAAGGCTTATTAGAAACGGATGTCGCCAAATAGCTTTTTCTAAATATTGGCTTAACAAGCTGAGTATTTCTTTGGGTCTTTATACATATATCCTCTACGGCCTATGCGGCCTACCGACACCCATACCTACCCCAAAATCTCATCCCTAACATCACAATTCCCAAAAAATGACATATATTTCTGGGTCAGTTATGTTTTTCAAGACGGGTGGGGGCTTGGGGAGTGAAGGGGTATCCGCCAAACCATAATCTTAACCTTCCTTTGCTTTCAGATAGTTTTCTGCCAGTTTCTCACGAACTGCTATTGCAGCTATTCTCTCGGCTTCTTTACGCTCGTTTTCGTCCAGCTCCCTCTGCTTAACCGTGTCGGTAACGTTCGTATTGTCGGTGAACATTGCAAGGTACTTGCCCTGCAATTCTGTGCAACCCTTAGAAACTGCGTATTGATGGTGCTTGCGTGCCATTAGCTTGTCGTGTTCTAAATCAGCCAGCACCTTATCAACGGTTATCATATTTCGCTGCATATTCTCTGCGTGCAGTTCATTTATCCGTTCTCGAACTTTACGGAGTCTTAATAGTTCAGAACCTCTTGCATAAGCCCCCTTTTCGCTGTAACCGGCTTCTATTGCTGCCCTTGTGCCGTTACCGAATGTCTCTGCTCCGATAGTAGTATAGTGGACGCAAAAGCTGTCCTGTTTTGGTGTAAGTGTTTTTGTTTGGTTCATAGCTTTACTTTGTTTCCTCATTATGGGTTTGGACTAATGCCTTTATTGCAGCCTTGATATGCTCTGGCAGCTTTGGCCAAGCCGAAATAATCTCTTGTAATTCGGGGTATTTTTTCAGTAAAATGGCCAAGCTGGTGTCAAAGACAGGATTTTCGGTTTTTGTAAGTGATTTATCCGGCAAGGGCTTATGATTTTCGGTCTCTGGTTTTGTAAACCAGTGGTTGTCGGTTCGAATCCGACCGTTGGCTTTTTTTTGTCGCTTGTACCTCGTGACTCGTTGCTCGCATTAAAAAACAATCGCTGCGTAGCCGACACTGTCGGCGCTAGAAGTCCCCATCCTGCTGTGCATTACTTCATTACTATTGGTATGTGCAAGCAAAAGGCCCGCCGTTTTGCCGAGTTTTTTTGTAGCTGCGACTGCAGCGGCGACCGCACCGGCGCCGCAGGCATTGCACTTCTCGGCTGCATTAGCGAGTAAACGCTGTG
>CAYTTK010000081.1:0-7003 GCA_964440735.1 uncultured Pirellulales bacterium
CGTCCAGCCCGAGGTATTCGCCGCAGACCCGACCGAAGCCCTCGTCCAGCTACGAGAAATATTGCAATGCCCCCAGCCGGTCAGGATTATCGAGGGCATCGACGTGGCCAACATCGCAGGAACGGAGGCGGTTGGGTCGCTGGTTAAATTCATTGATGGCAGGCCATTTAAGAGCGGCTATCGCCGTTTCAAAATAAAAACCGTAAAAGGTATCGATGATTATGCAATGATTGCCGAAGTGGTCAGACGCCGATACAAATATGCCTTGCAGGGGGAAGAGCTCTGGCCAGACCTTATTTTAATCGACGGAGGCCTGGGCCATCTAAGAGCCGCCGAGATGGCTCTTAACGATATGATAGCCACACTCGACAAGGAACGGGGGATGAAGAACAAGGGACGAAATATAAAAATCGCCTCGATTGCCAAGCGAGAGGAGGATATTTACCTGCAGGGAAGCTCCAGGCCGTTGAAACTGCCTGCCCACTCGCCTGCCCGCAAGCTGCTTCAATATGTTCGTGATGAAGCCCACCGCTTCGCCCAGCACTACTTCCATATCCTCCAACGAAAGAAACTGCTGGATAAAACGTCCCGAATCAGTTCGCCGGCGAAAAAACGATAATCTGGGAAAAATCTTGCAAAATGCGCGCCAACAGTGTATAGTTAGTATTAAAGATAAAAAATGACCGAGATGCACCCCCTAAAGGAGCAAAGACAGATTATGCGGAGGGCAAAAGAATGAAGAAAATCGCTCATCCGGCAACACTAATAACGGCACTGTTATTAATCTTGGTCTTTATAAACCCACTCACCGCAGAAGATTTCACTCTCTCAGACAACGCACTGATGACAATGCTTGACCAGACCAACAAACACGTCTACTCAAAATCAAGCATTGTCGAAAAAAGAGACATACCCGGGCCTGGGGTAGAATTCGACATCTACTTTCCCGGGACCACGCCTGGCGAACGGAGTTTCCAATTTGTCGCTACGAAAAGCGAGCCGAATAACTCATTGTTTGCCTCTGACATCAGGGTGTTCGACGCGTTCGTGTTGAAGTTCACTTTGCTGGCCGTTGATGGAGACCCGTCGCCGAGCCACAAAGGCCGGCTTGTCGTGGGTGCTTACATAAATGGTTCTTACCGTCCTGAGTGCGTAACATTAGACCCTGCGGATACAAATACGGCTGTTTCGCGAACACGGGTCGGACGCGACAATATGTCTAGTATTGGTATAACAACGCATATGCTATCTGCAGAAGGATGGGACCCGAATGGCACAACAATAACCCTGCTTGTCGAACCAGCTCCAGGAGCGGTCGCAATTCCCAGAACCCATGAGCCAAGACCACGAAACAGTGATGGCAGAGTCATATACGTTGACGCCGGTGCAACCGGCAGCAATGACGGCTCAAGCTGGGCCAACGCCTTCAAGTTCCTGCAGGATGCCATAGCCGTTTCCTCGAAGGGCGACGAGATTTGGGTGGCGCGTGGCGTTTATAAACCTAATCAGGGCAAGCAACCGGTCAGAGGTGACCGTGCCGCAACGTTTATGCTCAAGAGCGGTGTGGCAATTTATGGGGGATTTCCGGCCGGAGGCGGCAGGTGGGAAAACGGCAACCTTCTGGTTAATGAAACGATTCTGAGCGGGGACTTTAAGGGGGATGATGCCACGGTGAATAATCCGGCGATGCTGTTGACCGAACCCACGCGGTCTGATAATGCAATCCACGTGGTTACGGCCAGCGGAGCAGACGAGACTGCTGAGCTTGATGGATTCATCATAGCGGGCGGAAATGCCAACGGATCACAGCTTTCCAACCAGGGTGGCGGGTTATACGGCAAAGCTGGGAGCCCGACGATTGCCAACTGCATCTTCAAACTAAATTCAGCAGAACTCGGAGGCGCCGTCTACTTCTGGCAGGGTAATCCCCAATTCATTAACTGCAGGTTCATTGACAACTATGCCGGAGGTAGCGGCGGAGCGATGCACAACGCGGAATGCAGCCCATTCCTGGTCAATTGCATCTTTACCAGAAACTCGGCTAATGAAAAAGGTGGCGCTATGTATAATGAGGCCAACAAGGCCAAAATCATAAACTGCACTATTACGAAAAATTACGCCTACGCGGGCGGCGGCGTATATAACCAAAAGAGCACACCCACAGCAACCAATTGCATCCTGTGGGGTAATACGAGTCGCTACGGCGCCGACGAGCCGGCGCAGCTTTATGGCATCAAAGTCGAGACCAGCCACTGCTGTATCCAGGGACTGACCCCTCAGCTCGGCGGAAAGAATTGTCTCGCAGCCGACCCCCGGATTACCGACATTGAGGCCGATGGTTACCACCTCTCAGCCGGTTCGCCTTGCATCGACGCTGGTGACAACACGGTAGTTCCAGCATCGGTTGTTACAGACATCGATGGCAATGTCAGATTCATAGATGGCGATGGCAACGGTACAGCTACTGTAGACATTGGCGCCAGTGAGCACAGTCGCTGATGAGTTTGCTTATATTTTGATTTCAGTGGCAGTGAGATAAATTGCTTTGCAATAAAGCCAGGGGCAAACCAGGCAAATGCCGATTTGCCCCTTAAACTTCGCAAAAAAAGTTAGTCAAATATTCAGATTCGCGTCTTTTCTTTCCGTTGCTGCTCTCCGGGCTTTTGCTTATTTGGCTATTGTGATAAACGGTCGAGCAGCTCTTCCTGACGTTTTTCGAGCCGCTCTTAGTAATGTCTATCGGGCTCCGGCTGACAACACAAGCGACTAATTAAGGATGCAAAGAACACCCAAAGGTTGATGGCGGAGATTTACCCCGTTAGAAAAAAAGCTCCGTCCTTTAGGGGGTAAAAAATACGTAGCGAAAGCAGGTTAATACCGCCTGAGTTTTCTAACGTGGTTTACTCGAATAATCTCCTGATGTCCTCATCCGTAATCTTCTCATCAGGCCTTATTGGCTCTCCCCTTTGCTTCCTTAAGTGCTCAAAAAATTCTTTCACATTTTGCGAAGCCGATTTAATTATCAATCCCAATGAATATCTCATTAAAGAAACATCTGCCCCATTAAGGACGCCCTTTATAAGCCCTGTTTCTGCGTTCTCCTGCTCGTCCATCTCTCTGTTAAACTCATCCAAGACATTCTGTAAACTGCCATATTCTACCTGTTCTTCAGCTACCAGTTTATTGGTTATATGAGAGTAAGGCAGCCCCATAGTTCTGAAAAGATAAATAGCTTCAGGAGGAACTGCATTTGCGTGCTCAAACCCCCCTTTGAACTCAGGTCCGCTGTAATACCCAGGCAGTAATATATGCGGCTTTTGAAACAAAATAATACCTTTTCTCACAACTGTTCTATCCCTGAATCGACTGTGCTCGGCAGCAAATACGTAAGGCAGTTCCATATCCCCGAAGGTGTAAAGCATCCGCTGATACTCTCTAATCACCTCCGTTCTTCTCCAGAATTCCTTAAATTTTTCTCTGTTAAATTCAGGCATCTTTCTCTTCTGTTTAATACGGCGTTGAGATACAAAGAGTATAGTTGATTCACCGGCTTTGGTCAAGTTTGATCCATTGCTTCATAGATTTGTTCAATCGCAGAAAACGCTGCGAGCATAAAAAAGGGAGACACGGGCAATTCATATAGAATCTTAGCGTCACCCCGCCTCCCTGTTGCGATGTGCCATTACTGCAACAAAAGCATGTGGCGAAACCGCCTGTTTGCACTCGCAACAATATCATACTATCAAAAAACACATCTACTGTCAAGTAAATAATGGCTTAAAAACCATCTAAATTGTCTATCAAGATAAAATCCGGCGTGAAACCTAAGGCCAATATATGGGACTTTTCGGTTGTGCTCTCCGCACATGATGACAGATAAAGTATAAAGTAGGGAAATTCAAGAATAAATAGATTACTGCTTTTGTGAAAATAACAGAGTAGCGATTTTCATAAGGGCACCACGGCGTAGTCTATGCCGTGGTGCCATATCCTATTAACATAGCTACTTGTATAGATGTGTTGCCTCAGTTTCTTCAACAGGGCGAGTAAGCTGGTCGGCATTCATAGTGACTTTAAAGCGTGTATCCGCCGGCTCCAGCGCCTGGACAACCACGCGCCAGGTGGCCTTGGTCTTGGGGGCGAGGCTGTCTAACAGCGCGAACGTTATCATATTGCCCTCAACTAAGCCAGTCGTTGCACCGGTTGACGAAACGTATCGAACATTACCTTCCAGACCACATACAATACTGATTCCCGTAGCGGGGGCCGAGCCTTGATTGACCACCCTTATTATGTATGTAGCGTTGGTGCCTATCTCAATGGGGTCCTCATCGTCAACAACCTCTAGCAGCACACCAGAGATTCCGGTCACTGAAGTTTCTGCCGAAGCCGTAACAACCTCCGCACAATATGCAATAGCAGTTGTCTTATTTATCAGCGTCCCTACTTGAGTTGGAACATAGGACACACGAACCTTCTGGGAAGCATCGGGCGCAAGTGTACCCAATCGCCACAATACTTTCCTTGACGAGGTCAGTTTTGCTCCAGCAGTTGCCTTTATAGAGGTTACCCCTCGAGGAATGGTATCTTCTACAATAATATCTTTCGCCGGTGCATCTCCCTTGTTGGTAACCGTTATCGCATAGGTTACCACCTTACCTGCATACTGTTGTTCGGTACCAGTCTTGCTGATTGTTAGCACGGGCTTACCTACAACTATTGTATTTTCCTGCGATTTAGACTTCAGGTCTGTAGCTGTTGCCACGGTCTTACCGACATACTTGCCTGTCTTGATGGCTCGAAGGTAGGTCGAGAATTGCCGTGACTGACCTTCTGACAGGTTACCCGCATCAAATAAAAGCTCACTCTTGCCCTCAGTGGTCAGCAGGCCTGTCGGAAGCGTATTGACGATTCTGACATTTCGTGCTGTGCCAGTTCCCGAATTGGTCACCACGATTTTGAACGGTATGTTATCGCACAATATAGCGCCAGCCGGAACTGCCACCGCCAATTCCAACCTGGGCTGGATTACTTTTATGTCGGCGCTGGCCGGGAAGAAGTGGGTAACAACTGTTGTGGAAACCCTAATAGAATTGGCATCTTTGGCAAAGCCAGAAACTGTAATTTGTCTGCAGTCTCTCGGTCCAAGCGACTCTATCTTCCAGACAAGATTATTCTCATTTTCTTTCACACTCGGCTCGGAACCTATATACTTGAAATTGTCTGGAAGCTCCTCGGTTATCACAATATTAGTTAGTGTTTCGTTCGTCAGATTTTTTAAGCTGATAGAGTAATCGAAGGATTTACTTAGTTCAACTTCCGCCGGCATTGTTTTGTCCATCTGAACAATAGCAAATTCCGGAGCTGGATAAATCCTTGAGATTATAAGCTGGCCGGACTCGCTGATAAATAGTGGCTTTGGTTTGACCAGAGCAGGTCTCTCCATTATAGCTGGTTCCGCTCTCACTGGTGCTGCAATCATGGGCTTGTATGTCTGCTCCAAAAAATACATCTTGGTGACATCCGGTTCCACCGGCCCAGCTATTCGACTACTACGATATTTCTCGCAACCAAGGGAACCAAATAATATAAATGCCAGTAAAGTAAATGAGAAAATCAGCAATTTTTTCATTGCAATCTGCCTTTCTTAGCCGGACTTATATTTTTTCGGACGCTAATTGTGGTTCTTTAAACCAAAAATAACCAAAAACATCGTCCGATAGGTTTTTAACCCTCATTTTTAACTCTTTTATTTAAGTTCGGACAATCTACGCACGTTTTAGATGTTATATCGGAGCAAGTTTTACTCAAGTTAAGCAAAAAATGAGTTGGCTCGGTGCTATTATCTTTATATTTACTTACTCTAACCGACCGTTCTACTTTTCGCAGACGGATTAACACAGATTAACACTGTTTTCAGTTCCTGTTTTTGCCCGAGACAGTGATGTTTAACTCCTCGTATCATAAAGTCAATATGACACAAATTGGACACAAAACAGCAAGGTTGATTTCATCGGAAAAGATAAGATATGCTCTTCTTCAGGGTATCTCTAAACGACACAATTTATTCAACAAACCGGGAAGCTATTTTCAGGAGTAGGCGGATCTTCGGACTGCAGGCATAAGCGGTGGCTCGCATAGTCTCTTTAATTGCTCTTGTAACATCGGCGCCATCGGCTTTTGGTAGGATAGTGTTTGATATATTCTCAGTCTCGCTAATCACGTATTCATACCCCCTTATTATCGCTACTGGAATACCCGCACGTGTTTGGCCAAAGACAAGGCTTGAGGCAACGGTAAGCTCGTATGCCGTCAGGTCTATTCCGCCGAATTTTGGCTTGCCGAATAAATCCTTCTGGCCGAACTTTTTTGATATCGGCTCTATACCCGATGAACCCAGCGCAAAATCCATCGTCCCGAATGGTATCATTTCTGTATCAGCCAAAATGACAGCAATTTGTTTGCCTGATAGCTTCTGGATTTGCTCTCTTATTTTTCTTGCCTCGGCGTCTGGGTCTTCGGGTAATAGACTAACTATATCGGGCGGATGATTGGAGCCATCAATGCCTGCATCGCAGGTGTGGATTCGGCCGTCTCTTCCTTTTGTTATACAGAGGGCCTGTTCGTGCTCGACAAGCTCTTTGCCGGATGCACTATCCTGCGAGGCATTAATAATGTGCCGCTCAATAATACCTTTAAGAGGAATAATTGCCAGAATCTGATGGTCTTCGTCAAAAATCATTTGCAGCCATCTTGCGTCTTTGCCGGTTCGTGCCGATATTGCCAGGGCTTTTTTGCCGGGTGTCACTTCGCTAAGCTTTCTTGTTCGCCCAAGGGCCTTGGATACAATCTTGCTCGTCAGAACGATAACATCCTTATCTTCCAGGCCGCCGATTTCAGCATTACTGCATTTGACGATAATCTCAGCCAGGTTATCCCCCTGCCGGATTTCAGGCAGGGTCTCCAAACCCAGGACTTCTATATTTTTCATCCCTTATTCCTT
>CAYTTK010000081.1:7103-12109 GCA_964440735.1 uncultured Pirellulales bacterium
CTCAGTTAATTCATTCATTAACTTGGCTATATCAGCACCTCCCTGTGAGCCAAGTATTCTGGGGGAGATATAAATTCGGATTTCATCGGTGAGATGTTCTTTCAAAAACGATGCTATTACTAACGGACCACCTTCGACAAGCAACTGAGCAATGCTGCGCTTACTCAATTCATCAAGCAAAAAATATAGATTAGATTGGCCTTGCGTATCAGGATACGTAAGCACCTCAGCTCCTTTTTTGGCAATCTCCTCTGCAATTCCCGGGTTTGCCTGAACTGCCTGCTGATGTGCAAAAATCAGAATGGGGCTTTGTTTAGCCGTTCCAAGCAGCCTACAGTTCAGGGGAATTCTCAGGGAGTTATCCAATACGATTCTGAGGAGCTTTTTGCCTTTGCTCGGCCGGACTGTTAGCAGCGGGTCATCAGCAATTACAGTATTAATACCTACTAATACAGCCTCGACCCGCCGGCGTAAATTTTGTGCATTTGCCCTGCTTAATTCATTGGAAATCCACCTACGCTCATCAGCTCTCTCAGCATAGCCAACTTTGCCGTCAATACTTTGCGCCCATTTAACCACCACCCAACACTTACCAGTTGTAGCAAATTTGATAAAAGGTGCATTTAACAGCTTCGCTTCGGTTTCACAAACACCTGTTTGCACTTCGATTCCTGCCTTGCGCAATTGCTCGATGCCTTTCCCGTTATTGTGCTGCGATGGGTCAATCGTCGCGACAACAACTTTTGCTAATCCCGTATCAATAATCGCCTGCGTGCAAGGGCCGGTTTTACCCTGGTGACAGCACGGCTCAAGCGTAACATACATCGTAGCTCCCTGCGGATTAACACCAAGCGTTTTACAATCTTCGATTGCGTTTATCTCCGCATGGGCTCCGCCGAATTTTTTGTGCCAGCCCTGACCAATAATCTGGTTGGCTTTTACGATTAAACAGCCGACCGCTGGGTTCGGCTCAACTTTGCCAATGCCGCGTTTCGCCAGTTTCAACGCCATCTGCATATATTTTTCATTCATAACACTGCCCTTCACTGATTTTAACACGGACTCTCACTGACTACCAGTTCGTGTCCTATTCTGAGATTGTAGGTATTCCTTCCTATCGTTTGTATAAATTACACGTTTTATAGCAACACTACCAGACCCAAAATTTATAAGAAATCCTAATTCGTATCTGCCATTTCTCAAATAACTATAGAGTTGGTTTATCTTTTGGGAAGGTAGTTGTTCTAAAGCCTTTATTTCAACGATTATTTTATCTTCAACTACAAAATCAGGTTGATATGCGCCAATCACCTTTTTGGTCTTCGGTGAATATATCCTGATTGATTTCTCTCTCTCATAGTTTAGCCCTCTAAGGCTAAGTTCTTCGGCAAAAACCCTTTGATATAAGACTTCCTTGTGTCCCAATCCGTAGTTTTTCTTTACCTCAATTGCAGCCCCACGGATTTCGTAGCTCAACTCTTTATATAACAAATCTACATATTTCTTAGCCATCTCACTTGTCAGTTTCAGTCAGTTCCTTTGTTAGTGTCAGTTAGTGTTTATCATCTCAAGAAATTGTTTTTCTTTTATAATTTTGACTCCGAGTTTTTGAGCTTCGTCGAGCTTGCTTCCCGGGTCTTTTCCGGCTAATACAAAATCGGTCTTTTTACTAACGCTGGAAGACGGCTTTCCTCCTGCCTGCCTGATTGCCTGCTCGATTTGCTGGCGGGTAAAGTTTTCCAAAGCGCCTGTTACAACAATGGTTCTACCGGCAAGATTATTTGATACTTTTGTTCTTTCATTCTTTGGATTCAAATACTTTATTAATTCTTTAGTTCTATCAATCCACTTTTCAAAATAATCACGTATACCTTTTGCAATTACAGGCCCTATCTGGTCTATTTTGGCAAGTTCCTCTTCGCTTGCTTGCATTAGTAGCCCAAGATGTTCAAATCTATTCGCAAGTATCTCAGCGATTTGGATACCAACATGTTGTATGCCGAGTCCTGCAATTACTCTAGTCAAGCTTCTCGTTTTGCTTTTTTTGATTGCTTCAAGCAGATTGTCGGCACTTTTGGGGCCCATTCGTTCAAGGCCCAGTAAATTTTGCTTCGTAAGTTTGTACAAGTCTGCCGGTTTTATAACTAACTTTTTATCTACTAATTGGTCAATAATCGCAGGACCAAGACCCTCGATATCCAATTGATCTCTGGCAGCAAAGTATCTTATTTGTTCTTTCATTTTAGCTGGACAATAATCATTAACGCATCTGATATACACACCATCTTTGTCCTTAGCTACCGCCGAGCCGCAATTCGGACATTTTTTAGGTATTTTGAAGGGTGCGGTGCCGGCAGGCCTTAATTTCTTCTTTACCTCTATTACCTGCGGTATTATCTCACCGGCCTTTTCAATTACTACGGTATCGCCCTTGCGGACATCGAGCCGACGCAATTCGTCGAAGTTATGCAAACTTGCCCTTTTAACCATCGTCCCAGACAATTGCACTGGTGTCAGATTCGCCACCGGTGTCAGGATTCCGCTCTTTCCGACCTGCACATCTATCGACTCAACTATTGTTTCAGCTTGTTCTGCTGGAAACTTGTAAGAGATACACCATCGAGGAGCCCTGCCTGTGGCGCCGAGGATATCCCGCTGGTCGAAACGATTAACCTTTATCACCATTCCATCAATCTGGTAATCAAGCTTTAGCCGTTTCTCGCTCCAGCTGAGACAGATATCTATTACCTCTTCTATATTTCTGGCTTTTCGGATATGAGGATTAACCGGCAAACCGAGCTCTTTAAACTTTTGAAGTGTTCGATAGTGCTCCTCTGCCAGAGGCTGTGAAACCTCACCTATTGAATAGGCAAAAAATGAAAGTTTTCTTGCAGCGGCAATTCTCGCATCGAGCAGCTTCAAAGAGCCGGCAGTGGCATTTCGTGGATTGGCAAAGGCGGGCACCTCCGCCTCTTCACACTGTTTGTTCAGCTCGACAAATGCCTTACTCGGCATATAGACCTCGCCACGAACTTCAAGCACACCAGGAATATTACGACCATCCAGAAGCGAAAGCGGCACCGCTTTTATTGTGCGCACATTTGTGGTAACATCATCACCCACCTCGCCATCGCCGCGAGTCGCAGCGGTAACAAGGATACCTTTTTCATAGCGAAGACTTATCGCAACGCCGTCGATTTTCAATTCGACGACGTAGTCGAAACTCCTGCTGCCAAGTCCCTTTGCCACTCTCTCATCAAACGCACGCAGTTCTTCAGCATTGTAGGTATTATCCATGCTGAGCATAGGCACGGCATGTCTGACAGTCGCAAAACCCTCAAGCGGCTGACCGGAAACACGCTGAGTAGGGGAATCCAGCGTGATAAGTTCGGGATTTTTCTGCTCTATTGCCTTAAGCTCAGCGAAGAGTTTATCGTATTGTCGGTCGCTGATTTCCGGCTGGTTGAGAACATAATAAAGATAATCGTGCTTACGAATCTCTTTGCGAAACTGCACAATTTGCTTTTTCACATCCTTAGCCATAACAGCTTATTTATACGCTGTTTCGGCCTGTTTTGCAATCTTTTTGAATTTAAGATAACTGTCCCAAAATACTGCGGGAAAACTTTTTTCCTACACCTTTTTAAGATTCAAGCCCTACGATAAAACTTCAGGGCAGCAGGGCTTCGGCCTACGGCCTAAAACCTTCTCAAAGATTCCCTTAACATTTGCTTAAGTGTTGATTTTCCTTTACTTGTCTTAAAATATCTTTCTCTTCTTGCCGCATCGGTTTTAGACAAATGGGCTTCGTAATAAATTAGCTCTAATGGCAGTCTTGATTTTGTGCTGGTATTTTTTCCTGAATTGTGCTCTTTTAGTCTTCTTTCTAAATCACTGGTAAATCCAACGTAAAACTTGTTATCTTCCAAGCTTAATAGGACATAGACATAATACATAGGCAATTATGAGGAATGCCTCTATAAATAGAAACCCCGAACCACATTGGGTTCAGGGGCGTGAACCCTTTGCGGTTCACACCTCCCCGAGTAGGGCTCGAACCTACAAGCATTATCCAACAAGATACTGAAAATAAAGGACTTACAGAAAGCAGAAATCCTGTCTTGTCCACCAGCTTGGACAAAATTGTGCAAAAATACCCTGAATTGAGACAACTTATCGAAGTCTGGCCGGAGCTATCAGAACAGGACAGAAAAGCAATACTTGATATTGTCAAAGGGTAAGGGGAAATGGGAAATGCTGAAACTATATTGATGATAAAATTGCTTGCCGAAGAGTTCAACGAAGAAAAGAGAGAGCTGTTTCAAGCTTTTGGTGAAGGCGGACGCTACACCCAGAGACAAAAGGATTATGCCTTTGAACTGATAGACGAGTACGGGATAAGAGCTACCGCTCGAATCCTGAAAATACCAAGAAGGACGCTACAGCGGTGGTGCAGGAAACATTATGTCTGGGTCAAACGCTGTCCAAGCTGGGTCTTTGGCTGGGCAGAAAGGCGCAGGAAAAGACGAGAATTTTGGCAGCGAAGAGGATATTACTGAGCTTCTAAATGTCACCACTTGAAAAGGGGGAAATGTTAGCTTTTGTCAGATTATATTGAAACTCGACTGTTGGCGAATGTTGACATTTCACAAAAGGTCACATTTTGGCCTATATCTAAAGAGTAGAAATGCCAAGGTTTTAAAGAGATGGAGATTCTTACAAAGCCTTACCTCTGCAACCTTAATAAAACTTAATATGATTTTCTGCGTTTAGGTAAAAATAAACCGTTCACTAACGGGAGTAACGGTCGCTGATTCTTGCCACGATTTTGAGCTAAAAATGAATTTTCGCACGATTTTACGCGCGCGCACGCGAGAAAACCTTGCGTTTTACTACGTTTTATAAGACCGTAAAAAAAGAGTTTTCTACCCCTATGAAAAAGGGGGTGTAAGCGGATTTCAAGGCTGATTGAAAGAAAAGGTGATCATCGCGTTTACACAAATATT
>CAYTTK010000082.1:0-7827 GCA_964440735.1 uncultured Pirellulales bacterium
ATTCCTTCTGAGCCTGATATCACGATCTGCATCAACGTCAAGAGGTCCGTAAGAGGTAACATCACCAAAAACGGTAACATTGGTGCCGGAAAGCTTCATATTACCCTCAACGTTACCACGGACTTCCAAATTACCGCCTTGGTGGCCGTTTCCGGAAACGTTGGCTTTCATTGTCAGTAGCCCGTCGGCCTCTACACTTTCATATACAGGATCATTGTAAGTAACCCCGATGGTAATATCGTCGCCCGCTTGAACGTTGATATTGCCACCGTTGGTAGTAGTAAGCTTACCGTAGGCTAAGACATCAGCATACATGTTGTCTCTTCCAGCCCACAGCTTCATATTGCCATTCGCCGTCACATTGCCCTCATAGTTGTCATATATCTTACCAATAGTGATGCTACTGCCTGCGATTAAATCCATCTTCCCACCAGAGCTTGTATTACCTGAGTCCTGGTTAAGCGTGATGAATCGGCCTGCATCCATCGTCATCTTACCTACTGATGAGACATTCCTTCTGAGCCTTATATTATTATCTGCATCAACGTCAAGAGGTCCGTTAGAGGTGACTTTACCAGAAACGGTAACATCATAACCTTTAAGCCTCATATTGCCTTCGGTGGTCTTCACGATATCACCGTCCGCATCCAGTATACCGCTACCAGCGTCCAGCAACTGGTTGACGGGCGAGCTCATACCATCAAGCACTACATTATTTTTCAAAGTTATGTTGCCAGCTTGAATATCTCTCGCGATAAAAATCTCATAGCCGTCCCCGGCTTCTGCTGTGAAATGACCACCATTTAAATAAATGCCCACAGAGCCGGCGTCAATACCAGCATCTATATCTATATAGGAACCGGCATTAAGTGTGACGCTTCCACTGCCGGTGAAATTAATACCGCTGTCGCCGTCAAATAAAATATAACTATCGGCGTTAACCATCAAGGAATTGTCACTGGTGGTTATAGCAGGAATAAAAGGAATAAAAGGAGGAACAAGCCGCCAGCGCCAGTGCCAATCCCTTTCACTAACCAAATCTCTGCCTGCAGCAAACCAGACCCATCCTTCCTGGCCCGGATCGTATCCCCCTAAATACAAATAGGGATTCGTAGTTATTGTTACATTTGACCAATAAAGATACCACTCAAGCCAGTCTATATCCAACATTGAATAGTCACGCCCGCCGGTACTGAACCAAGGCTGCCAAGGATCCCAATTCCAAAACGCACCCTCATTCGGATTTAAAACTGGTCTGTCGTATGGCCAATCAACAATTTTGATATTTCGAGGGTCAATAAGGAATGTGCCGGCCTCGCCATTTGCTGCGGTCAGGTCAATCCAGCCTAATATTTCTACATACTCCTTGCCGGAGAGCTCAAAAAAGCCGCCGTCACCTGATTCGCTTCCACCTCTGGCCTCAACCAGTGCACCCGGCCTAAAAAGTGCCATACCGGGCGAGTAGGCGATAATTTCGCCGCCGTCGCCGTTTTCACCGGCGTTTGCGGTGGTTAAACTTTCGCTGCCAAGGACAACTACCTCACCGGCTGTCATATTGATACTGCCGCCGTCGCCATCAATACCATCGGCGTTTAAAGTGCCGAACTGTCCGACCCTGCCAACGGCGACCGACAAGGAATCAAGGTCATCGATAGCATTGGAAAAGACATCACCGGCAGCAAGGACTATTTCTCCGCCCGCTGCCTCGACAGTTCCAGAGTTCACAACTGTGTGGTTTTGCTGCGAAGGTGAAGCTAACTTCTTAACAACTACGTCACTGCCGGGATGCGCAAGCCATACCTCTTCGCCCGCGGCCAATACAACCAATCCGCCAGGGCTTATTATCGTTCCTGCATTTAGAACATTTTTGCCAACAAGATAAACACTATCGGCTGCATTGATAACACCATAGTTCTCCACTACTCCGTCACCCATCAACTCAAACTTCATTTCAATAGGATTAACTACATTTGTTGCATTGAGAAAAGCCTGGTCTGTCATTTTCAAACTGGAAGCTACCAACTGAGTAACATTGATAGTTGAACCGGGGCCGAAAATCACGCCGGCTGGATTTACGATGAAAACCCGACCGTTACCCAGGAGACTGCCGTGAATACCCGTTGGGAATCCATCGTGTATCCTGTTCATTACAGCAGGATTGACACCAATCTGGTGAAACTGGGTTGTTGCACCAGAGCCGATATCAAAATTGTTCCAGTTGATAACTGTCTGGTGAGCAACGTCTTTTATGTCCAGACGTCCCGGACTATAGTCGAAGCTGCCGACACTACCTTCCGGAACACCCAACACTCCGCTGGGAAGCGTCCCAGGCGGCGGATTTGCATTAGCCAGCACAACTGAAATTGAACTGATTAAGAACATACATCCTATCAAGGTGTATGCTACGATTTGCATGAAATAACGCTGTTTCGAAATGTTTCTTGACGATTTCATATCACCTTCCCCACAATATTTTATTTGTGATTCATCTTATGCTACGTAATACATTGGTCTCCTCCCTGAGCGAATTGTTACATTATTATACAGTTTTTGTGGTCAAAATGTCAAGCAAAATACCTATATGCTGCGGCCTGTTTCGGGTATGGATTGATGTAGAAATGATTAGTGCCGATAAAATACTCTTTTAGATAATAAAACCTAAAAGAATAAAGAATAACTGTGAATATTATGAGGAGATTTCGTGATATGAAGGGCAGAAAATCTCTCGCATTCGCCGCTAACAACAACTCCAACACTTGGCCATTTAGCGATGTCCGCGATGGCTTTTTGGATATGGGCTCTACCGCAAACCAATCGGCTATGCAGTATTTCAGACGACTATACCGCCAGAGGTTTGTAAAACTCGAACCACTGAAAACCGGATTACCAAATCAAATTTTACCACCGCAACAGAAAACCAAGGTTCAATCGGCCCTGGCCTTTACTTGTGTCATCAGTTCCTATAAGCGGCCAGCCATAATATAACGCTCCGCTAAAATTGTCCCCGAGGTCAACAAGTGTCCCTATGCCTACTGAGCAAATCGTTTGCTCACCCCTCTCACCGGCCACATGCGCTACATTTATTGCTCGTCCGTAATCAAAAAAGGCAAGTGGGGCTACTTTCCGCAGCCAGGGCTCTTCTGCCTGCTCCTGCTCTGACCCGGCTTCAACAATCTCCTGAGACTGGTCATATTTTACAAGGTCAAACTCATATTGAACCGATGCAAGGACGCCACCGTCGGCAACAATTTCATATTCATCGTATCCTCTAACCGTATACATACCTCCAAAGGTAGTCATCTTCGCAGGGACCAATCTCCCATTGGAGGTTATCCATCGGAAGGTGCCGCTAATCCGTCCAATCTTGTTCTGGTCCAGAAACTGGCTGTGAGCAGCAGTAGTAGTATAAATACTAAAATCACGCTCCGCATTTGTCCGTGCCCCAGTACTTGTGGCTGGGTCCCAAAAATCACTCTGGCTGGAACCGCCAAAATTCTCAAGCCGGTTAAAGCTAAAAGAGGTATTCGACATATCATCCGACCGGTGGACATTAACTCCCAAACCCCACAATTCCATAGTAACATCGCTTGCCATGAACAATGTTGGGGTTATCCTGCTTGTCTCATTGCTCAGCGAACCGGTCACGTCAAAGAACCAGCCCTTTGTCTGGAATACATTGTAGCGCAAGACACCACCGATGAACGAACCGTTACCAATAAAACCTATCCCGCTCGCATCCTTGGCAATATCGAACTGGCTGTAACCGGCATATACATTAAACCGAACCCGCGGCGTTAAGAGCGGAAAATCATAACTTCCATAAATTGAATATTCCTCCTCCATACCTCTCTCCCATGGTGCCTGATAAATCGTAGTAAATGCGTCGTCTATACCAAAAAGATTTGTATTGACCACACCAACCCGCGGTGTCCATTCCCTATCCTCTGTGCCACTGTTATCTAATTGAACAAAAAAATGCCACGGGTTCGCCTCATAAATATCGTATCCTATGGCGAGTGAATTCGGTTCGGTGCCTCTGGTCACCGCCGCCGATACATATCTGTCTGGATTAAGGTTGAGTAGATTGATAAAATCATCAAGCTTTTTCTGGTCTGCCACCTGTCCGACTTTGACCGGCGACCAACCGTAAACTGCAGAATTGCTAAGATACCCCTTTTCCACTCTGTCCTTTTCAGGGTCGTAATAGGTTATTGTAATTTCAGTAACACAAAGCTCGAGGACTCTTATAGGTAAGACTGCATCCCGCAATTCCAATTTGTCTTTAATTGCCTCAGCGGGCACATACACATATATACCTGCATAATTCCTCTGCTGGTAGGTCGAAAGTATGTACCGCGTAAATCCCTGAATCATCCTCGATGAGACCTGACGCTCCTGGCCGGGCTGCTGAATGATTTCGTGGAAAATCCTCAAATCGTAAAGGTCCTCGCTCTTTGCCTGATGCAGCGGCTTATCTGAAGCATTATACACCAGAGGCATATTCACCAGCAATTCATCGGTTGATATCAGCGAATTGCCGCTTATTCGAACCTCTTTTACATTAAAGCGCTGCGTATTGTCCTCAGGGAGATTTAGTTTTTCAATTTCCTCTTCAAATTTGGCTTTGGCTCTCTCCGTAGCTTTCTGCTTGGCCCTACCCTCAGCTTCTCTTTTAGCTTTAGCCGCTTCTTCTCGCCTATCCTGAATCTCTTCATCAGATAATACTTCAGAAGATTCTTGAGCCGCATTTACAGCGTATATCCCAGCCCCTAAACAAAGCAGAATAAGGGCAAAACACATTATCTTCTTTGCCACGCCATTCATATTAATCTCCTTAAATTTACTGCTCATAACATCTAATTCATCGGCTCAAAATAAGCCAAACAACCAAACTAATCCCACGAAAAGTTAGAAAAGCAAGAAAGTCATACCAAAATCGTGCAAAATCTTTTTATAAGAAAAAATTGAATTGTAAAGAAAAAAAACGCTTTTTTACCTCCCCAGTTATCAATGCAAGCAACCGACTTTTTGGCGTTCTCTCGGATATTTAGCCATCGGCTTCTCGACTCGGATAAAGAATCTATATGCCCTGAAACTTCCCTGAAAACCGTTGCAAACTGTGGAACTGGGCAAAAATTAAATGGGCAGGGGCGGAGTTGAACCGCCGACACGCGGATTTTCAGTCCGCTGCTCTACCACCTGAGCTACCTGCCCTTCATTCTTGTTCAGCCTATAGTAACATCTGACTTTAATAAAAAAAACCATAAAGCAAGAAAATTATTTGAATTGAATACCGTTGATTGTTCATTGTTTCGCTAAAATGTGCCTAAACTATCAACTATGAACTACCTGGCAGGATGCAATCGCTCGGGACAGGCCGCACGTTACGGAACAAATGTCATTTATCTCATCGGCAGTTAATTTGTTCTTCGATGTGCGGTAAATCAATATAAAGCCCAACGACGAGCCGAACAGACCCAGCGGAATTGTAACGGCTGAGATTTTATTTAATCTGGTTAAATTCCCCTGCAGACCCATCGCGAACATATCATCGACAGTGCACAACCTGTTCGACTTGCAGATATTATCCATCACCTCAGCGCTAAACCAATTCTCCATACGCTGCTTTTCAAAAGCAATTGGCTGGTCGCTTTTGAACATATGCAGTTCAAAGCTCTCCGCTTGACGCAAAAAGAAGCTGACATTCGCATTGGCGATTTTCTCTTTGATGAGCGTGCTGGCCGTGTATAAAAGCATGTTCAAATCGCCTCTTCCGATGATAGACTCACAGAAATCCGCTGTGAAACTAATGGTATTTAGTCTCTTGATAAAGTCTCGCTGGGCCGCAATAAGGTCATTGCAGAGTATATCTATTTTTTTTGCCTGCCTTTTGCGCTCTTTGTTCAGTTTTCCTATAAGCAGGCGCAGTCTTTTGTGTCTTTGTTTGTGGTCCACAAGCTAAGTATTCCAAGAATTAATTTTACCGTTGTTCCTCGATTTTAAGTTCGACTTAGTTGCCCGACGGCTTTAGCAGTAAGGAAGCATTCAGAAAGTGTTTTTAAGTAGCCCTATAAATGACCGGTTATCAGTTTTACGACAGTTAAGGTATGCAAAGGCACTCACATCAACATAAATAAGTCCGCATTGTACCGGCTGTTTTTTCGGACTCGTTATTCACAGATTGCCTGAGTATCTGTTACTGCGGAAAAATACCGAAATGAAAATAAAAATTAACTAATAAAAAATATCTCGAAAGGAAAAAAGAGGAAAGAATAAGTTAGATTTGGCTTATTCCCAATAAGGCGTTGGCGCCCCCTGAATTGTCTGGGTCCATCTCCTGCCGTCCTTTTCAAATTCAACTTTGTCTTTGTGGATTTTGACGATCTCTACTTTGCGTATTTTTTCTCCTTCATGAACGATTCGGTAACCGATTATGGCGGCAGGCCTATCATTACTGTAAAGAATACCGGTTACGCGTTCGCCCATCGGTGTCGTCGTATTGGAGGAAGAACGGAAAACGGCTCGGCTTATCCTTTTCATTCCAGTAGTTCTACTTTCTCCTCCAATCGTCAACAGCGGCAATGTCCCTGACAAGATTATGATAATAATAACTGCTATATTTGCAACCTTACTGAGTTTGCTCTTCCAGTATAACCAGGTAGTCAAACTCAAAACACATCCGGCAAGTGCCAACATACTTATATGAAACAGATAGCTGCTATTTCTTTGTACAGTTTCCAAAGTCGGTGGGAACTCCAGCTTGAAACCTAAATTACTTACCACCGCCCCGACAATCAAGACCAGTACAATCCATGCGACGACAACAAATACTTTGCCACCGGTTGTTGGCGCATTTTTCTTCGATGTTCTGCCTTTTCCATGCCGCCAGGTAGGTCGCGGAGATGCACCACCGGAAGGTTTTTTAGAGGTGTCAACGTAATTTAGCAGTTCCGTGATGGTGGGGTCGAGCAGTTCACGGAGTTTATTCTCCTGTTGAGCCGGCACGCTCCCAAAATCAAGAAGTTTTGAAATCGCCTGGTTCGTTAACGTGTTATTCCCTTCGTGCTCTTGCACTTTTCATCAACCCAACAAATCACACTCTTCCATAGTTTGCGATAAAAAACCATATCGATTTTATAGGGGAGAAAACTTGCAGGAATATACATTAAGCCTTCTCACCACTCCTCCTTGATTATGAGACAGTATATAATCAAAATGAAGGATTGTCAAGGAAAAAAATAAATAAATTTTCAGCAAAGGACCCAGAATATCTGCTAAAAAGCGGATTTTAGGCCAAAAACGCCATTTCTTGCTTGTATTTCACTTCCTGCCCAGGCAAAAAAGTGACCAAAATCCTGAAATTTTGGGCCGGAAACCCCATCTGACAGGGCAAAAAGTTTCCTTAAGGGCATTTTTTATCTTTTTCTGTAGACTATGACGCTGCCCAGAGAATCCCGAAAAGCTTTCAATGGTTTCTTCATTTGTGCAATAGGCGGGTCGGTAAAATCCAAGCTGCCGCAGGTTGCTTTCCATAAATCAAGCAGTGTCACAACCTCGGCTCTAAGTTTTACCCCGCCGATTCTTCCCCTCTTACATTCCACGATGCCGTATCTGCTGAGCGTTTGTATAACCTTCTGCAGATACCCGATGGAGAAGTTTAGCGCCTTTGCAATTTCTTTGGCCCGAACAAAGTTGGCAGTTTTTCTCTCTCCGAGGTAAAGGATAGTTTCAACCGACATTACGAAATCATGATTGAGTCTCATCATAATCTCCTTCCCAGCTTTCCAGCCGACAATTAAGTTTTTCACGCGCATGCTGCAAAATCAT
>CAYTTK010000082.1:7927-11931 GCA_964440735.1 uncultured Pirellulales bacterium
TCTGTCCATACCGCTTAATATCTTAAGCGGCCAATGGAAATCACGGCTTCCACCACAAAAACCAAAAAATAATACTCCATTGAAGCCACCTTACGGCTGATAAAAAATATAAGGTGATTTACAAAAAACCCCTGCTGTGTGCAGGGGCGAAGGAGAAGAAGGTGAAACCTGTGAATGTGCATTCAGGACAATCTCAAAACCGCTATTTCTCCGGCTTGGCCTGAGTAAAGTCGAAGAGCAAGGTCTCGCAACGATATCTTGTGTTTTGAGATAGCTTCCTAGATTTCATCGGTGTAAAAGATAAAATTTCTTGAGCAGAAATAAAAAAACTGTCTTGTGCAGGGCTTCCGAAGGGGATGATAAAAGCTAAGATTTTATATCACAACTGATTACGGCAGTCAGGAATTCGGAACATGGTTCACTTCGACTCAGTTATCAACTCCTATGGCCTCGTTCTTGATGTATGTGTCTCTATCAGGCCTATGATATCTTGGCCTCTATAATATCAATATCCTGGACCTCCATGACCTCCATAGCCGTAACCGCCATATCGCATCCCGTAACCTCCGTAACCAAAACGACCGTTCGCGCCGCCGTAAGGCGTTCCATAATAAGGCATGGGCGCTCTCGCCGGGATAAAATAATTGGCAGGCCGGCCTAATAAGTCGGTGACATCATAAATATGCGTCTCCTTTTTGCGGCGAAGAGAATTCCTTGTTCCAACAATAATCGTTCCTTTTTCAACAATATAAACTAAACTTCCCGGAGCGCTCGAAACCGCCATCAACATAAGTTCTAAATTCTTGCCTAAAGAAATCCCTGAGATTGGCCCTATACCAATGGGAGTATATCTATCAACATCTGAATTTGTCTCTATATCTCTCCAAAGCACTATTATATTTAACGGAGGGGCGGTTGAGTTACGAAAAACATTGATTGCCTCGCTAAAAGTCATATCAGGATGCAGAGCAGAAAGGTCGGGGCTTTCGTTCAGGACTGAATTAAAAGTTTGTTTCTTAATTGGTTTCTCTTCTGATTTATGAACCGGTTTTTCAGCCAGCTCATTAGAAGATTTGTGGTCTGTATCGGTCAGAGCTTCAGCTTTTTCCTGAGATTTTTGCTGTCTTTCTGGTTCTTGCTTACTGGCTTCCGTCGTTTTATATTTCTTTATAATATGCTTATATAACGGTGTTTTTGTTATTGGAATTGTAGCACTATAACATTTAGACAAAGAAAAAATGCCCACTGCACCAAATGCTGTTACAACCACTAATTTTGTTAATAGCCCCCTATTCATTTTTTCCTGCTCTCTAAGCTATTCCGGAGATTTTTCGATGCTTTTCTCCACATATTATATAGATATTCGAATTTTAGGCAAAAACCATCTTTTGCCGCATCACGATTTTTTAAGCTATCTAAACTAATCACGAACAAAGCTGTGGCCCAAAACGTATGATAAATAGGACTCATCTCTCCTCCTTCGAAAATAAAAGGGACGGTTAAAACCGTCCCTTTTGTTTTTCTTCTAAATATAAGCTGAAAACACAATTTACTTACATGGCAAATAAATCGTCACGGTGGTTCCTTGGCCTGGTTCGCTTGCAATTTCCATCGAGCCGCTGTTTAATTGTATTAGCCGGACAGCGTGAGCAAGACCCATCCCCCGCTCACGCCCTGCCGCCTTAACTGAGAAGAACGGCTGAGTTGCTTTTTGCAGGGTCTGGGCGTCCATTCCACAGCCCGAATCCTTGATTGCCAACTTCACAAAATCACCGCTCCTTGCCGGCTCAGCAGTAATTTTTACATCCCCCGGCTTATCTGTATAAGATTCAATAGCGTTGGTAATGATATTTGCGAGCGCCGATACAACCTGCGCCGAATCAACAAAAACACTTTTGGTATCATTGGCAATTTCAATTTGGGTATTGATATTCTCTATCTTTGTCTTTTGACTTGTTAATTGTATGGACTCATCGAAAATCTGTTTAATATCTGTCTGAGTTGGCTTTGGCTCCGGCGGCTCAGCAAAGCTCATCAGGTCATCGATAACCTGAGATATTTGGCTGGCACTTTTCTCAATCTGATTTATGATTCGCCTTCTTTCTTTATCGGTTTCGGCCTTGGCAAGTAATTGTGCCCGCCCGGATATAACTGAGAGAGGATTATTTAATTCATGTGCGGCTCCGGCTGCCATCTCAGCCAAAGCATCCGGCAAGCGGTCTGCTGGAATCTTGGGCTGCATGTCTCTGGCTTTTGAAATAATCTTTGCAAAGCGCTCAGCAAAACGCCCCTGCCTTTGCCATGCAAGGGCCATATCCAAAACAACCCCGGCTATCGAAGTAGCCGTCCTGAACTTCTCCTCAAACTGCTCTGCGTCGCCCGGCCATTGAAGCTCAAAAATAATCGCTCCAATCGCTCCCCTTGCGGAAAGCAGCGGCATTAACTTGGTCCGGCTCAAGTCAAATTCAATATCTAACTGCTCGAATAACCAACCGATATAATCTTGCGCATCTAAAATCGCAAACCTGTTTGCTATCGCCTTCGGTACGGCTGGTGTTGCAGCTGGGATGCTTAACACGACTGTTTCACTTTGCGACAGGTTCTCTACAACGACGGCTTCGAGAGTTTGCAAGTCACCCATTGGGGCCAAATACAGACAAACCATGCCTGTTTGATAAAACTTTTGCCAGCGAGTGGCAAAATCCTCCGCTACTTCAATAGCTCCGGCAGCCGAATTTACACTGAGCAAAAATTCCGTTATAAAATCAAGATGGCTCGAAGCCATTTGCAATCGACGATTTTCATCAGATAATCTTGTATTGTCATGGACTAATTTAGCAGCCGTGGCACCAGCAGCATCAGCATACCTTGATATCGCATCTGATATGTCCAGACCCAAAACTTTGGCTCTCTGCCCGACCTGTTCATTCAGGCCTCGGCGAACCGATTTAAGTTGCTCGATATCTATACCAAGGACATCGGCTATCGGCTCTATTTCCGCCGGTGTATCGAAGCTGCCGGATTGGCCAATGTCGGATTGCCGTGCCAAAGAATCAGCTAATTGCACTACGGCAGCTATTCTTGCCTCAGACATATTTTGATAAATCGTCACAGTGTCGCTGTGGTGGAGCCAGATGGCTTGTTCGATTGCATCAGGCAGGTGCCACTTTTGAGCCAGATGTCTGCCCAAAATTGTGTGGTCGGTGCCAAGATAATTTCTCTCGATAGCGCAGGCGCCGGCTCTTTGCGATTTTGCTTCTTCGACTATGCGGCCAAAACTTTTCGGCATCGCATCTTCGAGCGCAAATTTTCCGATATCGTGCAGCAGGCCGGCAAAGTAAGCCAGATTCGAATCCATTTGAGGCAACGTGATTTCAGCAATATCCTTTGCACAACAGGCCACTGCGAGCGAGTGGAGTATAAGTTGTCTTCTATTGTAGTCGTGTCCCGGACCCCTGAAGACCTTGACTAAAACAATCTCCTCGCGAACAAGCCCTTCGGGAAGTCTATCCAGTCTACTACGAATCGAAAATCTTTCGTCAGGCAAGCGTACTCCCTGCTGTTCTGTAAGCGAAAGAATTTTAGCGGTAAGTGCCGGGTCTGATTCTATAATATCGACCAGGGCCGAAAGCGAAAATTGACCTTGCTGAAGTCGGGGAAAAAATTGTGCTGCAACGCACGGCAGAGTTGAAAGCGAGTCGAGTTGACCGATGGTTAGCTCTACCTGCTGGGCGATTGTTGTATCAGCTTGTTTATCCGGCATTTATATCCTCAATATGCCGCATTGCATATACTGTTTATAGAGAGGAATCAAAAAACCAAAGGAAAAAACTTAAAACTATAATATAAAATCTGAAGGTTCAACTTTGAATCTGCTCTGAACTCCAAGTTTTGAGCTTTCGCTTTGCGCTTTCAGTCTTCTGTAATACCTGATACGCATGCTTGTCCTGAGCGTAGCCGAAGGAACACAATACGAACAGCTATCCGCTACCACATTTATCTCA
>CAYTTK010000083.1:0-11785 GCA_964440735.1 uncultured Pirellulales bacterium
CGCAATAATATCGTAATGTTCAGCGTCTTTACATAATGAAAAGTGCATAGTATTAACTTGCTCTGCGATAGGAGAAATTGCCAGCTCAGACCGGCTGGTTCAAGTTATCGCAGTCAAACAACCGATAAAGTATTAACTGAATGTGGGTATTTGCCGGTTTATAAAATATTTGCTTGATTTTTTCGCTCAAGCGTAGTAAAATAAGAAGGAATTATAGGTAAAAATTTATGGAGGCATAAAATGGATAAGAAGTGGGTAACAATTTTGGTTGTTGTTGGAGTGAGTTTGAGTTTGGCGTTTTTTGTCGGCTGTGAGAGTGACGCCCAAAAAGGAGCCGGTATCGGAGCATTAGCAGGTGCTGGAATTGGTCAGTTGGCGGGCAGGGATACGGAATCGACGCTGATTGGAGCAGCAGTGGGCGGCACCGCTGGCTATATGTTAGGCAGTGAGCAGGACAAGAAGAAGACAAAGGCCGAGATGGAAAGTCTCCGAGAGGAAATAAACACTGTTACAGTCAATGTTACCAACAGCAATGGTTCTGTCACGCCGGTAACGCTGAGAAAACAGGGCGTCGGTTACGTCGGCCCAAGAGGCGAATTCTACAACTCATTGCCGACTGCTGAACAGCTAAAGCCGGTATACGGCTTCTAAAAAATGGTGATTGGTAACTGGTTATTGGTATTTATTTCACTATTTAACCAGTTACCATTTAACCTATTCCGCTATATCGGATTATAGGTGAGATTATCGTAGCCGGGCTGTTTTTGAGGCCGACTCGGCCATTTCAACTCATCAAACAGAAACTCGCTGGCCTGGCGTATCATCACAGCCGGCATACACGGACACATTTCAAGTGAACCTACTATTTCATTGTCGTATTTGCTTAAGGTGTTTAACAGGTAGTCCCAGTTTTCACGTGATATACCACCATGCAAACCGGGGGGAACGTGGTCGTCTATTTGGCCGTAATTGTCTGTCAGGTGCAGATGTGTCACCCTCGGAGCTAAATCATCTACATACTGCTTGAATGGGAACTGCGGGTCCAGATTTGCGTAGCCGATGTCGAGACAATAACAAAGTGATTGGAAATTTTCACCGAACTGCTTCAGCATCGGCAATTGGCCTGTTTCGAGGCACAATTTGACCTCATTAAGCTCAGCCAGTTTAACTATCTCGGCGGCAAAGCCTGTGCCGTTGGGCTCCGGGCCATTGGGGATACCAAGGTTTTTAAAATCTGTCACGATGCTTGCATTGAGCAGCTTGGCGCACTCGATTTGCTCATTCCACTGCTCTAAAGTGGGTCGGTTGTTACGTGAGCACATAGAGACCAGCATACCCTTAGTCGCAGCTGCAAGGCGGGGCCAATTACGCCTTTCGTAACGGCACTCATTCTGGCCTTTTATATTGGGCCGTAACTCTATGCCGAAACCCAGGGACTTTAAGAATTGGCATTCCTGCTCGAAGGAGAGTGGATGCTCACGCCCCCAGAATACCATTGTTGACACAACATAGCTAATCTGCATTTTACCATCTCCGAAGCCTGCCGAAAAATACACCCTTTCTACATAAAGTATAGATATTGTTATTATCGATTAAAAATAGAGGCATATTCAAAGTTTCTCAAGGATTGCGTTATTTTTGGGGCTGAAAACAATGATTTTGGAAGAAAGTAGGGTGTTGGATACTTTATTTTGTCCGATAGATAATGGAGACCGGTCGTTATCAAGACGTTTGGAATAGGTAATTTGTAGAAAATTTTATTGAAATGTCCGCTGATACAGATTAGAATTCATAGTTCTATAAATAAAGGTTACGGCAATTATGAAAAAAGGGATACATCCAGAATACAATAAGGTTTTGGTTCATTGCGGCTGCGGCAGCACGTTTGAGACCCGCAGCACGGCAAAAGAAATCCACGCGGAAATCTGCTCGATGTGCCATCCGTTCTATACCGGCAAGCAAAAATATGTGGATACCGCCGGCCGAATAGAGCGATTCCAGAAGAAATACGGCAAAAGTTACGTCAAAGGGACCAAAAAAGACCAGCAACAATAGCTGGCTCTTCGGATTACAATCAGGGCTCCTGTTCCGACAAAATCGGGATAGGGGCTTTTGCTCTTTTGGTCAAACCAAAGCGGATTATGTTACGAAAGCTTAACTGCTTTGGCCTGTATTTTGCACTTTTAACATTATATATCTATGGATGAGAAAAAAGATAGTTTGCTTACAAAACTTGAAGAACTTGCGGCGCGCTTTTGTGAAATCGAAAAGCAGATTGCCGATACGGCAGCTACCGGCAATTCGGCCAAACTGATAGGGCTATCCAAGGAACAGGGCAAACTTAAAGCGATAATTGCCAAATATCGAGAATATAAAACAACAATGGCCGGCATTGAAGAGGCCAGTGGGATACTGACCGACAGCAATGTTGACAAAGATTTCAAAGCGCTTGCTACAGAAGAGATTCAGCAGCTTGAAGCTAAAAGAAACACTCTGCTTGAGGAAATCAAAAGTGCGCTGGTGATGTCCGATGAGATGGGTATAGATTCGGTGATAATGGAAATACGAGCAGGCACCGGCGGGGAAGAGGCGGCACTATTTGCCCGCGATTTATACAATATGTATGTGAAATATGCTGAGGGGCGCAAATGGAAGGTCGAACAACTCAGCTTTAGTGCTACAGGGACGGGCGGCTTTCGCGAAGTTATTTTCGGCGTTAGGGGCGAGGGTGTATGGTCTGAACTCGGCTATGAAGGTGGTGGTCACCGTGTCCAGCGGGTTCCGCAGACCGAAACACAGGGCAGAATTCACACCTCGGCTGCAACAGTGGCAGTGCTGCCTGAGCCGCAGGAATTAGATGTTCAGATAAACTCCAATGACGTCGTCGAACATGTCAGCAGGTCTGGTGGACCGGGCGGACAAAATGTCAACAAGGTCAGCAGTGCCATTAAGCTCGACCATATACCGACGGGAATCAGCGTCAGCATGCGGGACGAAAAAAGCCAGCACAAAAATCGCGCCAAGGCCTGGAGAATTCTAAGGAGCAGGATTTACGAATATTACCAGAGCAAAGAAAGAGCCGAGCGAGATTTAAAACGCAGGACTATGATTGGCTCAGGCGACAGGTCCGGAAAAATCAGGACTTATAATTTTCCGCAAAATCGTGTTACCGACCATAGAATCAACCTCTCGCTTTATAACCTTGACAGGATAATAACCGGCGATATGAATGAGCTTATTGTGGCACTAAAAGATTACGACAGACAGCAAAGACTGAAAAATTTGTAAAGACCACAGACCAAAGACTCAAGTAATAGGTAAAATGTGTGAGTTTTGAGTCTATGGTCATGTGTCTTGAGTCTGGGGTCTTATCTTATGATAGTCGTTGTTACCGGAATGGTTGGCGTTGACAAGAAAAGTTACCTTCAAGAAGTTTGCCAACTTGGCGCCGAGAAAGGTAAAGAGGTGTTACTATGCAATGTCGGCGATATGATGTATGCCGAAGCACCTGACATTCCGCCCGGCAAAATCCTTGATATACCGATGAAGCGGCTGAGCTCACTTCGCCGCAGTGTTTTCAAAGATATTATTGCGAAGGCCCAGGAAGCCCCCAATCTCATAGTCAATACTCACGCAACTTTCCGCTGGCGGCACGGATTATTCCCAGCGATGGACTTCGACCAGATGCGTCAACTTGGTGCCGATATGTACATCTGCCTGATTGATGGTGTCATTGCCCTGCACAGCCGGCTCGCAGATGAGCACTATTTAGAACACTCTCTAAAAGACCTGATTGTCTGGCGGGAAGAGGAAATTATCGGGACGGAATTGCTTTGTAAAGGTGTTAACGAATCGGCTACCTTTTATTGTCTTGCCCGCGGCTGCGAAGAGCAAACTACCGAAACATTTTATGAACTTGTCTTTGAACGCTCGCACAAAAAAGCATATCTAAGTTTCCCCATGACCCACGTTGCCGATATGAAAGGCATACAGGAAGAAATCAATGAATTTCGGCGATTAATGAAACAGTTTTTCACCTGCTTCGACCCTGCTGATTTGGAAGAATCGTATTTGCCGCATTATGCACACAAGGCCGCTGAACAGGGCTCATATTTCGTCGAGGTGATAGCGCTGGGACGCAAGGTTCGACTGGACCTGAGCCAAGTCCAGCAAATCGAACGTGATATTAACAGCCAGATATACGCCCGTGACTTTATGCTCATCGACCAGTCGGATATGATAATAAGCTATATTCCAACGTTAGTCGATGGCCGGGCGGCTGTATCCAGCGGAGTAGAAAGAGAGCTCCAGCATGCTCATGAAGCCGCCAAGCAGGTTTTCGTCATCTGGACGGCAAAGCAAAACCCCTCGGTATTCGTTACGCAAACAGCGACAAAAGTTTTTACAGACGCCGGCAGCGCAGTAGAATACTTCAAAAAGCAACAATACATAAAACATTGATTATTGAGACACACAATATAAATGGCGAATGCTGAATATCAAATATCGAGTGATGAGCTGGCTGGGCGTATTGAGCATACGCTGCTTGAGCCGACGGCGACAAAAGAGCGAATCAAACAGTTGTGCAACGAAGCGAAAACTTATGGGTTTCACAGCGTATGTGTCAATGACCGATGGGTGGCTCTTGCTGCTGATATACTATCAAGCTCGAAAGCTGCGGTTGGCGGTGTAGTTAGTCTGCCGCTCGGTGCCGATACGACCATAATCAAGGTAGCTCAGGCAAAAGAAGCCATTCTCAATGGCGCAGACGAGATTGATATGGTCGCTGACCTGGCTGCGATAGTTGAGGGCGATGCACGATACCTGCTAAATCAACTTCAGGCGGTGCTGAGGGTTTGTCGGTCGATGAGGCCTGCTGTTATATTGAAAGTAATAATTGAGTCGGCTGCTTTGATGCATGAGCAGAAGATATTTGTCTGCCAAATCGCACAGCAGGCCGGCGTTGACTTTATAAAGACAAGTACAGGATTACACCCGGCCGGTGGAGCGACGATTGAGGATATAAAACTGATGAAAGAAACGGCTCCAAACTGTAAAATAAAGGCGGCCGGCGGGATAAAAACCGCAAAGCAGGCCCTTGAAATGTTAGACGCGGGAGCAGAAAGAATAGGCACTTCATCGGGAGTGCAGATTATAAAAGAATTCAATGACATAAAAGGACCGGAATAAATATAGTATGATGTCACTCCTGCGAAAGCAGGAGTTCAGAAAAATAAAGATTAGGATGGATTCCCGCTTGCGCGGGAATGACATAGGGGAAGACAACTACAGTGACAACAGGGATAGTTTTAAAGGCAGATAATCGTCAAGATGGCTTACGCCAAAGCATTGTTTGCAAACTGCATTACAAGAAAGTCCGTGCAGCGATAGATTTACCTGCCCTAAGCCAAATTTTCGCCGGCAGAAAATCGGCATCAATCCTCGGCGGCAATATATCCAAAAAAGATGCGGACAGATTCAGTTATTGGGCCGCCGAACCAACAGAATTATTTGAATTTCGGACTGGGCAGAAAGACCCATTCGGAAGATTACAACGGTTTTTGGATAAATACATACTTGAAGAAAGAAATGGAATATCGAATATCGAATATCGAACAAGGAACGTCGAAGTTAAGAGGAGCGGGAATAACAAAGAAGGTGTGGACGATTTGCCAGAGAGTATTTTTTGCGGTGGCTGGATAGGATATTTCAGTTATGAGCTTGGCCGATATATCGAGAAGCTGCCGGAAACTGCAATAGACGACCTTCAAATGCCGCTGATTCGACTGTGCTTTTACGACCGGCTTATTGCTTATGACCATCTAAAAAACGACTTCTGGCTGATTGTTATAGACTTGCCGGACGACCCTGAAAAGCCGCAGGACAAATTTGCAAGTCTTGAATCATTGCTGGCTCAATCCCGGAGAATCAGTAAACCAGTGCCTGCTCCCGCCGACTTTGACAACATAGATTTTTCACAAATTCGATGCAATATGGATAAAGATTATTACCTGCGAATGTTTAGTAAAATAAAGCGATATATCTATGACGGCGATGTTTACCAGATTAATTTCTCGCAGCGATTTGAATGTGATTATAATGCCGGGGCGATAGACCTTTTCCGCTGGCAGAATCATTACAATCCCAGCCCATATTCGGCTTATATCGACGGCGGTGATTTTTATATTGTAAGCGCATCGCCCGAGATGTTTATCACTATCTCGGACGGCTTCATCCGAACCAAGCCGATTAAAGGCACCCGGCCACATATTAAAAACGAAGCTCAAACCAACAAAAAAAATTTCGATGAACTGCTGTCCAGCGAAAAAGAAAAGGCCGAGTTGAATATGATAATCGACCTCGAGCGTAACGACATCGCCAGAATATGCATACCAGGCACACGAAGAGTAATTCAGCCGAGGACTATTGAAGCCTATCCTACAGTTTTCCACGCGGTAGCAACTGTTGCAGGTCGGCTCCGCAGCGAAATTACGTTCTGTGATATTCTAAAGGCAATGTTCCCCGGCGGCTCTATAACCGGCGCTCCAAAAATCCGCTCGATGGAAATCATCGACGAAACAGAACCCACAGCAAGAGGTGTATATACCGGCAGTATCGGCTATATCGGCCTCGATGGAAGTGTCTGCTTGAATATAGCTATCAGAACGATTATCATCAAAAATAAAATGGCCTTTGCACAAACCGGTGGTGGAATAGTCGCTGATTCCGACCCACAAGCAGAATGGGACGAAACTATCACAAAAGCAAGAGCACTGCTGGCGGGAATAAGGTCAACACAAAGCACTAAATTCGAAATCCGAAGCACGAAACAAATACGAATGCCTAAAACGCAACAATCAAAACTTTAAGTTTCAAAAATTTGAATTTTAGTATTGTCTCGGATTTTCGATATTCTGATTTATAAGAAGTAAGATGATAGAAAAGGTTTTTCTAAATGATAAGTTAGTCGATATCGATAAGGCCTGCATATCTGTGACTGACAGCGGATTTTTATATGGTGCAGGGCTTTTCGAGACGATGCGAGCCAACAACGGCGTTGTCTTTTCGCTGAAAGACCACCTCGACCGGCTGTTTTTCAGTGCCGCCTCATTATCAGTTCCAATAGAAGAAACTTACGACAAAAAGTATATCACCGATGCTATTTATAAGTTGCTGAAAGCAAACAAATTAACCGAGGCGCGTTTGCGGCTGACGTTAACTTCCGGGCCAATGGTCCGAGAAGATGAGCAGCAGAAGCCCACTCTTCTTATCATCGCCACGAAATTAACTCCTTATCCAGACGAATATTATAGAAACGGTGTTCTTGTAGTGCTGTCGCCATTCAGGCAGAACATAGCCGAGCCGATTTATGGACATAAAACAACGAGCTATTTCTCGCGTATGCTCGCGCTGAAGTGGGCACACCAGAAGCGAGCAGCAGAGGCGTTATGGTTCACAGTGGATAACCGCCTGGCTGAAGGGTGCATAAGCAACGTATTTCTGGTGAAGGACTCTATCCTTTATACTCCATTTATAAGAACGCCAATACTTGCTGGAGTTGCCAGAAAGACTGTTTTTCAAATTGCCTTTAGAGATTCTATCGAACTTGTCGAAAAAGACCTCTATATAGACGACGTTTTAGCTGCCGATGAGATTTTTCTGACGAATGTGATTATGCAGATTTTGCCGATAAGCAGGGTAGAAAAGCACGATGTGGGCGCCGGAAAGCCCGGCCCGATGACAAAAAAGCTGCAAAAGAAGTTTGAAGAACTCATCCAGACCGAGTGCAGGCAAAACAAATGAAGGTAAAAGATATAGCAGCAGCACTTGAAGAAATAGTACCGCTTAGATTAGCTCAGGCAAGGGACAACGTGGGTTTGCTCATTGGCGACCCGCAGCAAAATGTAAAAAATATTCTGCTGACTATTGATGTCACCAGTGACGTTCTCACTGAAGCAAAGAGATTAAAGACCAATTTGATTGTAAGTTATCATCCTGTTATCTGGGACAGCTTGAGTAGGATTACTGCTGACGACCAAAACAGCGTTGTCTATGATTTGGTACGCTGTGGAATTGCGGTTTTTTCTGTACACACAGCTTTGGATTCTGCTGTCGGCGGAGTAAACGATGGTCTTGCAGAGATAATTGGTATTTGCGATGCGAAGCCCATCGGCGATTATGTTGATAGTCCCGAAGGCGATACTTACAAGCTCTCTGTTTTTATCCCTATGAAGTCGGTGAAGAGTGTTTCAAAGGCGCTTTTTGCTGCCGGCGCAGGTGTGATTGGAGACTACAGCCACTGTGGTTTCGGCACAAAGGGAGAGGGCAGCTTTTTGCCTTTGAAAGGAGCGAAACCGGCTATCGGCAAGAAGGGCAAGTTGGTAAGGGTGCAGGAAGTAAGATTTGAGACGATTGTGCCTCCACGAAAACTCGATGTTTGTATAGCTGCAATGAAAAAGGCACATCCTTACGAGGCACCGGCCTTTGATATCTTCAAGCTTCATACTAAGCGGGATAAATTCGGGCTGGGCAGAATCGGAGAATTAACCAAACCGATGCGAACAGAGCAGATTGTCGAGAGAGTAAAAAGATATACCGGTGCGAAAGCTTTTGGTGTTGTTGGAGATGAAAAGCGTCTGGTAAAAACAGCAGCGGTTTGTGCCGGTTCGTGTGGCGACCTCATAAATTCGGTTATATCTGCAAAGGTTGATTTGTTTCTAACCGGCGAGTTGAAACATCATCAGGCGTTGGCCGCACAAGAGGCAAATCTAACCTGCATCTGCTTAAGTCATAGTGTCTCGGAACGCTTTATATTGAAAAAGTTCGCCAAGCAATTACAAAAAAAGTTGAAAGATGTAACAATTGAAATCAGCAAAAAAGATGCAGACCCCTTCAGATGGAAAGGAATATGACAGAAGAGCACGAGGAAAAGACGAATATCGAATATCGAATATCGAATGGAGAATGCCGAACAGAGATTCTTCGCTCCTTCGACTACGCTCAGGACAGGTGCGCTCAGAATGACAAAAAGGGTGGCGAAAACGACATAGAGCAGCCGACAGTTGAGTCGGTGATAGAGGCAGTTTTGTTTGCCAGCGATGAGCCGGTCTCAGCAGAGCGTATAGCTAATATTGTTGAGGTTACTGTAAAACAAGTCCGCCAACACATTCAAAATCTCAACGACAAATACCAGGCCAGCAAGAATACCTTTAGAATAGAACAGATTGCCGGCGGCTATCAGATGCTTACCTTGAGTCACTATAATCATTGGTTGAAAAAGCTGCTTCATGTCCGCAGCGATAGTAAATTAAGCCCTGCGGCTTTGGAAACACTGGCGATAATTGCATATAAACAGCCGGTTATACGAGCCGACATCGAAGCTATAAGAGGTGTTACTGTCGGCGAGTTGGTTCGCTCACTTATGGGCAAAGGGCTGGTCAAAATCGTAGGTCGTGCCGAAGTATTAGGCAGACCGACGCTCTACGGCACAACAAAAAAGTTTCTTGAAGTCTTCGGCCTGAATTCCCTCAAAGACCTGCCGAAAATAGAAGAGCTAAAGAAACCGGAGCAATAAACAATTATACCCTGATGGTTGCAGCTAATATTTCTGAGAGCAGAATCCCACCTTTTACTTTTCCAACAGAAATTTAGACCGTTCTAAGAACACAAACTAATCCCAAGGCAGTTCTGCGGTATCGGGGCTGACAGCATGTGCGGGTCTGGGATGGCTCGCATCGAAAACGAGCATGTCCTGCTGTTTTTCGATAACGACAGAGTCCTCATTAATTGAGCCGTCCGGCCTGGTGACCTTATCTAAAGAAAGCCCAAGATGTTTGGCAAGAAACTTGTAGGCACCCATTCGCTTGGAATGGCCATAATCGTGCCCTTCATCGGGAAGATGAATATTCTCAACGTTGGTCTCGGCTCCGTAGAGACGATAGACGTTCTTAATATAAGGAAACTCAACCTCTGGTGTGTTTTTGGTCCAATCCTTGCCGCAGGAAATTAATAGTTGCGGTCGAGGTGCAGCTAATGCGGCAATCTCTGCGTTGTTTGTTTGGTGTGTGGCGCTTTTGTGAATGGGCATGCCGCTTTCGCAATCGCAGCCGCCAAAGAAATGGGCTGAAACCATAACTACCGGAACCGAAACCGAAATGCGGTCATCCACCGCAGTAACAAGAAATGCCTGCGTTGCCCCGCTGGAAGCCCCGGTCACACCGATGCGGTTTGGGTCAACGTCTTTAAGCGAGGTGAGAAAGTCTATAGAACGGATACTGTTGAAAAGCTGCAATTTAAGAACCTTTGGTCGTTTATGCTGCCAGCCTGCTTTTTCCCAGTCGCCCCACCCGACCATATCATAAGAAAAAACGATAGCCCCCATTCGTGCCAGGGTTGCACATCGTTTCTGTTGGTCAGGCCGGAATCGCCCGTAGTCATCAGGCCTGCGGAAATGTCCATGGGGACAGAGAACTGCGGCAAAAGGTCCGTTGCCTGTTCGAGGACGATATAAACTTCCCGTCATGAAAACCCCGGGCAGGCTTTCAAACGCAACGTTTTCGACTGTGTATCCATCGTATTTACGCTTGCTATGAATTATTGGATTCAGCGGACACCTTTTGGGCAATGGCGAAAGTTCGGCTCCACGAAGGATACCTTGACGAATACATTTAGCCCGCTGTTGCCATTCTGCGAGGTTGGAGTAGCTCGCAGCAAACTTCGCAAGCTGTTCTCTGGCCGCTTCTTCACTATGATAATGCCCCTGGCAAAGTTGTGGTTCTTCGACGGATTTCTTTTGCGGCTTGATTTTTGAGGTCTCAGTAATAACCTCCTCGGCTGGCGCCAGAGTAAAAAGACAACAAATCAGAACAGCCACCGGCATAATAAATCTAATTATCTTCGCCATAATTCACATCCTACTTATCAAGTGGTATTTTACTTTATTTACCATATTTTGGTGCAGAGCTTATAAATGTTATAAGAAAATCGGCGTTTGAAAAGCAAGAAATTTTTTATAAATGCCAAAAGATGCAACTATTTCGTATTCTGTGGCTGTTTACTTTCGGCACGAAAACTTGTAGTTTCCTACGCCAAAAAACCACGACAACTCGATGATTGAACAAAACCGCAATCTTAGGGTAAGTTATTGAAAAAAGTGTATCTTGACAAATTATTGAGATTTGGATAATGTTTTAAGAGATTTGGACGAAAAGAGCTTTTAGTTTGATAGTGTTATTTGTAGCCAGTTATTCCCCGATAGCTCAACTGGTAGAGCGAGCGGCTGTTAACCGCTAGGTTGTAGGTTCGAGCCCTACTCGGGGAGGTTGATTTGCAGCCGAGATTGCGTTTATAAACGTGTCTTGGCCGTTTTCTTGTCTATGGTTATCTACGAAAATCTCTTGTTCTCTGTGGTTAAACATGATCAGGAGAACCTGTACAGTCTGCTTTTGTGTATTTCTCTTTCGGAGTTTTGTCCTGGGTGGTGCTAGATAATTTATTTATACACTTAAAAATATTCGGTCATTATTTAAAAAAACGATCGTTGTGTTATTGAGTGATAGGTATAGTAAAAAATTATAGTCTTACCATTACCAGATAAGATTTGTTATCTTAAGGTAGTATGGATAGAATAAAATTGTCAGATAATGGCTGTCTTTATTTACAACTGATATATTCAAAAGGTCTCTTAAATGCTTAAAAGAGAACTTGTTTGCAAAAACAATAGGGGAATCTCTGGAGAAAAAACCGGCATAATACTCGGGATAATCAAGGAATTTAGAAACAGACA
>CAYTTK010000084.1:0-11756 GCA_964440735.1 uncultured Pirellulales bacterium
TTCGAACATAGGGACTTTACCTGTTTATGTTTCTATTGGTCGGCTTTACTACCCAACGGTTGACCAATATTTTGAAGGGTTGATTGACAATGTCATGATATTTAATAGGGCCTTGTCGCAGCAGGAAATTGATACTCTCTATAATAGTGGAGCTGGGACAGAGATATTCTAAATCCTCTTTTTATGGAATAGCAACTGGTAATACCAGCCGAGCTTATATGCTATTGTTTTAAGAGCTAATTCTGCGAGAAAAACGGGGATGTAATGTGGTGCTCGCTTTTGCCAGAACGTTTTTACCCCAGCCTTTAACACTCCTCCACCATAGTCCTTAAGAGTAGCACGTTGAAGTAGCCAACGGTTATCAGCGAAGAATCTTCCAATTTTGAAATATCGTTTGAATGTTTCGCGTAAAGAGTAAGTGTGGCTATGATAGACTTTTGCTTCTGCGGCGTAATATACCATATAGCCAGCGTTAATTGCTTTGGCGGCGAATAGCATATCTTCATTTACAATCACGTTGTTTTTAAAGCCGCTCAGTTTATTAAAAATAGACCGACGAATTGCTGAGCAGCAATTGGAGCAGAAGAATGTTTTTAGACCGAGGGTGTCTATATCCTTCTTGGTTTTTAGGATAGATTGCGGCGGATAGTTGAACTCGCGAAAGAAGCGTTCCAAGGGGCTTGCGCTTAGCCTGGGAAGTTGTCGGCCGTAACAGATAGCAATGTTTGGCTTGGCCTGCATAGGTTTTATTAGCTCAGCAATCGTATGATCATCGGCAGGTATAGCATCCTGGGTAAGAAATACTACAAATTCACTATTGGTTTGAGTAACACCAAGGTTTCGTGTAGTGCCGTGATCAAAATCATGTTTGTTTATTTGTGTTATCTTGCAGCCGTGACTTTTTGCCAGTTCTGCTGTGCCATCATTGTAGTTGGAAGCGATAATAAGGATTTCTTCCGCCTTCAGTATTTGACTGCCTAAGGCATCAAGCAGTTTACAAAAACTAACATCCGCATTGAGAGTTGGTATTATTATACTGACTGAAGGCATTTTTTATTTTTATATGACTTTGCTTTTGAAATACTACGTAATTCCGGAATCTGTTGTTTTACTGGAAACGGTCTAAAACCGCGAAATTGTTCGTTATCGAGTGCCAGATTAGGATTGTAGAAAGGATCATTCTTAAGTATTTCTGCGTAGTCAGTTATAAATCTTTTTTTATAATAAAGTTCTTTGGCTGTTATTGGACGAGTCTTCGATTCATAATGGATAGCTTGCACCATTGGGTTATAAAGACAGCGGAATCCCTTTTTTCTCAGTCGAATACACAAATCAATATCATTATACGGTGTTGGATAGCGTTTGCGGTTAAACTCACCGATATATTCAAAAGCCGAACGCCGAATAAGTGCCAGGGCGAACGCAACGGCAGAAACGTCTTGCAAGCAATGCAGTCGCCCAATATATCCAGGTGATTTACAAGAAATGTATTTGTGGGCTTGTCCGACAGCACCATTTAAGCCCAGAATAATACCACCATGCTGCACGGTTCTGTTCTCATACAGTAACAAGCAGCCGACAACCGCAATAGATTTATCCATCTGGATTGTGGCAACCATTTGCTCCAGCCAGTTATCGGGGATAATTTCAATATCATTGTTCATAAAAACAACTAAATCTGAGTCAATGGATTTCACCGCTATGTTATTCATATCGGAGTGATTGAACGGCTTGTCGTATTTTATAACTTTGAGCAGGCCTTTTGATTGTTCTTCTTGGATGTATTTAAGAAACGGTACATCATCGGATTGATTGTCAATTATCACTATTTCGTAATTTGGATAGCTTGTGTATCTTCTCAAGGAGTTCAGACAATTTTTTATAAGGGACAGGGAGTTTTTTGTAGGTATTATAATACTGACTTTAGGAAATATCGTTGGCTGGAGAGTTATCTGGTAAAGTGTTGGACATAGTGTATTAGATGTTACATAGCCCTTTAGTTTTCTCCGTTTTAACGCTTCTTCGACAGCTTTTCGGCCAGATATCGGGGCAAGGGGTTTTTCTTCTATAGACATAGCTGCCGACCTCGGAATTGCTCGCCAGTGGTATAGAACACGTGGGATATGAACAACCTGGTCTCTCCGGACTATCTCGGATATGCGCAATGCCAGGTCATGGTCTTGAGCACCCTCAAATCCTTCTCTTATGCTACCAACTTCGTTAAGAATAGTCGCCGAATAGACGCTAAGATGGCATGTGAACATATTCGACAGAAGCAGCTCCGGCGAAAAGTTGGGTTTGAAGCGTGGTGAGTGACACTTTTCCCTATGTGAGATTAAGTCCTCATCCGAGTATAACCATAATGTATTAGGATGTTTATTCAAAGTCCACACAACCCAGGTAAGCGCATCAGGAGTTAGCTCATCATCATGGTCAAGAAAGCCGATGAATTTACCCCTGGCTTGTTTTATCCCGAAATTTGTCGCAACTGCTATGCCACAGTTTTTTTCCAGATAATGTGCGTGGATGCGGTTATCTCGTAATATCCATGCATCCATTAATTGTTTAAGGTCGTCTTTTTGGGAGCCATCATCTACCAGTATAAGTTCCCAGTTTGGGTAATACTGGCTAACGACAGAACCAATGCATTTATCCAGCCATTTGCTATTAACTTTATATACCGGTGTTATTATGGATATAAGTGGCTTATTAAGACATTTCGCCAAAACATATTCACTTTGTTTGGGTGAGAGCTGGTTTCGCGTAGCATCGTATGGAGAAACTCGTCGGCTTGCTCCGAATTTTTCTACAGCTCGTTGCCAGCATAACCTGAGACCACCAAATTTATATGTGGCCCAGACTTTGGCAGGTTTTCTTCTATGTGGACCAACAAATAACCACCATATAGCACGAACCAAGACTAAAAAATATGCAATTCTGGTTTCCATTCTGGCTACAGACCGTCATTAAACAATTGTTAGAGGAACTCCTGTCTCTTTTTTTCTAATGATAACAGTAAACCCATTACCTACTTTGTCATCTGCATCTTGGACATCAGCTATCTCCCATTTCATTCCAAGTTCCTCAATCATATAATTGATCAACTCCACAAAACTTCCGGTAACCCAGCAGTGGTCATGGCCATTGGGATCCGCATGAGGTTTGGTGTTGTTATTTTTAAAATCTTCTATTAGGTGTTTCAAAGGTGTGTTTTCTTTACCTTTGTCAAAGGTTCTTTCCTTGTGAGGTACTATCATAAAGATTATTCCCCCGGGTTTTACCAATCTATCCCATTCAATAAGAGCTTTGATAGGATTGGCAAAATGCTCTATAACATGGGAATTGACTATAAAATCCTGACTTTCATCCGGAAGTGGAATATCATCCCCGCCGGCAACAATATCAACTTTTAAGGCCTTGCCACAGAGGCGCATCTCTTCTTGCTTGAACACTGTGTCCATAGAATCTGTGAAGTCAACATTTAAAGTATTCAGCCCGAAAGGATTGGATGCTGCTCCTCCTATTTCCAGGCCTTTTCCGATGCAATACTTATGGGCAAGAGCAGATTCCGGCATAGTTGAGGTTTTCTTGACTTTAGTCTGAACCTTTGGTGAGTTTTTGAGAAAAGTAGCACGGAGACCTTGTTGTCTCCAAAGATGATAATCTCTCTTTAGATTTTTCTGAAATTGCTCTCTGTTAAAAAGCAGTTGATAGGCGGCTTTTGATGCCTTCCTTATTATAGTTTTCATAGGGGGAAGTCCTGTTAGTGTTTTTCCTGGAAGTTTGAAAGTACCTCCATACGCTAAAGCAAACTGGTTTTCTATTGACTTTTGTATAAAGCTAACACGTTAGCCGCAGACCCTTCCAATTTTACCTGTCCGTTTTCGAGCAAAATTACTCTGTCGCAGAATTTTTCAATAGCTTTCAAATCGTGGCTGACGAATAAAATCGTTCGGCCATCTTTCTTGAAATTTCCAAAGGTATTATAACATTTCTGCTGGAAATCAATATCTCCCACTGCTAAAACTTCATCCACCAAAAGTATTGAGCTTTCAACACTTACCGTTATCGAGAAGCCAAGTCTCACCTGCATTCCGGAGGATAAGTTTTTTAGCTTTGCATCAACGAACCTTTCTAGGCCGGAAAAATCAATTATCCAGTCATATTTTTGCTCAATCTCTCGCCGGGACATCCCAAGTAGCGCCCCATAGAAAAAAATATTATCTTTAACCGTAAGTTCCCACTGAAACCCTACACCAAGCTCAAGGAATGAGGCTATATTTCCATTAACCGACACCGTCCCTGAGTTTGGTTCAAGCACATTGGCTATAACTTTTAGCAATGTGGATTTGCCTGCACCGTTTTTGCCTATTATTCCTAAAAACTCACCATCATCGACTTTTAAGTTTATATCGCGCAGGGCATAAAGCTCTTCATACGTATTTTTCTTCAATAGACTAATAAATCTCTGTCGCAAAGTGTATCTTCGGTCGTGCGGCAGGCGGAATATCTTATTAACATCTTCCAGCGCTATCATAATACCTCCGCAAAGCTGCGAGACATCTTCCTGAACATTGCCCAACCTACCGCAAATAGACATACTGCCACAGCCAGTATAATAATATGATTCGTAAGACCTAAGAATTCTTTCCCAGGCCCAATAAGTGCCTGTCTGCAGCCTTGGATAATTCTTGCTGCAGGGTTCAGGAATATTAGCGTATGATATTTTGTCGGCACTATTGAAATCGGATATATAATCGGCGTTGCCCAGAAACCGAGTTGAACAAGGACCTCCCAGATATGGTGAATATCCCGAAATTTCGGATATAGTGAGCATAACAAAAGTGCCAGACCTACTACAAGTATGTAAAGCTCAGCTATGTAAATAATCAAGAACAAGGCACTGCTTTGAAAACGTGCACTGGAAAAAATAAAAAAGATAAAGAAAACACATATATTAAGTAACAAGGTTAGAAGGGATGTTAAGGAAGACGCTATGACAATTATCCAGCGAGGAAAATAAATCTTTTTCAATATTGATGCTTTGCCTTCCAGTAGAACCATGCTGTTTAGTGTCACTTCGGACAAGAAGTTCCAGAGAATAATTCCAAGAAGAAGATATAATCTGTAGTTTTCAACTTTCCATCTAACAAATACTGAAAATACAAGATAAAGTGTCCCAAACATCAACAATGGCTTAAGCAAGCTCCAAAAGTATCCTAAAATGGAGTTGTCATATTTTATCTTGAAATCCGTTATCGCCATTACTAATGTTAGAAACAAATAATTCTTTCTGCCTGAAAGAATTTCTTTCTTACAACTTTCTGTATATGACGACGTCGGCTTTCTCATTTTTTTTGTCTGCATACTTGTGTTCTATCTTACCTGATTTTTCTTGCAGTGTTGTCTTGTCATTTTCTTTTTCTAATATTTTAACGATATATTGAGCTTGTTCGGGAATTTGACCCACAGTATATCTTATGCCTTTGCGTTGAGCATAAAAACTTATACGAGTATCCGGAACCGCTACTAAATCTTTTTCATCGGTATGCTCTGCAAGCCATTTTGCTGCTTCCCGATAGCTTTGTTTGTCTGTGCGTAGAGGCGTCACTAATTTAGGTATGCATATAGCCAGACCTGCTGTAGTTAAAATAAAAAACCATAATTGCGGATTTTGTTTGGTTTCCAATCGAATTTTGGAAAATCTGGCATTTAGCCAATTTCCAAGTATTTGCAAACCGGTCGGCACATAGAAGATTGTAAAAACCACTAATGGCAGGATATGTCTGCCGCTGATATAGCTGTATTTGTAGCGCAGCCATATCAACAGGAGGATGTTCAAAGCGATAAGCGCTGCTATAAAAAACATTTCCGGCTTGTACCACTTTCCCTCTCTGAAATAGTTATACGTTCCTATTAATAAAACCGGGGCAAAAAACCACATCAGCGTATCACCGGTTTCTTCGATTATTTCAATGAGGCCGTCTGTAATGTCTGCTGGGCTAATAATGGCAACATATTTTGAGTTCGTTCGGTTATCGTCACAGCTTTCTTTGCGTTCCGCATTGAAGCTAAATCGGCCGACATTTTTTTTAGGAAAAAACGCCCCTTTAAATTTCATATATGGCCCAGCTGAAACTAAAAAGCCAGCAAGCATCAAGGCCAGAGCGAGCAATGCTTTGCGTTGACTTATAATACGTTTCGTCCAGAGTAACTGCAAGGCGAGCCATAAAAAGCCGACAACAACCAACTGAGCGCATTCAGGCCGAATAAGATACCCTAAGCCGGCAAGCAATCCTGTAAAACCGAACAGCCAAGATTTCCTGTCTATGGCTCCACGAAGCAACAGCAAAAAACCAGCTGACAAAAAGAAAAGATGCGGCCAATCACTGAGAGCATCACTGCCATATTCAGCCGGCTTGGGCAACAGGATAAAGATTAAGATAGCAAGAAAACTAAATCGCGGCCCAACAATTTCTTTGCCTAAGAAATAAAGCACTACTATTGTAAGCAATCTAAATATCAACGCCACAATTTGGGCGGAGTAAATCCAGCTCCAGGTCGATGGCCCCTCGTAAGCTAGATTTGCAATTCGATGTGATGTGAGAATCAAAAATGGATAGCCGGGGTGCTGATCTTGACCCAGCATCGTTCTTATGGGGGATACGGTCAGGTTTTTAGCATACTCTATGAAAGTCACCCCGTCTTTTGCGATAATGACGGTTGTGCTAATAAGATATACTCCAAGACACAGCGCAATTACTAACAGGATTGAGATGTGGATTATATCCTTGCTTTTATCGCGTTGTTCGGAGCCCATTTTAGTACGCATTTTTACCTTTTATGATATTCCAGGGTGTCTGCAACAAAATCCACAGGTCCAGCCCGAATGACCAGTTTCTTATATAGGATAAATCATACTGCAATCTTTTTTTTACAGAAGTGTCACCGCGAAAGCCGTGTATTTGCGCCCAGCCGGTCATTCCGGCCTTGAGCTTATGTCTGAGCATATACTTTTTGTATTCTTCGGAGAACTGTTTTACGAAGTAAGGCCGCTCTGGCCTGGGGCCAACAAGACTCATTTCACCTTTTATTACATTTATAAGCTGGGGCAGTTCGTCAAGACTTGTGCTTCGCAACCACGCACCGATTCGTGTTCGCCTCGGGTCGTCCGGCTTGGCCCATCGCGGACCATTTTCTTCCTCTGCCTCAACAGTCATTGTCCGAAACTTTAACATCTGAAATTCTTTCTGGTCCATCCCCATTCTGGCTTGTTTGTAGAAAATTGGTCCCTTGCTGGTTAGCTTAATTAGCATAGCTATTATTGCCATAGGAATGGCGAATATAGCAGACAGGGTAAATCCAACTACACGGTCAAAGGCTTCTTTTAGTATGATATTGTTGCCGCTTAACGGTGAATCCGCTGCGGAAAACAGTAACTGTGAGCCGATTGGCATTGCTCTTGCGTTGCTTATAGATAAGAGATTACCCCAATCAGGAACAATGCGTATGCTTACGCCCGCACCCTGAAGAGACTTAAGTATTGGATACGCCTGCTGCGCTTCATTTCCATGAAGGGTAAGATAAACTTCATCCACCTCCTTATCTTTAACTAATTCCGGTAATTTCTCAATAGGCCCATATATGGGAATCCCCAGCATCTTACCACCAATGTGTCTTGGATTGTTATCTACAAAGAACCGGCATTTTATTCCCAGCCATCCCATCTGCTCGATATCCCGCACAAGCAGTTGTCCGCTTTTTCCTGTACCTATGACTGCGCAGTATCGCAGGTTATATCCTTTCTCCCGCATCGACCGCAAGATTGCAATCGCTAATATATGTGAGCAGAACAATCCTATAAACAACATGATGATGAAAATTATCAATAGCTTTCGTGAGTAAGGTGCATCCTGTATGTAGTAAAGAAATGCCAGCACGCCCAGTCCGGCAAGGACACTGGCTTTGATGGTTTCTGTAAACAGCTTAAATATACCCTGTATCCGTTTGGGTTTGTAAAGTCCAGTCCACCAGCAGCTCAGATAGCAGATGCTGATAATCGGCAGTGTCAATATCAGATGCCTTTTGAAATCCGGAATTCCTTTTGGAAAACTGAATATTCCAAGATAGAATCGCACAAAGTAAACGCCAACCCAGCTGCTGCTAATGACTATGATATCAATGGCGGACCTGAGTAGAGAAAAAAATGTTGAATATCTTTTTAACATATAGCCCCGCCAGTTTTTATCTCAAAATATCCCGGGAAAATAAGTTCATTTCTGAAAACCTGTACCACCCGGCTTCCAGCATATACGGATTTTAATATATTTAACCTTCCCGTTCGGTTTCTTTGCAAGCGTTTTTTTAGTATCAGCCCGCATTCGTAAACAGTATCATTAGTGGGGATTCCAAATTCTTAATTCTATGTTTGCATTTTGCTGTTTTATTTTGTAAATGAGCGAAATTCTTGCATAATCAGTTTGGTATATTTACCGGGCCTGCCGTCTCCGATAACCTTATTGTCGAATTTTACCACCGGAACAATGTCTTTTGTGGTTACAGCAATAAAAAGCTCATCAGAACTGCTTACCTGCTCTTGCTTTATTGATTTTTCGTGTATTTCCAGTCCGATATTTTTAGCCGCTTCAATAGCATACTTTCTCGTAATAGATGGCAGAATATTTGCTGTCAGTGGGGCCGTTTGCAGTGTTGTTCCAAAAATTGCGAAAAACGCTGAACTGGCTCCTTCGGTTATAAGCCCACCTTCATCCAAAAGTATTGCCTCATCGCAGTCCTTTTGGGCAGCATCAGTGCGGGCAAGAACATTTGCTAACAGATTTAGAGATTTTATATCACATCTTTTCCACCGCAAATCGGGATACGTTGATAACGCAATACCTTTGGTCTTTTCTTCCGTATCGTCAGGCAGTTCCGTTATTGTCAGGAAGAAGTTCGGCTTTAAGCTGGCATAAAAAATATGATTTCGTGGTCCCGAACCTCTGGTAATGTGAAAGTATATTTTGGTATTGGAAATGCCGGCTGAATCGAATGTTTTTTTTACTCGGTTGCGAATCTGCTCTATATCCACGCTGTCTATTCCAATCGCAGATAAGCTATTGGCAAACCTTTGAAGGTGTTCTTCGAGTGCAAAGATTTTGCCATTATAGCTCCGCATCACTTCATATACCCCGTCGCCGAAAAAAGTCCCCCTGTCCAGATAGACAGGTTCAAGTTCCTCAATAGCCACGATTTTGTCATTTATCATAGCTAATTGCATAAAACTACTCCCAAAGCGATATTAGCTGAGATTTTATCTTTATATACAATAAAATGACACAAAAATATCTATAAATTGCTTTACAAAAAAGATTGAGCACATAGAATAACGCAAGTGTTCGTATTTTTTAAGTATAAGAATCAGGGGTTTTTACAATGTATGCGGTGATTGAACAAGGCTCGAAGCAATATAAAGTCGCGGAAGGCGATTGCTTAAATATCGACCTTATAGATGTCCCACCAGATGCAAAGGCAATCGAACTGGACAAGGTTTTGTTTATAAGTGACGGCAAGAAAATCAAGGTGGGCACTCCATACTTGAAAGGTGCAAAGGTTATTGCCTCGTTTAAGAACACTGCTGTAGAATCGATGGTTAAAGCCAAAAAACTTTACCCAACGCACTTTCGCAGACGAAAAAACAGCAAACGGCGAATAGGCCATCGTCAAAAGTATCTAAAGATAACAATCGATAAAATCCAGTCCTGATTAGCTGGGAAAAGGTGCGTATGCTATGAAGAGATTCTCTATTATACATATACCATTACTTTCATTTTTCTCAAAAGAATTATATAGAGATGTAGGGCTTAACTGGAAGGGAGTTGGATTTGTCTATCTGTTCTTACTGTTGGCCATTTGTTCGGTTCCGCGAATGTTCAAAATTCAGGCGTTCCTGTCGCGTTTTATCGACAAGGAAGTTCCACCACTTATTGAACAGGTTCCAAGAATTACGATTACCGATGGTCAAGTCAATGCTGATGTGCCGCAACCTTACTATGTCAGAGACCCTGATAGCAATGATATACTTGCTATTATAGATACAACTGGAGAAACAGAATCTTTGGTGGATACTAATGCATATGCTTTATTGACAAAAACGGAGTTGATTTATCGCAAGAGCGATGTGGAATACAGGATACACGACCTTTCTGATGTAAAGGAATTTGTTTTGGACGAAGGTCGTATAAGGGGTTGGTTGAATTTTGCAAAAAAGACCCTTGTGCCGGTGCTTTATCCTTTTGTTGTTTTGGGGATGTTTTTATTTAGAATTATTCAGGCCCTTATTTACGGTGTAATCGGATTGCTTTTTGCCTCATGGTGCAGGGTTAAGCTTTCATATGACTCATTGCTCCGCTTGGCGGTCGTAGCTATTACTCCTTGTATTATTGTTAAAATGATTTTTGAAATGACTTCCATCCATCTTCAGATGTCCGGTTTGTGGTTCTTCCTGATGGCTATGGTATATCTATTTTTTGGCGTTAAGGCATGTTCTCAGCCTGGCCAACAATCACATTTGCAGGGTAGTATCTTACCGGAGGATGATGAGCATCGGTTATAAGAATTCCTGCGTGCTTTGCACCCCTCGAAGTAAAATAAACCACAGTTCTGGAATAATCAAAGGCATTTGGTAATAAACCCTTTGCGAGTGTCTAATTGGAGTGGCTTCTAAGCGTGGTGCTTATGCTCTTTTATGATTTTTTCGGCTCGCGCTCGCCAGGCAGCAGGACCGTTCTCAGTAAAATACTCAAACGATTTATCATCGGCTAATTGCCCCAGCAGGGCCTTACTGTTGGTCGCATCCGGCACATCTTTAATAATTTGTTTTCGTAGGACCTCTAATTCAGCTAAGAACTCCCCATGCTTATCGGTGAATATTTGTTCGAGTTTTTTCCTTATATGACCTGCATAAGCGGGATAATGTCCTTCGGTGCCTATGGCTATCTGCAGGTCGCCGCGTTTTACAACAGCGGGAACGAAGAAATCGCAAAGCTCCGGCTCATCAACGACGTTGCAAAGAATCTCCAGCTCCTGACAATCTTTGTATATCTGCTTGTTAAGCTCAGGTTTATTTGTTGAAGCTATTGCAAGAACCGCGCCGGTTAGATAGCTCTTGGAATACTTGGCTCTTACTAATTCAGCGTTTGTGCCCCGACAAAGTGCCGTCATCATATCACTGATGTGCTCAGCCACTACCACCAGCCGTGCACCGGCCGTGAGTAGCGCCTGTGCCTTTCGCACAGCTACAGCTCCGCTGCCGACTACGACCACACGACGACCGCCCAGTTCCAGAAATATAGGATACTTAGCCATATTCCAGATTCTATTAGCAAACCAGCCATAGCACAAATAAGAAATTCTTGTGATGACCCATTTTTGAAAGAGCACGTTTGAAATAGGTTCGACCCCTTCGACTGCGCTCAGGGCAGACAAGCTCACTACAGGTTGGCTTTGTTTTGGTCATTGGTAATTGGTTACTGGTTATTGGTAATCCTTTGTTAATAATAAGGTTGTGTTCATTTTGTCGTTTTGGAAATTGGGTTTGTTTTGAATAATTGACTCATAGCCACAAAGGCACTGAGGCACAAAGAAATTAGACACAGATTACACGGATTTACACTGATTTATAAGCCTCGGCAAAACCATAAGTCTCTAAACGCTTGATATTAAACTCGGAATACATCATTGGCTAATCCTTAGTATAT
>CAYTTK010000085.1:0-10844 GCA_964440735.1 uncultured Pirellulales bacterium
TCTCCGGAGGCGAGCAGCAGATGCTGGTCATCGGCCGAGCCATGATGGCTACCCCCAAGCTCATGATGCTGGATGAGCCGTCACTAGGTCTGGCACCACTGCTGGTCGAAGAAATATACGATATTATCAAGCGGTTTAATAGCGAACATAAAACGTCAGTCCTGCTCGTGGAACAGAATGTCAGAATTGCTCTGAGTATCGCTCACTACGGTTATGTTATGGAAAATGGTCGGGTTGTTCTCAATGGTACGGCTGATTTCCTCAGAAATAATGAGGATGTGAAGGAGTTTTATATGGGGCTATCCGCCATGGGAACGAAGAAAAGCTACCGTGAAGTAAAGCACTATAGGAGGCGGAAGAGATGGCTATAGCGTCTGAAGGTAAGCAAGATGAATTTTTTGATGAATTGGAGATAATGTCTGCTGAAAAAAGAGAGAAATATCTTAACCAGAGGTTATCTCAAACTGTAGACCATGCCTACCGCCATGTAACCGCGGTGAAAGAAATATTCGATAAGGCAGGAGTCAGCCCAGCCCAGATTCGCACTATAAAGGACCTGGAAAGGTTACCCATCACCAGAAAAACTGACCTGATAGAGTTGCAAAAGGCGAATCCACCCTATGGCGGGTTTCTCACCATCCCCCCTGAAGATGTTGAACGTATATTTATCTCGCCCGGCCCTATCTATGAGCCACTCCACACTGCGAGTATCAAATGGTTCGCTAAGTCATTCTATGCTGCCGGATTCAGGACGGGGGACATAGTTATTAACACGTTCACCTACCATATGTCCCCCGCCGGCATTCTATTTCACGAAGCCTTGAGGGATTGCGGGGCTACCGTTGTAGTTACAGGCACAGGCAATACCGATATTCAGATTCAAACCATGCACGACTTGAAAGTTACCGGGTTCGTGGGAACACCCACCTTCCTAATGAACATCATTAAACGAGCTGAAGAGATGGGATACAACTTTGGCCGGGACTTTTCTCTCAAGCGTGCCTGGTTTACCGGTGAGATGCTCCCTCCCTCACTGCGGAAAACCTTTGAGGAAGACTACCAGATTGCTACCGCACAAGCCTATGCAGTTACTGAGCCGGGTGGTGCCATCGCCTATGAATGCCACCAGAAATCTGGTATGCACATTATGGATGAGTACATAGTAGAAATAGTTGACCCTGAGACAGGAAAACAGCTAGGACCTGGAGAGATAGGTGAAATAGTGGTAACCCCAATTCATAATAAAATCTGGGGCCTTATCCGCTTTGGTACCGGTGATATGTCCTCATATACCACCGAACCCTGTCCTTGTGGTCGGACAGCCAATAAGCTGACCGCTATCGTTGGTAGAACTGGCGATGCCATTAAGGTGAGAGGCATGTTCGTCGTTGCCAAACAAGCCGAACAGGCGCTTCTCAGCTTTGAGCAAATCTCCAGATTCCAAATGGTGGTCGGGCGTAAAGCACACCGGGATGAAATGACCCTTAAGATTGAGCTGAAAAATGACGCCATAGATAAGAGAAAATTGGCCGATGATTTGAATAAAAGATTTCAGGATATGTGCCGGATTAAGATAGATAGGATTGAATTTGTGGAGAAGGGAACCATCCCGGAAGAGCATCAAAAATTAGTGGATGAAAGAACCTGGGAGTAAGCCAGCCACATCCGGAGCTACTTCTCCCCTCCCAGATAGGCTGATATGACTTCAGGATTGGTTCTAATTTCGGCAGGAGTGCCCTCAGCAATTTTTCGCCCAAAATCAAGAACCACAATCCTATCAGCTATATCCATAACCACTCCCATATCATGCTCAACGAGGACAATACAACTAACCCCGTCCCTTAGCACCGGTGCCTCCGGATAGGTAACTCCCTGCCCCTCAAATATATCAATGACGAACCTGGCAATGTCCTCCTTTTCTTCTAGATTCATTCCTGCCATCGGTTCATCAAGGAGCAGAACCTTCGGTTCCAAGGCCAGGGCTCTACCTAATTCAACCCTCTTGCGCAATCCGTAGGGGAGGACACCGACCACCTTCTTTCTAATTGATTCTATTTCCAAGAAGTCGATGATATCTTCTACAGTCTTACGATGTTCAATCTCCTCCTTGTGAGCCCAGCCGAAATATAGGGCACTACTGAGAAAGTTCTGCCTCATAAGGACATGTCTGGCGGCCATAATATTGTCCAGCGTGCTTAGTCCAGTATATAGCTCAATATTCTGGAAGGTTCTAGCCAGGCCAAGCCTAGCTGCCTTGTCTGGGCGAATTCGAGTGATTCTCCGGCCTTCATAATATATCTCACCCTTCTGTGGCTTATAGAAGCCGTTTATGCAGTTCAGCAAGCAGGTTTTACCAGCGCCATTTGGTCCTATAATAGCTAGAATCTCGTTGTCCCTTATATCCACACTGACATCGGTAAGGGCTCTCACACCCCCAAAGGAGAGGGAGAGGTTTTCAATTCGTATCTTAACTGCGTTTCCGCTTCTCACCTCTGGCAACCTCCATCCTACTCACCTGGTAAAACCGTTTCTCTACTGGCCTGCTTTGAGGACTCTCCTTTTGCTTCTTCAGCAAACAGCTTATCCCTATATTCAATTATTCGGTAGCAGTCCGGACCATCGCACTTCAGCTGGCGTTTTAACTGCTTACTTTTCCTCTTTACTCGATTAACCACCTCATCACCAGGCTCGCCATACTTCTTGTAGCCAGTACATCTTGCCGAACCATCCCTATACACCAGCAGGGTTACTTCATCATCCACTGCTTCACAATAAATTGTCTTAGCTGTTATCCGCCAGTTTACCATGCCTATTTAAACCTACTCCCCATCAATATCGCTATCATGTTACCATTGGCCAACCCAGAATTCAACAGCTTGGAGTAGAGCCAGGCAGGATGCACCGCCGAAAGGTTTTACCACTGAAATCTTCCTCAGCTCTCTTAGCACCAAACTTAGAAATGGTGCCCCGTAGATTATTATTATTTGATAGCCCTATAATAATTAATAAGTGGTAGAATAGGGGTATGGGGAGACGCATATTATGGTTTATTGGTGGGGTCATTGGTGGGTATATCCTGCATTTCCCTTTTCGGCTACTGGAGGATTGGATGATGGGGAAGATAGCGGAGCTGATAGCCGAAAATTGGCAACCTTTTCTAAGTTTCCTTATCACTTGGGTATTGCCCTTTATAGTAGTTTTTGGGGCTATATATTTGGGATATCGGCTAAGAAAACCAGCGGTAAAGCATAAAGAGTCGAGATTAGAAGATAGAAGCCTTGAAAGCAAAACTTCTAATCTTGAGGTAATAAGCTCATATGAGGACAATAATCGTGAATGTGGTTTAATTATCCATAATACAGGCAAAAACCATCTCAAGAATTGCCACGCCCGACTTTTAGACTTAGCTTTTGAAAAGCCACTCTCGAGATTATCTCTAAAAAGATATTCGAGGTTAGAAGACCTGGTTTTTACACCTGACATCCCTGAATTTGGTGATGGTAAAATACCGTTATTTAGATGGGGTGTGGTAAGTAAAGACCTTGAAATAGTCTATCAGAGTAAGATTGATAAAATAGGATTCAGGATAGCGAATGTGCCTATATTGGCACTTCTCCATATATGGGCAGACAACATCCCTGCGACATATGCCGTTTGCAAGCTTAGCGATAGGTTAGGTTGGGGTTATGACCTATCAATAGTAGAGACCGGAATATTGCAGGGTGAAGTTAAACTCGCTAATTATCAGAAATCAAGTCTTGATATTGAAGGGACTGACTCTCAATGAGTTTAAGGAGTGTATCTCTGAACAGATATGGATTGTTGCGGTTATTGAACCGCCATTCTAGCTCATCCAGGTAGGCATCAAGATGTTTAGTGCTGACTTTATGATAAGAGCCGATAATAGAACGCTTGTGGAGCAAGAGCACCAATAACACCGAAGGAGGAAGAAATGGTATTACCCGTGTCAAGCCCAGCGTTTCGGGAAGGAGACAGAATACCCACCAAGTACACCTGTGAGGGGCAGGACATATCTCCCCTACTTGCGTGGAGTGAAACACCTGCCGGGACACAGTCCTTTGCACTTATAGTGGATGACCCGGATGCCCCTGGTGGTGTATTCACACATTGGGTCCTGTTCAACATCCCATCCGATAGCCGCGAGTTGCCAGAGGCGGTACCCGCTCAATCCCAGCTCCCCAGCGGCGCTCTTCAGGGTAAGAACGACTTCGGCAAAATCGGCTATGGTGGCCCCTGTCCACCGCCAGGTCATCCACACCGATATCAGTTTACCCTCTACGCACTGGACCAGCTCTTGGATTTAAAGGCGGGTGCATCCAAGAAGCAAGTTCTAGAGGCAATGCAAGGTCACATCCTTGCCCAGGGTCAGCTCACAGGCACGTTCCAGCGGTAGCTCCTAAATTGGCGTTGAAGCCGCTAAGTACCATACAAGGGTTTGACCAAACACCTGATTAAGGAATATAATGCTGGCAAATGGTGAAGGGCTATCTTCTTATCAAATTGGTCCCAGGGTTTGAATCCAGTGCTCTGTCCCAGATTCGCGCCGTCAATGGCGTCTTGGAAGTAAACCTTGTGTTCGGACATTGGGACGCCATAGCTATGGCGGAGGCTAAAACCCTTTTTGAGCTATCTCGGATAGTCGTCAGCGAGGTTCGCGGTATCCAGGGTGTGCAGGATAGTGATACACTGGTGCAGGGCGAGCTATAAGGGATAGAATCGAGTTTCTACAGTGCAGCAATCTGGCAAAATCCTGATGTCTCTCTGCGCCCCAGCGTCGAAGCTGCGATTACCTAAACTTGCGAAACCATAGGCCAATCACCGCATAGGAGCTTCGCTTATCCATCCCTTGCAGATTATTTGCAGAGCCAAGAGACATCACCCACCATTTTGTTATAAAATAGTCAGGTATATCATAAGAACTGAAGGGGCATCGATGAAAAAGCGAGCATTCTCTGGTATTCAGCCAACAGGCGATATCCATATTGGAAACTATCTGGCGGCAATTAAGCATTGGGTAACCTCACAGGCTGAATACGACAACATTTTCTGTATCGTTGACCTGCATGCTATCACTGTTTCCCAGAAACCGGATGTTCTGAAGTCGAAGATACGTGAGGTAGCCGGCCTCCTCTTTGCCGCCGGCATAGACCCTAAACTATCCGCAGTCTTCGTCCAATCCCACATCAGCGCTCACGCTGAATTAACCTGGATTCTTAACTGTTTCATTCCTATAGGATGGATGCAGAGGATGACTCAGTTTAAAGAGAAGATGCAAGAGCAGAAAGAGCAGGTTAGCATCGGCCTTTTTGATTACCCGGCACTAATGGCTGCGGATATTTTGCTCTATAAGACAGATATTGTGCCAGTTGGTGAAGACCAAAAACAGCATGTGGAGCTGGCACGGGACACTGCCCAGCGATTCAACTCAATCTATGGTGAGACTTTCAAGATACCGGAGCCGGTAATCCCCGAGCTAGGTGCACGTATCATGGGACTCGACGACCCCACAAAGAAGATGAGCAAGAGTGAGGCGCATTCAGGGCATGCAATCTACTTACTTGATTCACCAGATACCATCCGTACCAAAATCATGCGAGCAACCACAGACTCACTGCGCGAGGTTTGTTTCGATGAGAACCGCCCCGGAATCTATAACCTGCTGGTCATCTACGAACTCTTTACCGGGCTTGGTAGACCTGAGATAGAAGCGCGGTTTAAAGAGAAGGGCTACGCAGATTTCAAGCAAGAATTGGCCGAGGTAATCGTTGAAGGTCTACACACCTTGCAGTCCCGCTATCGGGAATTGACAGCCGACCCAACACACATTGACTCCCTGCTTACCGAGGGAGCATCTAGAGTCCGACCCATCGCAGAGAAAACTTTGGCTATTGTCAAAGACAAAGTAGGACTCGGGTGATGGTCAGCCACGACGCCTTTTTATAACTTGTACTATTGTCCTGTCCTATCCCCTTGTCTCCCCTCTAAAGGCTACCATGAGAGTGTCAGGGCCGGCATGTACTCCGAGCACAGGGCCTATCTTAGCGAACTTAATCCGTTCCTTATCGAATATGGGGCTGATGTGCTCAGCCAGGGCTTGTGCTTCATCAGGCGTGGTGTTAAACCCAATATATAAATCCTTAATATTCGTGGCATTTTGAGCAAACTCAACTAACCTGTCTACACCCTTGGCACGAGTGCGCACCTGGCCAGCCGGCACCACCTCTCCATCTCTGAGGGTTAGCACCGGTTTCACTTTCAATACTGAGCCTACTAGCGCCTTCGCCTTACCTATACGCCCACCCTTGAGGAGGTATTTCAGGGTATCAAGAAGACCAAGCAAATGCGTATCGGAAATAGCCTGTTTCGCCTCTTCTAATACCTGTGGCATATCTCCTCCAGCCTTAGCCACAGCGGCAGCAGACGCAATTATTAGTCCTAGACTAACTGTGGTTGACTGTGAGTCAACTACCTCAATAGGACACCCCTTTTCTACCGGTTCCTTACCCTGGAGTGCCGAGTTACAGGTGCCACTTAGTTTGCTTGATATGTGGATTGAAACAATACCGTCAGCTTCCTGGGCCAGTTTCTGGTAGGCATCGGTAAAATCTTGGGGGGAGGGTTGAATGGTGGTAGGGTGAATAGAGCCATGTATCAACCTCTGGTAGAACTCATCATCACTGATATCTACCCCCATCCGGTAGACCTCTTCACCAAACCGCACATATAATGGCACTACTGTAATCCCCAGTTCCTGGACTAATTGAGCAGGCAGGTCAGCGCTGCTATCGGTAACTATTTTTACTGTCATAACTTCCTCCTTGATAGAAACTATCCCTTATCTGAGTTACTGAGCCTTACTTGTTGAGCTAGAGCCGTTTGAATTATTATAGACTATTTATACACCTCGTCACTTCAGTTGTCAATACCACATTTCAGACTTGACAATGTTATTCCCTCAGCTAATAATTGTACGGCGTGCTTAATCTCTGGCTATTAAATGAAACCGTTGTCGATTCGATATGCTTGCGGAAATTTTGAACTCTTTTGAGGAGGAGACCCATGAGTGAAGAGAAATTTGTTCGGACCACAATATGGTCGGCAGGTTGTGGTTCACACGGTGGGTGCGGGGCAGAGGTTTATGTAAAAGATGGCAAAGTAATAAAGGTGGAAGGGGACAAGAATCATCCCTGGAACCAGGGGAGACTCTGCCCCAAGGGTCTAGCCCTGCTCCAGTTTATGTATCACCCCGACCGTGTTACGCATCCTTTAAAGCGGGTGGGGAAGAGGGGCGAAGGCAAATGGGAGCGCATCTCCTGGGATGAAGCCTATGATACTATTGAGAAAAAATTTAAGGAAATCCGTGATAAATATGGTGCCGAATCCGTAGTCTTCTGCCAGGGGACGGGAAGGGATATTGGCGGCCCCATTTCCTATCTAGCTTATGCCTATGGAAGTCCAAACTGGGCGCAAATGGGTCTCGGCGGTCAGTCCTGTTATACTCCGAGGCAGGCATCTATGTTCGCCACCCAGGGTAATTACTGTGTGGTTGATGCTTCCCAGTTCTTGGAAAAGCGGTATGATGACCCGCAGTGGACGCCACCCAAATACATTATTGTCTGGGGAATGAACCCGGTTACTGGCTGTTCTGATGCATTCTACAGTCATTGGATTATAGATTGCTATAAGAGAGGCTCTAAGCTAATCGTGGTAGACCCCAGGGTCACCTGGGTGGCCGGTCGGGCTGAAATACACTTGCGGAATCGTCCTGGAACCGATGGCGCCCTGGCACTTGGAATGCTCAATGTCATTATCAACGAGAGTTTATACGATAAAGAATTCGTTGAGAAATGGACTTTTGGCTTTGACGAACTGAAAAAGAGGGTTCAGGAATATCCGCCGGATAAAGTAGCTGATATCACCTGGGTTCCCCAAGAGGATATCGTTAAGGCTGCCCGGCTCTATGCTACGAACAAACCCTCAGCCATTCACTGGGGGGTATCCATTGACCACTGCCCGCAAGCAACTGTTGTTGGCCAGGCAATCAACCAGATTTGGGCTATTACTGGAAACATTGATATCCCCGGAGGAATGGTTATTGCCAAACCATCCCATGGCATTACCGCCTATCCCTTCAGCACTAAGGAGATGCTCGACCTCTATGGTGAAGAACTAATCAAGAAGCTCAACGAGAAGCGAATCGGAGCCAATATTTATCCCGCGATTAAGAAATTCAGAGCATGGGTTCAGCCGGATGTGCTTATTGAGCAAATGGAAACTGGTAAACCATATCCTATCAAAGCTGCCTGGGTGCAAACTTCAAACATTATAGGCGGGCAGGCGGGTGACCCGCGGAGACACTACAACGCTTTAAAGAAGCTTGATTTCATTGTATATGTTGACCTGTTCCAGACCCCCACCAGTATGGCTGTGGCTGACATCTTCCTGCCGGCGGCGACCTTCCCTGAGAAGCAAAGCATCAGGTCATGGTGGACACCCCTCTGCGTAACAGTTAAGGCAGTACAGGTAGGGGAATGCAAATCGGACTGGGAAATCAACCTTGAGATGGCCAAGCGTTTGAGCCTCACACCAATTCCCTACAAAAATGTCAAAGAGCTTTTCGATGACCGACTGAAAATTGGTGGTAAAACCTTTGATGAACTGGCTGAGAAGGGGAGTTGGGAGATGTGCCCTGAGGGACCGAGTAAGCCCTACCACCGCCACGAGAGAGGCCTACTACGGCTAGATGGTAAGCCCGGGTTTAATACCCCTACCGGCAAAGTTGAACTCTGGTCCAAGTTTTGGGAAGAGTGCGGACTTGACCCCCTGCCTTACTATGAGGAACCGCCGGAGAGCCCAGTGGCTACTCCAGAACTCCATAAGGAATACCCTCTTATTATGGCCAGTGGACGGCGCTCCCCGGTCTTCTTCCACTCTGAGATGCGCCAGATACCATGGCTTCGAGAGATTGACCCTGACCCTACTGTAGAAATCCATCCCCAGACGGCCAGGGATTTGGACATTGTTGATGGTGAATGGGTCTATATTGAGAACAAGCGCGGGCGGGTGAAAGCTAAAGCCAAGGTCACCGTGACCGGTCTTCCCGGGATAGTGTCGGTTGCCCATGGCTGGTGGCTGCCAGAGACAGAAGGAAAAGAGCCCAACCTCTTTAGCACCTGGGAATACAATATCAATAACCTTGTCCCCATGGGAACTCAAAGCCGCTCTGGTTTCGGCGGAGCAGCTTACAGAACGTGCCTGTGCAGAGTGACCAAAATTAAAGATTGAAATGCTTCTAACACTCTGAGACTGGCTGGCCACTCAGGACAGTTCCCGAACTTTCGTTCAAGAAGAAGCAGTTTATTCCGGTAATACAGGAACTACTTAATAAGTTTGATAAAGTCCTTGACAGATAAATTAGCCCCGTCAAGTATTGTGGCTAACGTTCCCGTATCAACGCTTTTGTGGTCTGGCACTACCACCTGAGCAAAAGGACTGTCTCTGCGCAACACAACATGGCTTCCTTTACGCCGTTTAACATAGAATCCTGCTCTTTGTAATGCCTTAACTACCTCTTTACCCGATATTCCCCGAGGTAGCTTGGTCATTTAGCTGCGACCTCAAGCTCCACGGTGTCCTTACCTATCTCCGTAGGAACAGGAAGCCCATCTTCAAGGAGGGCTTCGACATAGACTTCCATCGCCTCCTTGATATTGCTCAGGGCTTCTTCTCTGGTTTCACCCTGGGAAACGCAGCCTCTCAGAGCCGGGGCATAAGCCACATAGCCCGATTCTCGGCCTTTTTCAACAATAACTGTATATTTCATACTTAATCCGCCTTCTTCCAATGCTCCGGCACGGCTTAACTTATTATACTATGTTTAGAACTAGCTAACCACAGGTATTATATCAGCGGAGGCATAGAAGGACAATACAAAGTTTGAATCCCCTTAGGAGGGAGCTAATACTAGCTCCCCCTTATTTGTTAATAGTATAATCCATTGACGCGGATAATGCTGAGAAGCAGTATATTATTTAAAAGGAGGTTGAGATATGAGCCAAATTAAAAAAGGAGTGTCAGCCGCTGTATTCACTCCAAACCGCCTTGAAGCCTTGACGGATGGCGTATTCGCTATCGTGATGACCTTGCTGGTGCTGGAGCTTAGTATCCCGGAGATAGCGCACCCATCGTTGCAGGCGGAACTGCCCCGGAGGCTACTTGAACTATGGCCCAAGTTGTACAGCTACGTACTGAGTTTTTTAGTGCTGGGCATCCTCTGGACTCTACATCACCGTTCCTTTCATTCTATCAAGCGTTCCGATAATGCACTGATATGGTTAAATATAGTTTTCCTGATGTTCGTCGCCCTGATACCCTTTTCCACGTCCCTTATCGGGAACTACGGAACGGAACAGCTTTCGACAGTTATATACGCAATCAATGTATTACTTGCCCTTGTTATGAGACTCATAATATGGACATACGCTACTGGAAAATACCGCCTGGTTGATAGCGATATTAACCCTAGCTGGGTAAAGCGGGACAAGTTGATTTCAATCGGGATTTTACTTATCTTTATGCTGGTCATCGGCGTTTCTTTCATCAATGTTACCGCTGCCTTTTCCGTATTGGTACTCTTGCTGGTGGCTAGTGTTGTAATGCTATTAATAGCAGGAAGGCTTTATCAATAACCAAATGATGACACACGGTAACCTAGTTTCAAATTTGTGAGGGAGAATAGAAGCGGTTTATTACTAGCTAATTTGCGGTAATAACATTACCTAATTAATATGGCTGCCGAGCCTGGATTCGAACCAGGGCTAGAG
>CAYTTK010000085.1:10854-11525 GCA_964440735.1 uncultured Pirellulales bacterium
CATTTATGGCTGGGGTATCGGTAGTCTGGGACAGAGAGTTCGGCTTCTTGAAGGAAGTGCTAGTAGCCCCCATCAGCCGCACCTCGGTAGCGGTGGGGAAGACATTGGGTTCGGCAACAGTAGCACTGCCCCAGGGGATACTCATCCTCTTGCTCGCTCCCCTTATCGGCGTCTCGCTATCCGCGTTGACAGTGCTGTCACTTCTGCCGCTGATGTTTTTGCTGGCGGTTTCAATGGGTTCCCTGGGTGTCTTACTGGCTACACGCATCAGGTCCATGCAGGCATTTCAGGTAGTGATGCAGATGTTGATGTTTCCTATGATGTTTCTGTCTGGGGTGTTTTTCCCGGTAGAGGGGTTGCCATCATGGATGAATGTCTTGGTGAAAATCAATCCGGCCACTTACGGTATTGCCCCAATCCGCCAGGCAGTTTTAGGGTCAGCGCCAGACTCTCCTTTTAATATAAGCGTGCTTGGACATACTATGTCAATCTGGGATAACGTTATCGTAATGGCCGTGTTCGGGATAGTGATGACCCTTCTGGCTATGTGGTCTTTCAGCAGTCAGGAGTAGGCTTTCGATACGGCATTATGGGTTAGTTACCCCTGCTTCCGGTAAAGTGCCGAGGCCCAGAATCGAACTGGGGACACGCGGATTTTCAGTCCGCTGCTC
>CAYTTK010000086.1:0-11482 GCA_964440735.1 uncultured Pirellulales bacterium
AATTGGTTCAGGTTTTATCAGGCCAGGTTGTTGATGTTGCTGTCGATATTCGCGTGGATTCTCCAACTTTTGGTCATTGGATCAGTGAAGTACTTTCCGATGCGAACCACAGACAAATGTATATTCCGCCGGGCTTTGCCCATGGATATTGTGTTACAAGTGAGACGGCAGTTTTTTCATATAAGTGCACCGATTTCTATAATCCGAAGACTGAAAGTGGAATTATCTGGAATGACGCCGACCTTAACATCGACTGGCCTATAAAGGAGCCAGTCTTATCACCCAAAGATGCAAACTATCCCAGACTTAAAGACCTTCGGCCTGACAAATTACCACATTTCCAGAGGCTCTGATGGTAACTAATGACACCAGGATTGCCATTTTGGGCGGCAGGGGAATGCTCGGCACAGACCTAGCGATAGTCTGCAAGCAGCAGGGCTTTGATGTTAAGGTATATGATTTGCCGGAGTTTGATATAACCGATTCCCAACAGCTAAAAAAAGCTGTCGATGCCGTCCGGATAATCGTTAATTGTGCAGCTTATACCAATGTTGACCGAGCCGAGAGTGAAGCCGCGCTGGCATATCAGGTCAATGCTGAAGCAGCAGGGCGGCTGGGTGCTCTCGCAAAAGACTCGGATAAATGGGTTATGCACATAAGCACGGATTTTGTTTTTGACGGCCGATCGGATAGACCCTACGTTGAGACCGACCAGCCAAATCCTATAAACACATACGGAAAAACCAAATTGGCAGGGGAGCAGCTTCTAAGTAAAAATCGCTGCAGGTATTGTATAATCCGAGTCGAATGGACCTACGGTTCAGCAGGCAATAACTTCGTAACCAAACTAATCCAGCGTGCGAAAGTTAATAATACCTCGAAGGTTGTCGATGACCAGATTGGCTCGCCTACAGCTACGATTGAAGTAGCCAAAGTAATTTCAAAACTCTTACCAAAAATGCCGGAAGGCATTTTTCATTTTGCAAGTTCCGGCTACGTCAGCCGGTTCGAAATGGCAAAGTTTATATTTGATAAGCTCGCGATGGATGTTAAATTGATACCTTGTAAAACCAGCGATTTCCCTTCAGCGGCAAATAGACCATTGAACAGTCGCTTTAACTGCAATAAAATTCAAGCTCTGCTTGATGAGCCAATCGAACCCTGGCAGAGACCATTAGAAGATTTTTTGAAGCAATTATGAAAAAAATTTTAGTTACAGGTGGTGCCGGTTTCATAGGAAGTAATTTCGTCCGAATGGTGCTTTCGGAGCATCCTGATTGTTTTATCGTCAATCTCGATAAGCTGACCTATGCCGGCAATCTGGAGAATCTCGCCGGTTTTCTGGACAAGCCCAATCATAAATTTATTAAAGGAGATATTTGTGACGGTACTCTCATAGAAAGAATCATCGAAGAGCACCGGATAGATACGATTATTAATTTCGCCGCTGAAAGCCACGTGGACCGCTCAATCACCGAGCCAAAGATTTTTATAGAAACCAATGTTACTGGCACGTTAATGTTACTTGAGGCCGCTCGCGACAAAAAGTTAAAGCGGTTCATCCAAATCTCGACAGACGAGGTATATGGTGCACTCGGCCCAGAAGGTAAATTCACCGAAGAAACACCGATGAGCCCCAACTCGCCTTACTCTGCCAGTAAGGCAGCGGCAGACCACCTGGTAAAAGCATTCGGTCATACCTGGGGCGTAAAGTATAACATCACCAGATGCTCGAACAACTACGGCCCATACCAGTTTCCAGAAAAATTAATCCCCCTGATGACTAACAATGCTATGAATGATAAGCAATTGCCTGTTTATGGCGACGGCTTGTATGTGCGGGATTGGCTTTATGTATATGACCATTGCACTGCTATATGGCAGGTTTTGGAAAAAGCACCACCCGGTAAGATTTACAACATCGGCGGTTGTAATGAAAAAACAAATATGGAAATAATTGGCCTGATACTTAACCGCCTAAGTAAACCGAAGTCGCTTATAAGGCATGTCACGGATAGGCCGGGACACGACAGACGATACGCTATAGATGCAAGCAAAATAATTAACGAGCTTAAGTGGCAGCCATCGGTCAGATTCGAAGAAGGCATCAATAAGACCATAGACTGGTACCTTCAAAACCAGGATTGGCTACGTAACGTCGTCTCCGGTGACTATCAGAAGTATTACGAATCGATGTACAAAAACCGCTAACCGAACGTGAAATTCCAAACCAATGTTAAATCTGATTAAAGGCAAAGCGACTATATGTATAGCGAATTATAAAACGCTGGAGTTCACGAGGTTATGTCTGCGCAGTATCCGCAAGTTCACTAAATATCCTTATGAGGTGATTGTTGTCGATAACAATTCCAAGGACCAATCTCTCGAATACCTGAAATCCCTCAAATGGATTCACTTAATCGAGCGTCGCACCAGCGATGGCCAGCCCATCGGTGGTTATGCCCATGCCGCAGCCATGGACCTTGGCTTGGAAAACTGCAATACCGAGTTTTTCATCTCGATGCACTCGGATACATTCATTCAAAAGGGCAACTGGCTTACTGAGTTGGTTACCTACTTCAACAATGATGAAACCACAGCTTGTGTCGGTTCCGGCAAAATTGAGCTAACGCCGAAATGGAAAACTATGCTTAAAAAGGCAACCGACTTGCGAACCTTCGTGCGCAAGCTCCTCCGAAAGCCAGACCCACTTGGAAAATACCGCTACTACAACCGCACGATATGCTGCCTCTACCGAACGGACGTCTTGCACCGTGAGAAGCTGTCGTTTGGTATGGACCAGGATAAAGGGTTGACAGGAGGTAAAAAGCTCTATTTTAAACTCGTTGACCGTGGCTATAAAACAATTGAACTGCCGCCGAAGGTCCTGGGCCAATACGTAATACATCTTGCCCACGCCACACAGGTAATCAATCCCGAAGAATTTACTCTGCGTAAAAAAACCATAAGAAAGTGCGACCGACTTGTTAACAAAGTAATGGCGTCTGCGACGGTTCAGAGTATACTTGCTGACGATTCTCTGGACCAATGAGATATGAAAATGATAAGTAATATCGTGTTTACCAAAAACCGGCCTTTGCAATTGGAAGCTTATCTGGAAAGTTTATACAGGTATTTTTCATCGGAACTTATTCAAACATATATCATTTATAAGATGGAACTTTTTGATGAACAATATCAACAGCTTTTTCAAAAATACTCTGATTGCATAATATTAAAGGAAAATGACTTTCACAGTGATTTTTTGCAGACTCTCGGTCAAGTTAGCACAAAATACATTTTGTTCGGCGTCGATGACGTTGTATATTTTGACTCAGTCGATTTTGAAGTGATTGATGAATCATTTAATCGATTTCCTGATGATATCTTTGGATTTTCCCTGAGGCACAGCCCTCAAAATGCAAAGGCCTGTGAGACCGTCGATAAAATTTTTGCAGGTGGGCAGAGGGTATATAAAATGAATTGGCAGGCTATAAAAGAATATCCCTTCGAACTTTGTGCTACTGTTTACCGGACGGAACTTGTAAAGAGTATTATCAACGACGCAAAGAACAATAACTGGCTTGCACGGAAAATGTTTTCACCAGGTTCAATATTGGTGAAGATGTTAGGAGAAAGCAAACATAGGCGTAAAATTCTCAAACAATTCGGTTATTTTTACGCGCCTAACAACCTTGAATCCTGGAGCTGTAGATGGTGTCAAAATAACGCTTCAGATTTCCCTGCATACCTTTTTTATCAAAAGTACTGTGCCGCTGCAATACAGGTAAATATAGTCAATACTTCTACAGTTAATAAAAGTGAAGATATCCCCGAATTTTCCGTAGAGGTATTAGCTGAAAAATACAAACAGGGCTACAGGCTGGACATCGATTTTATTGCAGAAAACAAGCCGACCGGTGCACTTTGCGAAAACCTGAAATTTAGACTTATGGAAAACCAATTATAGAACAATCTGTTAAAAAGCCGAATCTTTCGGAAAATGATTACGCCCAAAATAAGCGTTATTATTCCTACTTACAATCGCAGCAGTCTTCTGAAGCAGGCCATAAACAGTGTGCTACAGCAAAGCTTCACCGATTTTGAGCTACTTGTCATAGATGATGGCTCGACTGATGATACCGCTTCTAAAGTTCGAGACATATCAGACAATAGAGTAAAATATTTTTACAAAGAAAATGGTGGAGTTTCAAGTGCAAGAAACCTTGGCTTACTTAAGGCGCAGGGCGAATATATTGCGTTTCTCGATAGTGACGATTTGTGGCCGAAAGATTATCTAAGAACTATGTTGAATCAACTGAAATCGCAAAGAGGATACGGTGCTGCTTATACCCGTGTTCTTTTGTTGGGTGACGATGGCAAAACAGAACCATTCGCCAGAGAAGAGCGTTATATGTCAGGATGGATGACTGCATGTTATTTCAAAAGAGGACCTTGCGTTATGCCATCTGCTGTCTTTCTTAAGAGGGATGTTATAGAAGGTTTTTTCTTCGATGAAGCCCTAATGAAAGGGGAAGATAATGATGCTTTTTTACGACTTTCTACAAAAACCCCCTTTTTGTTTGTTCCGGATACAAACATTTTTTGGAGGAATACAACTGGGAGTCTCTCAAAAGACTCTAACATTGACTATCAGTGTGGAGTGATTCTGTCGTTCGAAAGATTTGGCCGTCATCTGGGGAAGAATAAATTTGTCTCGTGCTTAGCTGCAAGACGGTCGATTAGTCACAAATGTCGAAGGGCAGCCAGAATCGTTGCCCGTAGTCAGAATAGAGCTGCCGCGATAGTTCTGCTTAAGCGTGCAATTTATTACTACCCGTTGGACTTCCGTCTTTATGCTGATATATTGAGAGCTTTTTTCCTGAGCAAAAGGAATGACCCAAATCCCAACTGGCAAATGCCTAAACCTTTACCAACAGAGATAACTATTAACCAAAAATTAGATTGTGATTAAACTTCTTAATATATTTGATGATGTAAACAAAGCTTTAATTGGAGAGATCTTATGTCAAGCGTTAGTGTGATAATTCCCACATATAATCGAAGCTGCCTTGTTAAAGAGGCGGTTGAAAGTGTTCTGCAGCAAAGTTACACCGATTTTGAGATACTTGTCGTGGACGATGGTTCAACTGACGATACTGTTTCTGTGATTCAGAAAATACCGGACAAAAGGGTGAGATATTTTTACAAAATAAATGATGGTGTCGCCAGTGCACGCAATTATGGAATTAAACGAGCGGAAGGAAAATATATTGCTTTATTGGATGACGACGATCTGTGGCCGACAGAGTATTTACAAATAATGCTTCGTAAATTAGAAGAAAATCCGCAATATGGACTGGCCTATTCATCGTTCAACAAAATGCATCCCGACGGCAGAGAAACTCTGGGGTCCAATACTGACAAGTATATTTCAGGATGGTTAACTGAGAATTTCTACGAAAAAGTGCCGAGTTTTTCGCCCTCGGCAATAATTGTTAAAAGCTCTTATTTCAACACAATTCTTTTTGATGAATACTTAACACATGGCGAGGAGACTGACCTGCTCTTAAGGCTTTCCGCAAAAACACAATTTCTGTGTGTCCCAGATGTGTGTATAACTCTCCGCAAAGGTCCTGACAGTATGGGTGAATTGTATTATCGGTCAATTTCCTATAATGCGTTACTTATCCTTGAGCGGTTCTATTTTCAGCTTGGTGGTGATAAAGTGGTTCAGCCCAAAAAAGCTAAACGCAGAATCAGCCGACACTACCGCCGTCTGGGCAGAGAGCATTACCTCGAAGGACACAGACATGCTGCTATCTCTTTGTTGAAAAAAGCCATTAGCTACTATCCTTTTGAGCCCAAATATTATCTGGCATTGTTTAAAGCAATACTCTTAATTAAAGAAAAAGATAGAATACCTCATTGGCAAATGCCTAAACCTTTACCAACCTATATTACCGCCTGTGGGGAGAAAATTGAACCTGTGCAGTATGTATAAGTCGGGGTTGTAATGATTCCAAAAGAATCATAATGATGGTTATTGTAATATGGGTTGGCTTTCATTTTAATGATGAACTCGATAGAAAGAAAAGTAAAGCAAACTCTGAAATCCACAAAGAGCTTCTTATTGTATCGTTTTCTGTGGGCCAAAAACTTCCATTATAAACACGATACAAAACTAATTGATACAGGTTGGAGCAAGGTGCAGACCTATGGAACATTTCGCTGTCCAATTAAATTCTTGAGAGCATCTATTGTTACGAAAAAGGGCAAAGTATTGATGAGGATCGAACAAACTCCTCCCTATAGCTATATTAGAGGTCTTATAGAAGACAATGTTGATTCATCAACGCTAAAAGCATATCATCAGTATATAGAAACCTTTTTCCCAAAAAGTATTCCTGAAATGGAATTAGAAAAAACAGCAAAGTTGGTAGAATCAATAATGTGTAACCCGGATTCTGGTTCCAAGGTTAGCATCGTAACTTACCCTCCTAAACGAATTAAAGGAACTTCTACTTACGAGGTAAAAATATATGATGGGGTCCGAAGAGCTTGTATTGTTAATGCTATGGGATATAGATATATACAGTGCAGAATGAGGTGAAGTATAATCACCCGGCAAAGAAGATTGCTGGCAAGGTTATTATATAAACGTGAGCGTATTTTTTAATGAGCAGAGTAAAGAAAGAAATTTATAACCTTTGGGATTCACTACGTTGGTTTAAACAAAGGTTAACTAACGTGGACGATTGTTTTATTACATGCTCAGGGAAAACTGATGGAGCTGGAGCACAAATACAAGCGGTATTATCCACGATGTTATTTGCTCATGAACTGGGAATTAAATATGTGCATACACCTTTTAAAAAAATCTTATACCCCTTTTATTACGGGAAAAATGGACATAACATTGAAGATGACGAGTCTTATGAAGCCAAGTGGGAATCGTTTACAAATTTAGGATACAATGAGTTTGCTGTCGATAAGATAAAGTTGGACAAATTAAATATTTTAAAAGTCCGCCATCCAAGGGAAGTTAAGAAAGTAAAAAATACATTGTATGTTATCACGGACTGCCACAAATTCGCGGACAGAAACCCAAGTCTTTATTTAAAATTACTGCCGAAGTTCCAACAAAAATATACAGAATCAACGGATAAACCTGACTTATATTTTGACCACTCGAAAATAAATATTGCGATACAAATAAGGAGGGGGGATGTAACCAAAGAACATACTAAAAGATATACGAGTAACAGTTTTGTGCTCAATATAATTAAAGAACTCTCTTCTGCGTTAAGTGATTCGAGAGGGAAGCCAGTTTTCCATATTTTTTCTCAAGGTAATAAAGAGGAATTTTTAGACATTCATCAGGAAGGAGTTATTTTCCACCTTAAGGAGTGCCCTTTCAGAGCTTTCCATCATATGGTATCTGCGGATGTGCTTGTTATGGCGAAAAGTTCGTTTAGCTATAGCACAGCTTTATTTTCAAAAGGAGTAATAATTTATTTGCCATTTTGGCATAAGCCATTGAGGAACTGGATTATCGTTAATAAAAATGGAACCTTCGATAAAAAGGGATTTAAAGATATGGTCAGGCACAAAACAATTGGAAAATTTCAAAAGCCTGTTTCTATATGTAATCATAACATAGGATGAGAAAGATTTGGAGTAACGAACAGCAATGCGACAAAAAAAGCGGATATTCATAATAGCGGATTTCAAAGACGAGGCGGTCAAATCTATCCGTGCCCAACCAAGAATGTGGGTAAAGGGCTTAATCAGACTGGGACATGATGTACAGCGATTCAGCTACAGAAATATACTGACACAGTTTAACCCTTTCTCCGGCAAGCATTTCCGCCGCTTTATGCCACGTTTCGTCAGAAAAAGGGCTGACAATATTCTCGCCAAACAAATTGAATTTTACCACCCTGATATAGTCTTTTTCCTTGGTATGAAATATATTACCCCCGAAACTGTCCGGGATGCCCGTGATGTTGCCCCCGATGCCATCTTTATTGGAAGAGATGAAGACCCATTTCCGGGAAAAAATCCTGCCCGGCTTGCAATTGCAAAAAAAATGGATGTTGTTATTACTACCAGTGCTGGCAGATTCCTTAAAACCTACAAGGATGCTGGAGTTCCGCGCTGTGCATTTATCCCTAACGCCTGCGACCCTGATATTCAACACAAATATGAAGCGCAAGAGAAATGGAAAACAGACATTCTTTTCACAGGTAGAGCCGAACATACCCGGCTTGAACGAAATAATGAAAGGTATAATCTGATTTATAAACTCTCTAATATGTCAAACGCACGGCTTTATGGCTGCTTTGGTAATCCTGAAGTAGATGGTATTGACCTGTTTCATGCTATAAGCGGGGCAAAGATTGGTTTAAGCATAAATACGACTAACGATGTTCGGCTTTACCACTCAGACCGGCTTATAAATTACGTTTCTTGCGGCACATTTGTGTTAGCTAAGAAGGTGCCTGATTCTGACCTTCTTTTCGAAGATAGTGTCCACCTAAAGTATTTTGATTCCTCCGATGAATTTTTCGAGCTCGCAGACTGGTATCTAAAGCACAACCAGGGGCGTGAAAAAATCGCAAAAACAGGAATGCAAAAGGCACATACCGATTTCAACTGCGAAAAAATAGCCCAGTATATGCTCGACCTGATAAAAATGGGAAATTATAATGCCCCCTGGTCAGGAATTTTATAGCTTGTTTTCTTAAGATTTTGAGACCTACAAGACCACGAAATGAATCTTCTCGTATTGAGTAATAACACAAAACGAGCGAGCTTCAGGCAGCGAATAGGGGTTTATATCAGCATCTTGCAGAGGAATGGTATTGGCTGTGAAGTTGCGCAGTTACCGTCCAGCTCTTTAGCTCGTTGGAAGCTATTTAAACGAGCATCGGAGTTTGACGGTGTTTTCCTCCACAAAAAAGGTCTTAATCCAATTGATGCTTTTTGGCTGCGTAAATATAGTAAAAAAATCATCTATAATTTCGACGATGCGATAATGTACAGCGATAAAAATCCTGAGCGTGATAGCAGATCTCACTTTGTACCATTTCGTAGAAGTGTTAAATTGGCTGATATGGTCATAACTGCCGGTTCCTACTTGGCCAAACACGCAAAAAAATTCAATTCTAATGTTAAAATTTTGCCTATCGGTCTCAAAGTTAGTGACTATACAGTTGATTGTCCCGACAAAGATGATAATATAGTGCGTCTTGTGTGGATAGGTAGCCAAAGTACGCTACACTACCTTGAGGAAATCAAACCGGCTCTTGAAGAAATCGGCTCTCGCTTTGACAATGTTATTCTGCGAATAATATGCGACGATTTCTTTGACCTTCAAAATATACAGATCGAAAAATATCTCTGGTCTGAGCGGACACGAGGCACCGATTTAGCCGAAAGTGATATTGGACTTGCACCGCTGCCCGATAATCGGTTTGCCAGAGGTAAATGTAGTTTCAAGGTTCTTGAATATGCTGCTGCTGGTTTGCCTGTTGTTGCCTCACCAATAGGGACAAACGCTGATTATGTTCGCGATGGCGTCACCGGTTTTTTCGCTGAAAATACTCAGGAGTGGGTTGATAAAATTTCCCGACTGATTGAGGACTCCCAATTACGAAAAAAAATGGGACAAGAGGGCAGAGCCCATGCGGCAAAGTTTGACGTCAGCGTAATTGGAAAACAACTAACCGAATTGATTACAGAATGCCTGCGAAGTGCTACATCTTAATTGTTAACTTTTTAGTTATCTGTTTGTAAAGCGTACTATGTCTTTTGCTCGGTTGGCTTTGCACATCCAATCCCATCTGTGAACTTTCATTCCGTCAAGGTCTGTTATCACAGGTCCTTTATCAGCAACCAGAATATTTGTGTGTTTCAAATCACCATGAGTAATTCTATGTCTGCCTAATTTGGCAAGTAACTCCATAACCTGCTGAGTTACCTTTAAGTGCTCCTCTTTAGTGATATTATTATCCCGCAGAAAGTCATAGAGCTTCTGCCCCTCAACGTATTTAGTTACCAGATATGATTGCCAGATAAGCCCTGCCTTTCGCTGCTCGATATAAGCCAACGGTTTCGGCGTAGGTATTTGCAGCATTCTGAGCCGATGAGCGTGCAGCCAGCCATGACGGGCACGGGACTTCTTGATGGTATGACGCAGCGAGTGAATAAGCCCCTTATGATTATACCGTTTAACCACTACATCCTTGCCATTCCACATCAGGCGTGACACATAAGAGGTTCCGCCTTTTTTGAGAATCTCTCCTTTATCCATCAGGGCATCTGCTTTTTCTATGAAATCGAGCGGTTCGGCCCCCAGACAAAAACCTTTGTCAAACACAGCAAGGTATCTTCCTGACTTAATTAGCAGGTTTCTCTTGCCTGTGCGCAGACACTTTTTTAATCCTTTATTAATACCTTTTTTTCGATGTGCGGTTTTCTGTTCTTGAATTATAGTTCGGTCTGACTTATCAAGATGCCAACCACGACAGTTAAAATACTCCTGACACAATTTCTCAATAGATTCTGTGTCGCTGTCGGTCAGATAGCTTGCTAAAATTGACAGTTGGGAAATACCAGTTTTTTTACCAACCTCACTACGCAAGAATCGCATCTGACCGGCGTCGAGCAAAAAGACCTTGTCATCAGCCAGCAGAAAATTTCCCAGATGCAAATCTTTTTGCAAAACTCCTTTTCTATGTTGTTCTGCCAGTTCTTTACAAACCGCAATCAACAGCTCTAACTTCTTGGTCGGGTCCTTTGTTTGTTGAAACACGTTCAAGGCCGTTGTTGAGTCAGCTATTTTTTCCTCTATCAAAGCCCATTGGCCATCTTTTGTCTTTCCGTAAAATAAAGACTGAGGCGAACTCAACCCCCGCATCGCTAATTTATTCAATCCAGCACGTTCTCTTTTAAGATGGCGTCTTGCGCTAATCCGATGGGAGAATACTTTTACAATCACTCTTCTATCATTCCACAAGGCATCATAAACTGCACGCCTGCCGGGAATAATTCGTAAAAGAGCGGTGCATGTTAAAGATTCTTCTTCATTTTTCGAAGAAGTGTGCTTAATTAAAAGTTGAAATGGAAACTCAGCCATACGGTTTCAATTTAGCATAAGAGTCACAGACAAATATGATATATCAACGACCAAGAATTATAATGCCCAATTGATTGGCAAGTTGTATTGTTTCTGGTTTGTCTATAATTATCGTTTTACCTGCTTCAACAACAAGGCATTTGCCCCCGTTTTGAGCCAAGCTTTTAATGGTATCGGTTCCTACGCACGGCACATCAAATCGCATATCCTGATTCGGTCTGGAGGCCTTGATTAGCGTCCAGCCCCCCGATTTACAAATCCGGCCCGCTCGCTCAATCATCGCCGCCGTGCCTTCTATCGCCTCGACGGCAATTACTTCTTTTTCCTTCACCGCGATTG
>CAYTTK010000087.1:0-11140 GCA_964440735.1 uncultured Pirellulales bacterium
TAACCTGTATACCCCGATAATTCCAAAACAAAAATAACAAAAATGCGTTAACAGACGCTCCGAAAACAACAAAAAACGGAGATCGAATACCAACAACGATGGTTATCAAACACATACACAAGACAAAACCAACGAGAACTTTCATTAACCTGCCTGCAGGAACCCATTCCATGTACACAAAGTCTTCCATATCACTACACAGAAATATTTGTAAGATTGTTGAATTAAACTTTACGCAAGAGTAACCGATAGCTACTTTGCGGCTTCAGCTAACTCCGACATATTTCCCGCGTTTTCTCACAAGGACTATTATGCCTGCTAATAACATGCTCATGGCTTCTATGACGCCTTCCTCCGCACTCTTCTTGACGGTTGACTCTATTTCTTGGTGGAAGATGTGTAATTGCTGTTCCACTGTCTTCCTGGTAAGGTAGTTGTCTACTAGTAAGGCCGCTACGCCGTCTAGGCGCGTTCACGGAGACGTCTCTGGACTCTCCTTATCTTTTTTAACTCGGATTCTAACTCCTCTGAGAGCGTTATTCTCGTCGTTTTAACCACTATTAGTTTTGCCCAGGAGGCTACTAACCCTCCCGAAAAACCAACTTCTGCCGGTGACGTCAACGCAGCGGATATTCCATCTTTTCCTTACGTCGCCGAGATAACCGGCGATAACGTCTATATTCGCTCCGGTCCAGGCACGAATTATTACGACTGCGGTAGGCTCAACAAAGGTGACAGAGTAAAAGTGGTGAGCACTCAATTTAGCTGGTCTTGCATAGTCCCGCCGACCAGCAGTTTCTCATGGATATCAACGCAGTATGTCAGTATCGACCCGAATAATTCAGCCGTTGGGATAGTTACCGGCGACAGCGTTCATGTATATGCCGGCTCGGATACTGTAAAACCATTATATTCCACGACCCTGCAGCTAAAACTCAACCGAGGCGAGAAAGTCGAGCTGCTGGGCGAGGAAAAAGATAATTATTATAAAATTACTCCTCCGTCCGGCGCTTACCTTTGGGTAAGTACTCAATATACAAAATCACTGGGTTCTGTCAGTGAGGTCGTGATAACTACCAAGCCGAAGGTCGAACCGAATGACACTACCACGGTTGCCGCCACAAATCTTACGGTCGAGGCCGAAAAGCTCAAAGAATATTACGCTCTGGAAAAACAATTACAGGCAGAACGAGCCAAACCTATCGACCAGCAGAATTATACAAATACGAAGAAAGCACTTACTGATATTGCCAACAACAAAGAGGCAGGTAAAGCCGCTCGTTATGCGGAATTCACGATTAAGCAGATAGAGTGTTTCGAATTGGCTTTGGCAGTAGTCAAAGAAGTTCAGCTCCAAAATGCCCAATTGAAGCAGACTAAAGAACGAATAGAAAAGGCACGTGCCACAAGACTTGATGAATATCAGGACTTAGGCAGATTTGCAGCCTTAGGGAAGTTTCAAACTTTTGAGACTTACGGCCCCGGGCACTACCGGATAATCGACGATTCTGGCAAAACCATTTGTTATGCTTTACCGTGCGGTTCAACTGCGGAAATGGATTTAAGCAAATTTGTAGGCGTTAAGGTGGGCTTGGTCGGAACAATCGAACCACATAAGGAAACCGAAGGTGCCTTAGTGCGATTTACAGAAATAACTGAGCTTAAATAATCAGCAACCCCATTTTGCTGCCAACTGCAAAATGGGGTCATGCATCTCTATCATTTTTTCTGTCTGAGACAGTTACCAACCGCATCAACAAAGCAATTTTCATTAACCCTTTCCGGGCAGTGGAATGATATCATCCGGCGGGGCTTTAACCTCACCTTTTTCAAAATCTTCCGCCGTCGGTGTCAAAGTCAAATTATACAACGGTGAATCCTGATTTTCAGCTACGTCTGACCACCTGACCATATTACCTGTGTAAGCAGAGATTCGGCCCATAATTGCGGCGAGCGTCGATTCAGCTACATTGCGGGTTTCATTGATGGGTTTATCCTTAAGAATACTGTTGAGCATATCGATGTGCTCCTGCACATAAGGCCCTTCGTGCTCGGGGAATTCAGGAATCTTTTTGACTTTCTTCTTTGCCTTCAATGCACCACCGCCCCAGACAGAACCCTTCGTTCCTATGAAGTGCTCGCTGACCCTGACATAGCAGCCTTTAACCTGGCGACACATGCTATGGATATAAAGCTCGTTGGTATAATCATATTGCACACTGAAGAAGTCGTACTGGTTTCCGGTCTTGCGGTGTGCGCGTCCGCCGAAACCGAGGGCTCTGATTGGGTGCTGACCGATGAACCAATTGGCAACATCAAGATTATGAAGATGCTGCTCAACAATATGGTCTCCTGACATTTCGACGAAATTTAGCCAGTTACGTATCATATAGTCTGCGTCGGTTTCACCTTCGTTTCTTGTCTTATACCAGAGCCGGCCGCCAACCCACCATACACAACCACCTTTAATATCACCTATTGCACCGCGTTCAACAGCGTATTGATTACGACGGTACTTTGTCTGATGACGGCGTTGCGTACCAGCAAGAACCGCCAGGCCTTTTTTCTTGGCCAGTTCGCCGGTCTCAATGACTCTACGGGCACCCGGCGGGTCCACAGCGATGGGCTTTTCTATAAAGACGTGCTTGCCCGCATTGATGGCAGCCTCAAAATGCACAGGTCTGAAAATCGGCGGTGTCGCCATCAAAACGATATCTGCATCTGTTTCAAGAAGTTTTTTGTAAGCATCGGCGCCGACAAAGCATTTTGATTCCGGCACACTATACTTTTCAGCAACTTTGTCGATTTTAGTCTTGAACCAATCGGCTAAACTAATGACCTCAATCTCCTGTTCGAGAAATTTGCAGGCATCAATGCAGTTCTGCAGTGCTTCCTGACCGCGGTTACCACAGCCGATTAGCGCAACACGAAATTTCCTTTTGGCAGATTTGGCAAAGACGACACTTTTACCGGCTAAGATTGCAGCAACGCCGGTTACCGCTGATGTTCTGATAAAGTCTCTTCGTGAAAATTCACCTGTTTTTCTGCTTAGTTTTTCGTTCATAAATAATTCCTTTTCTGGTCTTGTACTTTGGCGCTTCAAACTTTACTTTTTGAACCTGGTCCACTTCTGCTTGCTTTTGGTGCTGGCCAAGACAGTATCTATGAAAAGCATGCCCCGAAGACCATCTTTAGCATCAGGAAAGTCCAGCATCAGTGGGTCAGGTTTTGTCCTTTCTAATCTTGCACGCAAGGTATCGGCGAAGTTGCAGTAAATGTTGGCAAAGGCCTCGAAGAATGCTTCAGGATGGCCAAACGGCAGGCGTGTAGCACGTGCTGCTGCGGGACTTTTGGCTCCTATGTAGTTATTGCCCCGGCGCCAAGCCTCCACCGGCCCATCCTTTTGTTTAACATAAAGGTAATTGGGATGCTCCTGGTGCCACTCAAGAGATTTCTCTTCACCGTAAATCCAGATAGCCAGGTTGTTCTCTTCGCCGATTGATATCTGGCTGGCGTGAAGGATTCCCCTTGCACCGTTGTTAAAACGCAGCAGACAGTTACCATCATCGTCAAGTTGTCTGCCCTTGACAAAAGTCGTCAGGTCCGCACAAAGATGGGTAATTTTCAGCCCTGTGATATATTCAGAGAGATTCTCAGCGTGTGTGCCGATGTCACCCATACAGCCGGCACCGCCGCTCTGCTTCGGGTCGGTTCGCCAAGCCGCCTGCATACTACCAGTTCTTTCCAGCGGCGTGGCCAGCCAACCCTGTGGATATTGCACTATAATCTTGCGAATCTTGCCCAGCTCGCCGCTGCGGACCAAATCCCGAGCCAGCTTGACCATTGGGTAGCCGGTGTAATTGTGCATCAGTCCAAACACCTTACGAGACTTCTTGACAATCTGTTGCAGTTGTCTTGCCTCTTTAACATTGAATGTCATCGGTTTTTCGCACATCACATGGAATCCGGCATTGAGAAAATCCCGCGCTATAGGAAAATGCCAGTTATTCGGGGTAGTAATTGAGACGAAATCGATTCTTTCCCCCCCCGGCAACTTAAGCTCCCGCTCAATCATTTCCTCGTAGTTACGATATATACGTCTGGGATTGAGCAGCAACTGCCGTCCCATCTGCTTGGATTTGCGTGGATTGATATCGAAGGCCCCTGCAACCAGCTCAATGCCGCCATCCATACGAGATGCCTTGCGGTGCACCTCACCGATAAACGCTCCAGGGCCACCACCGACCATCCCCATATTCAATTTTCGATTGAGTTTCATACCTACTCCTTTCGATAAGAAATCTGCCCGAATAATTTTATTGTTTTTAATCTATTGACGAATTTATTTTGTATAAAAATGCTGCCTCCCAGCAAACTCATTGAGATTATAAACCTTACGCCACCAAAACAGCTGAAAAGATAGCCTTTCTAAGGTTATAAATTCTCATACCAAAAGAGTTAGCGATTCTAACCAAAATTGTGTAATTTCGCAAGGCTTTATTTCAAAAAGAATTCAGGGCAAAATATGACCATAAAATCGTTTAGATGGGGGGATATGATAAGGTTTGAGTTGACAATAATAGAAGGTAAGCTATAAAACACGGTAAGAACATTATTACTTTTTCAAGGAGTAATAGAAAATGGCAAAACTGAGCGCATTTGCGGATGAAGTAACGAATGATTTTTTAGGGCAGATTAAGTACCTGGCGAGAGAAAAAGTAGGTTACATTGAGCCGCGCTTTATCAACAAGAAAAACATAATGAACCTTTCCAAAGACGAACTAAATGTTGCAAAAAAAATGATACAAGACTACGGTCTGAAAGTAAGTGCAATTGGTTCTCCCATAGGCAAGGTAAAACTTGATGAGCCATTCCAGCCGCATTTAGACAAATTCAGACACGCGGTTGATCTGGCCCAGTTTTTTGAAACGCCTTATATAAGAATGTTCAGTTACTACGCCCCCGAAGGGAAGAATATTGATGACTTTCGCGATGAGGTTATAGAGCGGATGGCCGCTAAGGTAAAAATCCTGAATGGTACTGACGTTACAATGGTTCATGAAAATGAAGCCAATATTTATGGTCATACAGCTGAGCACTGCATCGAAATGGTTGAAGCCGTCAATTCTCCAAAGCTGCGGCTTGTCTATGACCCGGCTAACTTCGTGTGGGGAGAAAAGATAACGGATAATGTTAAAAGCTGTTGGCCTTTGATGAAACCATACGTTGTCCACGTGCATATCAAGGACTGGAAGCTCGGCTCAACAGACATCGGCAGCATACCTGGCGAAGGTGACGGCCAGATAAAGGAGCTTCTTGCCGAGCTTGCGGCAATTGATTATGACGGCTGTCTTACAATGGAGCCACACCTGAAAACCGGCGGCCAGTTTGGGGGCGATACGGGGCCTGAGCTTTTTTCAAAAGCGATCGCTGCAGTAAGGAAACTTTCGGCTGAGGTCGGCTTGAAGTGTAACTAACTCTACACGGAAAGGAAGATATATGAAGACCTGGAATTTTGGGATAATCGGCGCCGGTTTAATCGCTGACTTTCACGCAAGAGCTATAGCTGATATTCCCAATGCAAAGCTGATTGGTTGTACTGACAAAATTCAAGACAGAGCTAAAAAGCTGGCTAATAAATTTGGCGTCGGTACTTTCGGAAGCTACGAAGAGATGCTCACAAGTGATGAAATAGATATTGTCACCATTGCCACACCAAGCGGATTTCATATGGAGCCAACCATTGCCGCAGCTGAGGTAGGCAAACACGTAATATGCGAAAAACCGCTGGATATTACTCTGGAGCGGATTGACGCTATGATAGAGGCCCACGAAAAGAGCGGGACTCGCCTGGGCGGAATATTTCCGTATAGATTTAATGATATGATGGCACCGCTTAGAGAAGCGATAAATTCCGGACGCTTCGGTGCAATCACCTACGCCGGAATTTATGTTCCGTGGTGGCGCACCGATGAGTACTATAAAGACTCATGGCATGGCACCTGGAAGCTGGATGGAGGAGGTGCGTTAATAAATCAGTCCATCCATATGGTTGATATGCTGTGTGACCTGATGCCGCCAATTGAATCGGTACAGGCCTATACGGCTTCTCTCGGACACAAGATAGAAACGGAAGATACAGCTGTTGCCATTTTACGCTATACCAACGGGGCTCTCGGAATTATTTATGGCACTACCGCATCATACCCAGGCCAGTTTAGGCGGTTCGAAATTACCGGCACCAAGGGCACTGTCATAAACGTGGAAAATAGTATTACGCTCTGGCAGTTTGCAGACGATAGACCACAAGATGAGGAAATCCGCAAGAAATTCGGTCAAATTAAAGGTGGAGGCGGCGTGTCTGACCCGGCTGCCATCACACATGAAAATCATACACGGAACTTCAAGGCCTTTCTTGATGCACTGGAAAGAGGTGAGGATTTCTGGATAAGCGGCAACGAAGCCCGTAAAGCAGTAGAAGTAATTCTGGCGATATACAAAAGCGCAAAAGAGCAAAGACCAATCAAGATAAGATAATATACTTTGTACTAGGAAAATCTTGCTTATCTACTTTTAGGCATGTCACTGGCAGCCAAATTATTAGAAACAGGCCTGCTTTTTTCTCTCTGCAAAATTGACGGTTTTTCTCTTGTAAACTTTACTCCTCTGCCGGTAACTATCTCTTTTTCCTCTCCGACAAAGTCAATGTATTGCAACAGCGCCCAGGCACTATTATCCCATCTCATCTGATACCCCCTTTGATGGGCCTGCTTTTCCATCATCAGGCGTTTCTTCTGGTTAAAAACCAGATAATCGAGAGCTTCTGCTATTTGTTCGACTGAAGGTTCGCCCGGGTCAACCAGGATACCTCTGGCGTGCCTGCCTATTATAAGGCCCTTGGGACATCGCTTGTTTGAATGAATCAGTTCCACAGCGTATCTAAATTTAGTTGCTACCGCAACTCTGCCTGAGCCGAGTGCGTCGGCCAGTATGCCGCTTGATATCTGCTGCATATTAAGATAAGGCAAGAGTATCGCATTTGAAGCTCCATAAAGTTTCATAAGGGTGTTTTCATCCAAAAAGGTATCAAGAAAAACTATATCATAGCTGTCAAAATTGATAGTACCAAGTTCTTTTACTCTGCAGAAGTTTAATCTGGATTCTCCGAGGGCCTTGTTTATCTCTTCCTGAAACTCCCGGTAAGGCTCTCCACCATCTGTCTTTACAAATTCAGGATGATATCCACCTGCAATCAGATAAATTAATCTCTTTCTTTGTTCCGGAGTACAGGATTCATCTAAAAACCTGCCATATGCTCGAATGCTATACTGGATTCCTTTATCCGGTGAAAGAAGTCCGAGTGTTGTGGCAAGGAAACGATTTTCCAACCCGAATTCATGTTTGATTGCTAATCGGTCATATTGAGAGGGGTGCTGCATTCTGATGCCGTGGTCGATGTGTTCAATCTTTGAATGTTCGATTCCGTAAATATCAGATTCGAGAATGTTGATGGCACTTTCCGTTGTTACAATAAGCCCATCACTATATCTGGCCAGGTCCTGCAGGATTTTTACCTGATGGTCGTCGGGCTCGTTAAGAACCGTGTGCAGATAAACCAGTGTGGTTAGGCCTCTGCTGATAAATGCCTTCGCCATATCAACAAAATTAGTTCCTCTTCCATTTTCGCCATTCTTGCCCGGATCGAGACCGTATTCATGCTGTAACAGCACGACAGTTGGATTTGCACTTTCTTTAGCACGAACTGAGATATTAGTTACAGCATCAGCCCAAGACTGAGGATTATACTGGTCAATAATAAGGTCCACGGGAATACCGTAAGGACCACTATCGTTATTAATCGCCGCAACTCTTATATGGCCGACTTCCCCTGTAAAGTGCTCAAAGGCTGTTGCTAAGTCCCTTGAAAATGTTCCGACCCCACATTTTCTGGGAGGATACGTGGAGACAATCCGAATATTATATGGCATAGTCGAACTTCTTTATAAGATTACGTAATAGCTGCCAGCACGCCGCGGACGTAGCCTACGGATTCAGCCAAGCCGGGCAGCGGGTTTTTAGCGTCTTTTTCGTATTCAAACGACACGACACCGGAATAGTCAATCTTTAACAACGTTCGCAGGAATTTGGGAATATCAATAACACCCCGTCCAACCTCTATGGGTTTACCGTCCTTCGTTGCCTCCGTCACATCCTTTATATGTACATCCAGCAGCTGGTCTGCAAACTTTTCAGTCGGGACCGATGGGTCAATTGCCGCCCGCATAGTATGTCCAATGTCGTGGCACAATCCAATACGGCTATCTAAACTTTTTATCTTTTCATAAGCGACTTCGGGTGTAGGATAATTTTTGTCTGTCGGGCCGTGATTGTGAACGGCTACTTTTATATCGTATTGCTGAACCTTTTCGTTAACCAGCGGCAGCAAATCATGATCGGGCACGCCGATAATAATTTTCATCCCTGCAGCTTTAGCATAATCGAAGGCCTGATTAACCTGGGCTTCATTTTTCATATAAATTACACCACCGCCATAAAGCACAAAGCCGGCTTGCCTGACTTTTTCAGCTACATCCTTAATTGTATCAGGCGCGCTGTCCAACGGCAGGTGGTCGCTCTTAAGGGCGATGTACTCCAATCCGACTTGCTTGGTCATTGCCAGCGCCTCATCCAATTTGAATTTCCTCAAGGTATACGAAGCCAGACCGAGCTTAAGCTCCTTCCTTTTTGCGTTTTTTTCCTGCAACTGCGGCACTTGTCCTCCACAGTTACTTGCGCCAATCAACGAAGCTGCACTAACAGTCGCTATCTGCAAGAACTGCCTTCTGGATTGTTCTTGTCCCATTCAAATCTTCTCCTTTTTTATTCTAACTGTGATATATCAATAATATGACTTTTCTTGGGTATCGGTATAATTTAAGGATAAAGCAAACGCCTCTTTGATGCAAGCAAATTTTCCTTGCGAAGGCAGAAGCATATCTAATATGATAACCAACACGCATATAAAGATAACTTACCAAATTCTTGTCTGTTTATCTGGAAAGGCAGCGAAGAGCATTGAAAAATAAGAGAATCCAAAAGACGAACACATTAACGAGGCGACAGTTTCTGAAAAGCTCTGCAGTTGCCGCAACGGGGGCTTTGGCCGGGCCAATAATTGTGCCCACTTCGGTATTTGGAGCCGACGCACCGAGTATCCGCATCACGTTGGGCTGTATTGGCGTTGGGCGAATGGGGCTTGAAGATATGAAAGAGGCAATGGGATTCAGGCAGGTCCAGGTTATAGCTGTATGCGATGTCGACGCCAAAAGGGCGGAAAACGCAAAGCAACTTGTAGAAAAACATTATAGCACACAAGGCCGGATTGGAAGTTATAAAGGTTGTGCTATATATAAAGATTTCAGAGAGTTAATTTCCAGAGATGATATCGATGCAGTTTTGATTGTTACACCAGACCACTGGCATGCGCTGCCTGCACTTGCTGCGGCAAAGGCGGGTAAGGATATCTTTCTTCAAAAACCGCTGACATTAACCATTCAGCAAGGGCGTGTATTAAGTGACACCGTTCGTCGATATGGTTGTATCCTTCAAGTGGGCAGCCAGCAGCGCAGCGACTCCAGATTTCACCGTGCGTGTGAACTGGTTCGCAACGGGCGGATTGGCAATCTGCACACAGTAAAGGTAGGCCTGCCCATCGATCACAGCACGAGGCCAGAACCCCTTATGCCTGTTCCTGAAGGGCTCGATTATGATATGTGGCTTGGGCCTGCACCATGGGCAAGCTATACCGAGAAGCGTGTTCACCCACAAAATGACTATGGGCGCCCGGGATGGCTGTGCATCTCAGATTACAGCTCTGGGATGATTACCGGCTGGGGCAGTCACCATCTTGACATTGCCCATTGGGGGATGGGGACAGAATACACCGGTCCTGTGGAAATCGAAGCACAGGCCGAGTTTCCAAAAGAGGGTCTATGGGATGCTCATGGAGAGTTCCGTATTGACTACACCTATGCAAACGGTGTCAAGGTCATCTGCTCGGACAACAAGAAAAATAAACAAGGAGTTCTATTCGAGGGAACAGAGGGCTGGATATATGTCAAGCGAGGATATATCGATGCGGAACCAAAGTCGCTGCTGGACTCGACAATAAAACCCGATGAAATCCATCTATACAAAAGTAATAACCATAAAGCAAATTTCTTTGAGAGTATCAGGTCGCGTGCGGAAACAATCGCCCCAGTTGAAGTAGGGCATCGGTCCTGCTCGGTGTGTCTGCTTGGGGCAATTGCCATGCAGCTTGGTAGAAAGTTAAAATGGGACCCTGAACGAGAACAATTCATCAACGATGAAATGGCAAATCGGATGCTTTCCAGACCTATGCGCAGCTGCTGGCACATGTAAGATATTTTTAAATATGCTTTGTAGAAATCTTGTTATTACGAGGCCTGCCTGTCCTCCGTTAGGAATCCATAGGACTGAGCGAAGTCGAAGGAAAAGGCCGTGTCAATTGCTTATCTAACAGGCAGAAAAAATAAAATTCATCAAAATTTTTATTGAACAATAAGAATGCCTCTTGCCTATCAATTATTTGTAAGAATAATTTCAAGCTTTTTGTGCGGCGATAAGATACTACAAAAGAATAAGAGAACTGCTCCGGCGACACCGTTGACCTCGTAGTCCTTATCTAACGAAAACTTTGCCGAATAACTATCAGCCTGACCAGCTACCTCCTCATAATAAACTGAGGAAGTTTGCGAAGATTTTTGAAGATGAGCGTCACGAAACCACCTACACCATTTTTTCGCATTATGGCAAGGTCCTCACGTGATTTTTTTATTATATTGGATATGCTTTTATTACTCTTGCCCCCAACCCTCATCTTTACAAGCACCCGAGGCAAATAGGCAACATCAACCCTGAGCCTTCCCAAAATCCGCATCATAAAATCATAATCAGCTGCAATCTTAAAAGATGTATCGAAATAATCACCATCTCCAAGCCTTGCCCTTTGATAAATCCTACGCTTTAGATAAAGCGCTGGATGTGGTGGCATCCAGCCGGCATGAAGACTGGAATACTTAAAATCACCACTCCGCCAGTAGCGGATAACCCTTGCTGT
>CAYTTK010000088.1:0-11035 GCA_964440735.1 uncultured Pirellulales bacterium
CCTGCTGCCTCGTCTTGCGACGAGAGTCGCAGAGGCAAGCAAGAAAGCACGGGGGTCGAAACATCAAACCTGGTAACAATGCGCTTTTGTGGATGAGATTAATATGTTCGGGCTTACGAAAAACCACACATATTCGATTGGTGTAGATATATCAGATGACAATCTGAATATGGTCCAGCTTGGAAATAACGGAAATGGAATAAGCTTAATTGACGGCGGCATTGAAACTCGGCCTGAGTACATCAACCCCGGCAGCGTTGATTGGCAAAAATGGGCCATTGAAGCTATACGTCGATTGATAGCAACCGGCAACTTTCACGGCAGAGACATTATAGCCGCGATACCTGCCGGCGAGGTATTTATTGACCATATAAGAATGTCAGGGATAAATAACAGCTTGCAAAATACAAAAAAAAGTGTTTGGGGGCCAGGTGACAAACTGACCGATACTATCTTTTCTAAGGTAAAACAGAAACTGCCCTTCGAACCCGTCAAAGAAAACACAATGATAAAGTATATTCCAACCGAGGATAATAATGTTCTTGTTATGGCAACCGAGCGCAAGATTATTGATAGGCACTTGGCGATATATGAAAACGCCGACCTGAGAATTAAGTCCATCGGTATCTGGCCGGTGGCATTGACAAACACCTATGTCAGGTTTTTTGGCAGGCGAAAAAACGATATCGAAGTTATTGTGATGCTCATCTGTATAGAGGCAAACAGCACAAATGTTGTCATTTGTCGACATAAGAATCTACTTTTTGCTCGTTCGATATCAATAGGAACAAAACAGCTCGATGATGAGAAAATGATGACAAGACTGGCGATGGAGCTGACTTCCTGCAAAAGGCAATTTAGCTCAATGCACCGAAATGCCCGAATAGAACGTTTGGTTTTCCTTTCGAGCCAGGCAGTTGACAAAGATACGTGCACGATAATAGCAAGACAGTTGGAAATGCCGGCGCAGATAGGAGATTGTTTGGCAGCGGTGGAAATAACAGACCCCCGTCGCCTGGGGATAGATAGAAGGGCTCCGGCTCATACAGAGACTTCTCTGCAGAAAAAACAGGTTAATTGGGCTACCGCCTTTGGCCTTAGTTTATCGTAATGATTGAGCCCTGAACAAAATAGAGAGCGTTTGAGAACCGACAAAAGGAGGCAAGAAAAAAATGCTTAATATAAATTTTGTTCCTGATGATTATGTTCAAAGCAACGAATCACGAAGAACAAATCTGATGTATCTCGCATTGCTTGCATTAGTAATGGCAGCACTTGGTGGTTCGTTTATGACTATCAAGATGCGCCAGCGTGCCTGCAGTGCCAAGGAAAATCTTGTAAATAAAAAAATGTCTCAGATACAGCAGGCCATAAAGCAGTTTGAACAGCTCCAGGCAAAACGAAAGGAAATGATGAAGACGGCTCTAACTACCGCAGAACTGCTTGAACCGGTGCCGAGAAGTGTTTTATTGGCGACTTTGACGAATAACCTGCCGTCGGGTGTCTCGCTGTTAAAACTGAACATGGTCCAGACCGAACCAAAGCGAACCGGCAGATTTGCAACGAATAAATACCAGGCAGCACAAGCCAGAAAAGCAGCAACCCAGCCGCAAAGCTCACAAGAGAAACTGTTAGAGACACGTATAGATATTGAAGGCATAGCACCAAGTGACCTTCAGGTTGCAGCCTATATTGAGCAGCTAAGCAATTCGACTTTAATTAACAACGTTGCGCTGGTGGAATCAAAAGAACACAAAATCGAAGACACAACGTTTAGACAATTTAAGCTAAATGCAATGATAAAAAAAGACGTCCATCTTACCAAGGGGGACGTTGAACAAATCAGGACTAAAGCCGAGACTACGGTATGGAATTTTTAGCGTCAATTAAATAAATCGTTGTGCGTGAATGGTTGTATAAAATAAAAAATACGAGGATAAATTATGACAAGTGGTTTTAGAAAAGCGGTGTTTTTCGTCTTGCTCTTAGGGGTAGCTGTAGTCGGTTATCAATATATGATTAAACCGGCAAATAAACATTTGCTTGAAGCAAAAGCGCGCGTCCAGGTAAAACTGGACAAATTAGACGAATTTGAAAAAACAACTGCGGCAGCGGAAAGTCTCACAAAGCAGCTTGAGCAATTACAGGAGGCAATCAAATTTTTCGAAAGCAAACTACCGCCCACCAGTGAAATACACAAAGTGCTCGAGCAGGTAACTGTAATCGCCCAGGAACAAGGCCTGAAGCCCAAAACAATTCGTACACTCAAAAAAGAAGATAACAGCGGATATATAGAACAATCGTTAAAAATGCAGCTAGAGGGAAACTTTACTTCCTTCTATTCATTCCTACTGGAGCTTGAAAAACTTCCTCGAATAATGAAAATCCGAGAGCTTCAGCTACGAAAGCAAGAGCATAACGAGGGTCAAATAGCAGCTGATTTTATAGTGAGTATATTTTTCCAGAATAAACCCAGTTAATAGTGATTGGCTAAGTAATTACCAATTACTTATCACAAGATTTAATGGAGCTTAGCTATGTTGTCTTTTTTACGCGAGCAGGAAATTGAAGATTCGGTGCAGCAACCGGCCAAATCTGTCAATCCAGGCCAAACCGACGATATACAAAATCAGAACCAAACCCAGGAATATCTTTCTGTAGCTTCTAAAAGCAAAGATGTTCGAAAAAGCACGATGTTGCTTGCCGTTTTGTTTGGTATAGGTCTGTTGTGCCTTTGGTTTATGATAAAAAAGAGCTCACCTCAATCAGCATCAGCAGAAATTATCAACATGGAAGAGACGCAAATTGAAATGGCTATCACCCGACTCACCGGTGTTAAGTCAGAAATGTTTAGTAGCATGGACGAGATAGTTAAGAAGTTTTATGAGTTTTCTAATGTGATGCAGGTGCAGGTCAACGAACTCGTGAAAAATCCCTTTGAGCTCGAACTGTTCCTGGCCAGTTTAAGGGGAAAAGCTGAGTCCGAAGGAAGGAACTTCAATATTAATGCTGAAATGATAATAAAACAGCAAACCAAGGATATGCAGCTTTGGAGTATTATGCAATCGGAACAGAGCAATTGCTGCATGATTAACGATAAAATCCTCTATAAAGGGGATCCAATAAAAGGTTTTGAGGTCCTCGAAATCGGTGATTGTTTCGTTAAGCTTAAACATATTCCCCAAAGTAATGAAGAAAATTTGGCAGCACCTCCGGAAAGCAGGGAAATAGTTTTGAAGTTATCACAATGATACTGACCTTTGTATTCAACAGAAAGAAGGACCTCGCATCAAATGGTGCGGGACGAAAACCGCAATACGAATTGCAGAGAATATTTTGGTCCCGTTGCCGAACTCGAAAGCAGCTTGAAACGCTATCCAAGTGACATTTGGAGCGAGGCAAACCGCATGGATGCCGATAAAAAACTAAAAATGCGAATTTAAAGAGATTGAAACATGGCAGATATAAAAAAAATACTGGAAAAAGCAATAGAGGTAGACGCAAGCGACGTGCATATCAATGTTGGAATGCCCCCGATACTGAGAAAGAACACAGAATTGATCGATATGGACTTACCTGTTGTCAGTGGTGAAGATGCAAAAGAAATAGTCGTTGCTATGGTTGGGCCGGACAGATTCAAAGAGTTAAAGGAAAAAAGAGACCTTGATTTCTCGACAAGCATCGATGACGGCCATCGCTTCCGCGTTAACGCCCATTATCAGCGTGAATCAATAGCGATATCGTTTAGAGTGATTCCAAATCAGATTCCTTTGATAGACGATTTGCACTTGGCTCCAATAACTAAGGAGCTCACAGACCTGCCGAGAGGTCTGGTTCTCGTGACCGGCCATACCGGCTCCGGCAAGAGTACAACACTCGCTGCTATGATAGGATTGATAAATTCAAAATACAGGAAACGCATAATTACATTGGAAGACCCTATCGAATACATGATAGATAACAAAAAGTGTATGATAGAGCAACGCGAAATTGGCTCTGACTGCATGGAATTTGCATCAGGTCTTAGGCACGTATTGCGACAGGACCCTGATATCATTATGGTCGGCGAAATGAGAGACCTGGAGACTACCAGTTTCACAATGACCGCCGCTGAAACAGGACACCTCGTCTTCAGTACCCTGCACACCATTAATGCACCTCAAACTATCGACCGTATTATAGATATCTACCCCTCCGGTCAGCAGAATCAGGTCCGGACAATGCTTGCGAACACACTCCAGGCCGTTATCTCGCAGACACTATTTAGACGAATAGATGAGCCGGGTATGGTCCCATGCACGGAGATATTGTTGTGTACCTCAGCGGTGAGAAACTGTATTCGTGAAAATAGAATCTATGAAATCCCGAATATTATTGAGACCTCCCGCAGATTAGGTATGCTAAACCTCGATAACAGCATTGCTGAGATGTATTTCAAGGGTTACATAGACAGAGAAGAGGCGATTGCTCGTTCGACTAATCCCGGAAAGATGGATAAGTTGCTTATTCCCCTCAGCGAGTATGAATCTATACAATCACCCGAAGAACTAATAGTAGAAAAGTAAGGTATATATATGTTTGAAGAATCATCACAAAGTTCTGATACTGCAACTGCAGTTGCAGAAAGACAACAAAAAGCTCAAAAACAACAAGTTCAACAACAGTCAGCTGGATGGCTGGCCGCCCGGACACGCCAACAAAAGAAAAACATACTGAGCAGGATAAAAAAATTCAAAATTGAGTTTGGTCCTGGAAGAAAAGATATCCTGAACTTTACAAACCAGCTTGCGGTTATGATCCGAGCTGGGATAAGTATTCAGGATTCGCTTGAGTCAATCGCCACGCAAACTGACAATCGAAAATTTAAGACTATTATCACCGATTTGAAAATACGCATCGAAGAAGGCAACAGTTTTTCGCAGGCGCTTTCTGAGCATCCACAAGTATTCAGCAATCTTTATATAAATATGGTGGCTGCTGCGGAGGTCTCCGGCTCTCTCAGCCAGATGATGCAAAAATTAGCAGAGTATCTCGATGGCGAAGCTGAAACTCGCTCACAGGTTAAAGCTGCAATGGTTTATCCAATCATCATAGCAACCATGGCGGTGGCAGTGACTATTTTTCTGCTGTGTTTTGTTTTGCCCAGGTTTACAGCCATATTTGCAGGAAAGGAGCATCTGTTACCTAAGCCGACGATAATACTGATGGCCACCAGCGCATTTCTGCGGAATTACTGGTTGTTGGTCGTCCCGGCTATTGGCGCCAGCTTATGGGGATTTTGGTACTTTATTAGTACTCGTTCCGGCCGGTTGTGGTGGGATAAAACTAAATTGACATTGCCTCTTATTAGAACGCTCTGCAGAAGTCTTTACATAACAAGGTCTCTGCACACAATGGGTGTATTAACAAAAGCGGGAGTCCCCATCCTAAACACAATTTCAATAACAGCACAGATATCAGGAAACATCCTCTATAAAGGTATGTGGCTTGGTGTTTACGAAGAAGTTCGTCAGGGCAAAAAAATTGCATCAAGTTTGAACCGCTATGATTTGATGCCGCACAATGTGGTGCAAATGATTAGAAGTGGTGAAGATTCAGGTTCGTTGAGCGACGTGCTAAAAGATGTTTCAGATTTTTATGCAAGAGAGCTCAAAACTGTCATCAAAACAGTAACATCGATGATAGAACCCGCAATGATAGTGATGATGGGCTTCCTGGTCGGCTTTATCGCAATGAGTATTATTCTGCCGATATTCAGAATGTCCAGTATTGTTATGAACAAATAAATTCGTCGCCCGTTTACTTTTGGGTCACGGTATGAAAAATAAGAGATACCAGAACGCTTTTACACTTATTGAGGTCCTGTTTGCAACAATTTTGGTTGGCCTTGCAGTTGCTTCTCTGGTTGTTGCCAGCGGCTCATTCACAAAAGTCAATGGTGCCGGAGCAGACCTATCCACTGCTGAGTTTCTCATCGAGCAGATAAGGGAGCTCACCGCCCTACTGCCGGTGATTGACCCCCAAAGCGGTGTCGCCACATTCGGGCCGGAAGAAGCAGCTCTATCTGCCTATGACGATTTGGATGATTTTAATGGAGAGAACTTTTCTCCGCCGATTAGGGCTGACCGTGTTGTCTTGAATGATTTTGCCGCCTTTAGTCAACGAATTACTGTTGAAAACGTAAGCGCTTCAAATTTCGAGCAGGTTGTGAGCCATCATAGCAGCAGTTTCGTTAGAGTAACCGTAAAAGTTTTTCTGAATTCAAGAGAAATCAGTTCTACCAGTTGGATTAGAGCACAATACTGATAAGTTAAAGCGACACAATATGCGACAAACAACTCACTACATACGACATACGAAATATATGCGTGGTTTTAGTCTCGCCGAATTGCTGCTTTCTCTGGCGATAATGGCCATACTCCTTACAGCTGTAGCCATAGCTTTCAACGCCTCGGTTATCAATTACAGCGAAAACGAAGATATCTTTCGGGCAATCAATAACGCAAGGCAGGCATTATTTCGCATAACAAGCCAGATTAGAACATCCGCCGCCGTTGACCCGAATCCAGCTAATAACCAATGTTCGATAATTACCGCCAACGGAGATGATATAACTTATCAATATAATAGTGGGGATAAAAAACTTTATCTAATTGATAACACTTCCAGCGATATTTACACACTTTGTGATAATGTTACTGCTATGACTTTTACAAAAAATATCGCCATAAAGGGCACACTCACTTACGTCAAATCTGTTCAAATCTCTATAACAGTTGCAAGCGGAGATATCCAGAAGACCGTCTCCGCCGCTGCGGTTGTTAGACGAAATTTGATGTGAAAATTTTGACCGCCTGGTCGGAACTTCATATTACCTCTTTCGCTCCTGCCGTTATGAACATGCCATAACCTGCTTTAATAGCTAATCTTACACTCACCTATAAAAACCTTGTTTTCGCAAAAACAACTCTGCATAAATATCCTTGATTTCTTCGTTTTCTAAGCGTATTATAAGTAGTGCATCAGAGGGCGGTTAGCTCAGTTGGATAGAGCGCCAGCTCGACACGCTGGAGGCCACTGGTTCAAGTCCAGTACCGCCCATTTCAAAGACCTTGTTGTTAATCGCAGACAATAAGGCTTTTTTATTGCACAACATCTTCGATTTTAAGTGGTTATGTCCCAAGACTATCTGCTAAAAATTCTTCAGCCTTAGGCGAATCCTTATTCTCATTCATGGAGGGAATTTTGGTCGGGGATAACAGTCTCCCAACGGACGTTGGGAATTTCGTAAAGCTTTTGGGTCCAGGTTTGGCCGCCTTTTTCGAATTCGACTTTGTCGTCGTGAATTTTGACAATTTTTACGTTGCGGATAACATCCCCTTCATGAACGAGATGTTGACCGACTAAGGCCGCAGGTTTTTCATCACTGTAGATTATACCGTACACCAGCCCAGCCGAACGAGTCTTTGTGCCGGATAAGGAAAGCGGTAACATTCTGCCCCAGCCTCCCCTTCTATTGGAGTCGCCGAGCAAGGTTATTTTGAACAATCCCAGCGATATCAGCAGGATTATCACGGCAGCGGCTGCGACCAAAACTTTTCGATATTTCCTGCTAAAGTCGGACGAATCTCTTCTGTGCCTATCGATTGGGATTTGGAATTCGTTTCGTAATGTCATCAATTCGACGGCCTTTCGCTTCAGCTGTTCTTCGATTTGCCTGTGCTGCTTTATTTGCTGTAGCATCTGTTCTTTGGCTTGTTCGAGTCCAACGATCCCATTTCGCAGGGACCTGCTTTCTGTTGTAAGTTGTGCATTTTGCCGTCCGAGTCGCTCCTCAACCTCCTGGTGCTCACGCGACTGCCGTTGGAACTGTTTGTTCGCCTCCTCAAGCCGCATCACCTGCTTGGTCAGCTTACCTTCGGCCTGCTTGTAGCAATTCACTTGTAGCAGCAGGCCTCTGTTCAACTCCTTTAGTTTGGTTCTCTGCTGTGCGAGCTGCTCATTTGCTGCTGACAGCTCGGTGGATTGGCGCTCAAGCTGCTTGATACGACTTTCATACTGCCGTAATTGTTCTTCGGCCCGGCTGCGAGCGACGCTGAAACTTTGGAGATGCTCGTTGGCAGCCGTCAGCTCAGTAATCCTATCTCGCAGGGCCTGGCTTTCTATTGTAAGTTTTGCATTTTGATGTCCGAGTCGTTCCTCGACCTCCTGGTGCTCACGCGACTGTCGCTGGAACTGTTTGTTCGCCTCCTCAAGCTGCATCACTTGCTTGGTCAGCTTTTCTTCGGCTTGCTTGTAGGTATCCACTTGTTTCAGCAAGCTTCTGTTCAACTCTTTCATCTCGGTCCTCTGTTGTTCGAGCTGACCAGTGTGCTCTTTCAGATTGTCGGCCTCTTGCTCGTGTTGAGCGAGTTGCCGTTGGAGTTGTTCATGTGTTGCTTTAAGTTCGGCCATCTGCCGTTTAAAGTTTAGTTCGGCCTGCCGACTATCCGACGCCTGACTTTGAAGTTGTTCTTTGGTCTGTTCTAATTCCCGGGTCTGACGCAATGAGAGTTGCTCGAGCTCCTCATGCCGCTTTATTTGTTGTTTAAGCTGCCCATATGCCTTTTTGAATTTGTCTGCTTGCAGCCGGAGTTTTTCCTGGGCCTGCTTGTGGGCGGCGATCTCACTCTGAAGCTCCCTGTTGGCGTATGTCAACTCGGCAGCTTGTTGCTTTGGACGGGCTTCAATCTGGTCGCGTTGAGTTAAGCGTTTCGTGAGCTGCTGATTCAGGGCCTTCAACTCAGCAAGCTGTTTCTCGAGACTTTCCTGAGCCTGTTCATATTGCGAGATTGTCTCTTTCAGTTTTTTATTGGCTGTTGTCAATTCGGTAGTTTGCTGTTCGATTTCATGCCCGGCCTGCTCACGCTCGGTCAGTTGATTGACGAGCCGCTCATTTGCTGCTGCAAGCTCGGCGGCCTGCTGCTCGAACTGCCTGTTGGCCTTATTCAATTGAACAGCCTGCTGCTCAAACTCATTCTGGACCTGTCTGCCAGCCCCGATTTTACTGTGAAGCTCCTCTTTGGTCTGTGTCAATTCAGAAATTTGTTGCTTCAGCTGTACCTCAATCCCGCGGTGCTTATCGAGCTCCTGTCGAAAACGCGTATTGGCCGCCTCTATTTCCGCCTTTTTCTGCTCCGCAGCCCGGGCAATCTCGCTACGATGTCGCAATTCATTCTCGAGTTGCTCCCGCTGTGCGCTTTGACTCTCAAGCTGATTGTTCGCCTCGGTCAGCTCTGCGGCCATCTCCTCGGCGCGCTGCTCGGCGTGTTTGTACTGAACCTTTTGGTTTTCAAGCTGCTGGTTTGCTGCCTCCAAGTCAGTGGTTTGCTGTTTGATAAGCTGCTCAAATTGACTGCAGCGATGCTGCAGTTGCTCTTCAGTATGCCGTCGTTCGTCAAGTTGGCTACGAAGCTGCTCATTGGAGCTGGTCAATTCCGTCGACTTTTTCTCAAGCTTCTTTTCAATTTGCTCTCGCTGTCTCAACTGCTCTTTAAGAAGCTGTTTATTATCCTTCGCCAGTTGATCGATCTGCTGCTTGAGAATCTCCTCGGTTTCTCCGCTCTCTGTAATTTGTTGTTGGATCAGCCCATTTGCAGCCGTCAGCTCAGAGTTCTCGAGCTTCAGACTTTCCTGGGTCTTTTCGTACTGCGATATCGTCTCTTTCAGTCTTTCATTGGCGGTTGTCAGTTCGGTAGTTTGTTTTTCGAGGCCATGCCCGGCTTGTTCACGTTCGTTTAGCTGGTTGCCGAGCCGGTCATTTGTTGCTGCCAGTTCGGCGGCCTGCTGCTCAAGTTGCTTAATACGACTTTCATATTGCTGCAACTGTTCTTCGGCCCGGCTGCGAGCGACGCTGAGACTCTCGATACGTTCGCTGGTTTCGCTTAAGTCGGAACTCTGTACCTTGAGATTCCGCTTGAGCTCCTTTCGTTCAGTCGTCAAGCTCTTCAACTTTTCGCGAGCAGCAGCCAATTCGCCGTTTAGGCTCTCAAAACGCTGCTCAAGTTTTTTCCGCTGAACAACCTGTTGTTGAAGGTGTTTATCGGCTCGGCTTAGTGCAAAATTTTTCTCCTTCAGCTCGCTGCCAAGATGTTGCAAGTCGTCCTCAATCTGGCCGCGTTGGTCCAAGCGTTTCGTGAGCTGCTGATTCAGTGCCGTCAACTCAGCAAGCTGCTCCTCAAGGCTTTTCTGTGCCTGCTCGTGTTGAGCTGCCTGGCTGTGGAGTCGCTCGTTGGTTTCTCTTAGTTTAGCTGCCTCCTGCTTAAGTAGTTTCTCATTTTTGCGGTGCTCAGCAATTTGACCTCGTATGTCGTTCGTCAATCCTGCGGCAATTCCATGGAGCGACTTCTTTGCCTGTACGCATCCGGAACTTTTAGCTTGGGCCGTTTCTTTGGCACGCTCCGTTTGAGCTTTGGTAGAGTCTGCTGCTCGCTTCGACTGGTTTTGGGTTATAGCCAACTGAATTTCGGGCCTGCGTGCCTTGTCCGCTGGATATAATCCGTTGATGTCCCGTTTTTTCGGGTCGGCTCCGAGGTCAAGTAACAACATGACGACGTCAAGATGCCCCAATTGGGCTGCCCAGTGAAGAGGAGTTCTCAAGCGTTTGTCCTGAACGTCGATGTTTGAACTGTGCTTGGCCAAAACGGCAATAGCATCCAGATCCGGGTTGTCGGACTTAATCGCATTGTGCAGGCCACTGAAACCCAATTCATCCTGGTAGTTGGGGTTCCCCCAGGCACGAAAAATTTCCTGAGGTCCGCGCATTTTTTCCGTACTTTCTCTCATGGAATCTTTAAAGTGCCTGGCAGAGCTTAGAGGAGTTTGTTTTCATCACACATCTCCTTTACTAACAAATCCTCCTTGCTATAAATCAAGAATATAATATCCAGAGACCTATGTCAAGCAAGAAAATCTGACAAAATTTTATTCGAGCAAAAATCTTTTAATTAACTGCTGCCAAAAGGCCGGGAATTCTGCCATACTTTTCACTGAAAAA
>CAYTTK010000089.1:0-10789 GCA_964440735.1 uncultured Pirellulales bacterium
GTAAGAAATGTAAAAATAAAATAATGAACTTTGTTTTTTCTGTCTAGCAAAATTGTGATTTTATTCTATAATATAAATAATTAAGGTTTAGATAATGGGAAAAGGTAGTTTAAAAAGGAAAAAATTAAAAAGGCGAGAACGCCAAAAAAGAATTTCGAAGGAAAGGAATATAAAGAAAGGAGAAAAAAAGATGATGGAATGTCCATTTTGTTCTGATAATCGTGAGATTTCTATAAGGAAAGATCAAATTATAGATCATCTAATCGTGGTAAAGGATTCAAATCAACATTTTCATGTACACGGACCGGTTAGTAATACGGAGTTAATAAAGGAATTTATTTTAAAGATAGGGGAGGAAGCGGACATTGACATTGAAGATGACGAATAAGTCTAAAAAAATTAAAGTTGGAAAAACTAAATCTACTAAGGCGGCAGCTGTGGTTAAAGATATTGATAATAAAGATTCTCAAACCGGTAGCGATGGCCGTAAGATAGTTTTCAAGCATTCACGTGCAATAGGTGATACGTTGATGTTTAGTTCAGGAGTAAGAGATTTTAAACTTCTATTCCCAGACATTAAAATTAACGTCGATAGTAATTTTCCTGCCCTCTGGGAAAACAATCCATACATAGATAAATCAATTAAAAAAGGTGATCCTGGTGTAGAATTTTATAAAGTTGGCTACCCCATTATCAATAACTCTAATAATTCATATATGCATTTCACGGCAGGGTTTTTATATAATATGATAGCGACTGTGGATGCACATGGGCGTTTACCAATGTCCATTGGTGAATTTGCTTCTGTTTTTTCAGGAGGAGAAGTAGGCGACTATGATTTAGGTAAAGCTGAAGGCGATGTCGAGGGGCCTGAATTGTTAGATGCGCTTCAAAAAAAATATGGTACAAGGAGACATGTGGGCGGATTAACCCATTTACCTGAGCAGTTACAAAACGTATTTGGCAGGCAGGATAAGTTTTGTACAGTTTTTGGCCGGCAAAGAGCTGATATCCATCTTACCGAAAAAGAAAAGTCTTATAGTTTAATAAAAGATCTTTATGGTGATCATGTCAAATATTGGGTAGTAGCCCCTGGAGGAAAATCCGACTGTACATGTAAGATTTGGGACTGGAGAAGATTTCAGGACGTTATAGATTATTTTGATGGTATGATTAAATTTGTAATAATTGGTAGAAGTGACCATATAGTTGAAAAGTTGAAAGGGGTGGTTGATTTAACAGACAAGTTTAATGAAGATGTGCGTGGGTTGGTGACGCTTGTTTATCATGCAGAGGGTTGTGTAAGCGGCGTATCTTTTCTTATGCATCTGGCTGCTGGTGTTCCTCCAAGATTTAAAAAGGAGAGAAAACCTTGTGTGGCTATTTATGGTGGACGTGAGCCGACTAGTTTTACCGCTTATTGTAATCATCAAATCCTTCATACTAATGGCTCTTTTGAGTGTTGTGATAATGGGGGATGTTGGCATTCAAGGGTTATACCTCTTCCTACAAACCCAAAGCGAAATATAAGATTTTGTGAGCACCCAGTAGAGGTAGAAGGCCGGACTGTACCGGCATGTATGAATGCTATCACTGCTCAGGATGTTATACGTGGAATTGAGAAATATTATGATGGTAATATCTATAAATATATGAACCCCGCTACATCTAGAAAAAAGGCTGTAACATTATCCAAAAAGAAAAAATCAAAATCTGTGAAAAAATCTACTGCTGTAAAAGAGATAAATATTCTTGCCTCACTCAGTAGTAAAGGCGGCGGAGAACAGTCAGCTTGTAAGATTGTTGAGTTGCTTAGGAAAGCAGATTGGAAAGTTAATTTTCATCCGTGGGATCAAGTCCATAAGAATTACGATAAAAAAGAGCTTGATATAAATAAGTATTCTTTCAAAAATGGAATGTCCGAGCATATGGTAGAGGGCGTTCCTTTATTATTTTATGCTAACGATCAAATAGGTGCGTTTTGTACAAATGCAGAACAGATAGTAGAAAAAAGTTCAGCTGTTATAGTCGGCATTAATTATATTAATAGCGATCTTCCTAAATGCCGATGGTTAGACAAAACCAATAAATTAAAAGCTGTAATTTTTCAGAACACAGAAAAAAAGGGAGAATTTGAACGAGATAGGATTGGATTTGAAGACACTAAACAAATTGTACTTTTTGGAGCTATAGATATTACTAAATATTTAGAGGTGTGTCCTAAGAAAAGAGAAAGCAAAGAAGAGCCTTTTGTGGTGCTAAAGCATTGTGTTGCTGATTATAGAAAATATGTTACAGAAGAGTCGAGAAAAGGCGGTGCTCAAATACATCTCTGGCAGAAGAAATTTGATAAAGAACTTGACACTAAGTTTTATGGTAGGATGTTAAACGATGTTAAAAATATTAGATTTGAATTCATGGAAGCTCATAAGGAATTGGTAGAAGCTTTCAGTGATGAGCCGCGGATGGTATTCCATAAATGGAATTCTATGGATGTGGGAGAATTTTTGTCTAGAGGACATATTTATCTTTACAGATCTTCGAATAAATGGAGAGATCAGTACCCACGAGTAGTAGCAGAAGCTTTGGCTGCTGGATTACCGGTATTGAGTGAACCAAGAGATGGCACCAAAGATAGGATTGTACATGGTGTTACTGGGTTTTATTGTTGTCATTATGATGAGTTTTTATTAAATGTGAGAACCTTAAGAAGAAAAACCGATTTATGTTATGAGATGGGAAACACTGCTAAGCAATGGGCTAAAAAGAATTTAGACCCTGAGAGATGGGTCGAAGTGATCGAGGGGGCCTTATAATAAGAATATAAAATGAAAAACATAAAGCATAAAAAAAGTCAAAGCCAAGTTCTTGTAGATATTGTGAAAAGTTTTGATAGAAAAGATTTGGTAATCGCAGAAATAGGTATTTGGAAATCTCATACTGTTAAACGTGTTTTAAAAACATCTAAAGATATTATTTCTCAGTATTGGGCAATCGATTTTTTTGAATCTACAAACCATTGGAATTATAGGCATCGTACACATGAATTTTGGGAGGCATGTTATTTTAAGGCGTGTAGATTAATGCGTTGGTTTCCCCAGCTTTGTGTTGTAAGAATGTCTTCTCTTGAAGCAGCTAAATTATTTCCTAAAAAATATTTTGATTTGGTTTTTTTGGACGCAGATCATACTTATGAAGCTTTAATGAATGATATTAAGGCTTGGCTCCCACTAGTTAAGGACGGTGGGTTATTAACAGGGCATGATTATGGAGGAAAGAAAGTAGGTGTTAAACAAGCGGTGGACGAATGTTTTGATGATGTTGAGATAGATCAAGCTACGGTATGGATTAAAAAAGTGGAGGACTTATAGATGGGATGGGCTAAAGAAAAATGGGATAAAGACATTGGTGCGGTAAGAGAATTATACTCAAAGGATCCTTTAGAAATATATACTCGGCGTTATTATGGCAAGCGAGTAAAAATGAGAGCCTGGGAGATGAATTCCGGGAAAGCTCTTTCTGAAGCGCTTAATCTTGAATCAATAATTGACTTTGGATGTGGACTAGGATCCTACCTTGAAGGGGCGCTTGAAGGAAAAACAAAGAAAGTGCTCGGTATAGATATAGGAGCTGATATTGCAAGAGAGTTTATTCCAGAGTATATGCGAGAATTTATAAAGAAAGGTCATATTGGTAGAAAGATTAATTATGGGAAATGGGATTGTGCTCTTTCTATTGAGGCCGCAGAACATTTGTTGCCAGAAGAGGAAGACGTATTTATTGAAAACATGGTAAACGCTTCTTCTAGATTAGTAGTGCTTACGGCGGCATATAGTTTTAGTTATTTACACCTTAATGCTGGCAAAATGCCCGACTATTGGGCTAACAAACTTGTTGAAGCTGGATGTAAATTATTACCTGAAGAAAAAAAGAAACTACAAGAAGCTTGGATGGGTAAAGCTAAAAGCCATATTATTAAAAAAGTTATAGTTGCTGAGGTATTATAGTGGGAATGCATTTCAAAGATATAAAGTATTTTGAGGAAATTACCGATTGGTTAATGTATAAAGAGTATATTAAAGATTTTAATGGTCTTAGATTATGTGAGCTTGGTGATTTATGGCTGAGAGCAGACCTTCATAAATATATGATTCATAGAGTAGCTAGTCAGTATTTTGAGGCTAAAGGGTTTGAGGTGGTCACTATAGATTTAGGAGTCGGAAGCGATAGTGTTAAAAAATCAGAAAAACGAACTAAGCGGCTCATCTTACATTATGATTTAACTAAACCCATTCCACTTGAAATAGGTAAATTTGATTTTATAGTCGATTTTGGAACGGCTGAACATATAGAAAATCAGTATGAATTACATAGAAATATACATAATTTATGTAAGATGGGTGGTATTATGATACGCTCTAATCCTTCAGACAAATATTGCGGAGGACATTCTTCTAAACATCATGGGTTATTTCATTATACACCCGCTTTTTATGTGAGGCTTTCTAAGCTTTGTAAATATAGAATAGTTGATATTAGAGAAATGGCTCAAAAGTACTGGCCTAGTCTAATACCAGGAAGAAAAAATTTTACATATGCGGCCATATTAAAAACCGAAGACAACGCTTTCCCGTCATTAGATAATTTTAATGAAATAGCTGGTGAGTTAGGTGAATATAAAGAATGAAAATATTACTTGTAGCGTGGAATCGTTTGGGGCGAAAGAAAAAGGGTAATTGGAATCACGAATTATTTAGAAGAGAATTGGCTAGGCAGCACGACGTGGTATTTTTTGGTGTGGGATATAAAGGATATAATAATAAGCTAACAATACCCGATGTTTTAGAAAAGCATCCCGATATAAATGTTGTATTAACCCATTATGAATATCGTGATAAAGCTTTGGCGCCAGGTCTTGAAGATGTAAAAAATATTTTAAAAGTACATATAATGGGGGGGGATTATGACAAATCAAGCTTTAAAGGTTATGATGCTCATTTCCATAAAGTTAATTACGATATAATTTTTCCTCGTTACAGTTTGCAAACAAGGACTTTAAAAGAACATAATATTGGCGGAAAGCATTATTTGCTGCCGTTCTCTGTCGATATAAACAAGCATTATAAACAGAAAATTGAAAAAACTATAGATGTTCTAGCAGCATTTCAAGTAAATCAACGAGTACATCCGAACCGTCGTAAAATACGGGGAATTGTATCCAAGATGGATGTAAATAGTTTTTTACAGCAAGCCTGGTTTGAGGAGTATGTTAAAAAAATTAATGAGTCAAAAATTTTTGTTACGAGCAATGTGAAAGAAGGTGAACTAAGTGGTAAGTATACCGAAGTAATGGCTTGTGGGACTTTCTTATTAACAACTAGGCCAGAAGATTTACATAGACTTGGTTATAAAAATGAAGAACATTTAGTTCTTTATAAAAATGATTTTAGTGATTTAGAAGATAAGATAGAATATTTTCTTAAACATGAGAATGAAAGGGAAGAGATTGCAAAAAACGGGATGGAATTTGTTAGGAGAAATCATAGCAGTGAAGTAAGAGTTAAAGAATTTACCGGAATAATAATGAGGAATTTACAATGGATAAAAAGCAATATATAGATAGAGAAACAGGAATTTGGAGTTTGGAAATCGCAAAAAAGCGTCATAGATATGATCCTAAGCTTGCTGAATATATAGCAACTACATATAAGTTCGTAAATTCAGTAGCTGATGTAGGATGTGGTATAGGAAGTTATTGTAAATGTTTAAAAGAGCACGGAATTTCTATTGTTCATGGATATGAAGGCACGGCGGACATAAGAAAGATAGCAGCCTATGATGATATTATGGTAGTAGATTTGACTAAATGTAGGCAGGTTGGAACAGGTTATGATCTTGTTTTATGTTTGGAAGTCGGAGAGCATATTCCAAAGAAATATGAGCAAATATTTATTGATAATTTATGCAAGTACGTCAATGGAGATTTAATACTTAGTTGGGGTGTTCCTGGGCAAGGTGGTGCCGGGCATTTTAATGAGCAGCCGAATGAATATATAATGAATGAGTTTGATAGAAGAGAAATGATATTTGATAGGGATACTAGTATGAAGTTGCGTGACGCAGCTAGTCTTAAATGGTTTAAAAACACATTAATGAAATTTAAGGGGGTATAGAAAATGCCATGGGATATGTTTTGTCCGCAATGTTGTGCTACATTAGTTGGGGATATGGTTGATGGTGAGCAAGAAATGAAAGATAGTCAAGCTGAATATCATGGAGATATAATATATTGTTCTTATTGTAATATCTATATGGATTTTACTTCAGGTAAAAAGATTGATCTAATTTCACATCTTCATCATTTGTTTAATAAAAAAAATGCGGTTTATAAAGTTAGAATAATTAATGGGGGATAGGAGGATATAATGGGAAAAGAAGTAGAAAAAGGTTTTATAAACACTAAAAAATTAGCTAAGGTTTTAGAAGATGCTTGGTATCATAACATGAAAGACAGAGGTGGGTTTGTGTGTTGGGATGGGAAATTTACCAAAGAAGTGACTAAGCAATATAAAATTTCTCTTTGTACGACATGTATGGATAGATTAAGTGATTTAAAACAGACACTGCCTCAAAATATAAAGGATAATTCTGATTATCCTAATATAGAGTTTGTAGTGTTGGATTATAACAGTAAGAATGACGACGTTAGTGGTTGGATTAAAAGCGAGATGGGGGAGCATATAGATAGTGGCAAATTAGTTTACTATCGAACTACAGAGCCTAAATATTTTGATATGTCACATTCAAGAAACATTGCTTTTTTAGCCGCCGCAGGAGACATTGTAAACAATATTGATGCTGATGCTTTTACTCCTCCAGCCGAAGAGTGGGGTTTTGCTACTTATATAAACAAATTAGCGAACGAGCAGCCGGAAAAAGCTATATTTGCAAAAAGCCGCCAATTGTTAAGAGGCCGGTTAGGATTTTATAGAAAAGAATTTATAGAGTTGTTGGGCGGCTATGATGAGACAAATTTAAATTATTATGGAAATGATGATGCTAATCTTCAAAACCGTGCGTGGGAATTAGGCTTCAAAATGATGTCTTTTCGCGGTCAATTTTGCGGAATTGTGCCTGATCATGTTAAGCATAAAGAGGGGAATTATCCAGTGCCCTGGTGGCAATCAGAAGGTGAGAATAGGCTTATTTCTTATGCTACAATAATTGTCAAACAATTTAAAGCGAATGAAGGTAGAGTTTGGGGAAAGGCAAAATTAATAAAGAATTTTAATGAGGAGATAGAAGTAGGTATATACCCACACACTCTATTAAATATTTAGGAAAGGAGCAGGAATTATGAAACGATTAATGGTCGCTAATAAGCAAAAAAATAGTAAATCACGATATTCTTTTGATAGAACGGAAATCTCATTGAAAGCTCAGATAGACAATATGTTAGAGCTTGGTTGGGAGCCAAAAGATATTATTTTGCTGACCAATTTTGATTTTGAATTTATGGGAATTAAAGCTGAGCTTATAAAGCTAAACGATTTTTGTTTGACCGGCTCAAAACTGTGGGGGCTGAAATGGCTTTTTGATAATGACAGAGTAGATGGGATCATATATGCAGCAGATCTTGATTGTTGGCAAAATGCCTGGTTTGACTGCCCTGAATTTGAGGGCGATGTGGGGGCTTCTCAGTATAGTAATCCGAAGTTTAATGGCGGTTCGATTTTTTGGAAGCCGACTTCTAAAGACATTGTAGACGAAATTGTTGAAATATTAACTAAAGAAAAAGCTAAGGTCGAAGAGCCTGCTTTAAATAAGATTTTTAAATCGGAAAAGTACAAGGATAGAATTTCAGTATTGAATTATACTTATAATGTGGGATGCTCAGGATTTGCGCCCAGATACGAAAAAAGCCTTAAGCCAATTAGGGTTTGTCATTTCCACCCTCAAAATTCTGTGGCCTGGGAGATTCACGGCTTGGATCGAGACGGTGTTGGTGGGATTGCCGTAACTATTAGGCTGGAAAGATTGCTGAGAAGGTATTATCCTGATTTGGCAACTGAGTTGCAGGATAAAACAATATCTGAAAAGAAACGAAAAGAGAGGGAAGAGAAGGAGAGAAAACGTAAAGAGAAAAATAAACAATAAAGTGTTTGTTATTATGAAAGAATGAATGAAGAAAGGAAAAGGAATGATTTAGAGATTAAATAAGTAAAAACTAAATAGTTTTATATAAATAGCGGAAAAGGAAGATTTACTCTGTATATAGATGTGAATTATACTTTGTCCGCTATTTTTTTGTTTGAAGTAGGAAGAACGAAAAACAAAGCGAAGTATATAAGAAATGGGGGGATAGTTGAGCTCGCTGGGAGGAATATGTGAATAATATAGGAGTAAAAAACCATGTCTAAGGATAAATGGATAGGAGATAAAACTAAAGATAAATTTAAAAGGACTATTCAGGGGGTGATAAAAGGGCTAAGTAGAAAGGTAGTAGTTTATTTAGCCGATAATCGTGCTGAATGCCCTAATTGTTACTATGATAAAGTCAATGACAGGAGTAGCGGTATACCGAAACCTGGTGCGGCTGTTTATTTCACTGTCGGTCGATGCCCAGTTTGTCGTGGTAGGGGTGTTATAGTAACTTCAAGAAAAAGATGTATTAATGGGCTTGTGGTATGGAATCCTACTGACGCCCCAATGAATACATTAAATTTTAATGAAGCTGGCCGAACTGGTGCGACGCGGGTTCAAATTAAGACCGATCCCTGCCATTTAGAATTAATAAGGGGTTGTAAAAAAGTAGTTCTGGATGGAATTGACTGCCGTTTATCTGATCCACCGATACTCAGGGGCTTGGGCAATCAAGCTGTATTGATAGCTAATTTTTTTACGGAAGATAAACCTAAATCAGGAAGCGGTGAATTTATTTAATTATTTAACCAACCATTTATATATAGAGGGCGTATGGAAAGAACAGGCGTTTTAAAAGAGAAACTTGTTGGATTAATTAGATCGGATATTAAGAATGATATAGTTTCTGAATTAATGGAGAAATATAATAAAGAAATAGTTTCATTGGAAGACGAAGAAGACCCAATGCGTCCGTCTCTGTGCAGAAAAGAATTCAAAGAATTTTTGGAAGAGACTGTAGAGAACAGTATTAAAATAAAACAAAATAGTATTTCATTTGGAGTTGGAGATAGTCAAAAGCTAGGATTAGAAGAGGAATTATCTGACGAAACCACCGATTGTTTGAAGATAGTCGGTACTATTTTAAATGGTATCAGCGGCAATTATATTCTGATAACTACAGATATAGCTCAGGAAATGTTTCCTGGTAGGTATGAGTATGATTTGGGAAGAACTGGCGAGGCATATGTAATGAGGGTGGAAGAATATAATGAGGGTATGGCAAGGTATGGATGGCCGCCTCAACCAATTTGGAAATTTTCCAACTTTGAGGGAATATCAGACTTTTGGGATGTGGATATGGATAAATATATTGAGAAATATATGGATAGATTAATAGAAGTGTTGAAATAGATTATGGGGTTCGTTTTTGTAGTGAAGGAGAAAAATTAATGTTAACACAAACAATTTCATTGGATAGTAACACGACAAAGTTTATGATTACTTGCGAAAAATCAGGAAAGAAGTTTGAGCGGGTAAAAAAGATCAGGCCTGGCAAAAAAGAGGTCGAAATAAGCAATACAGAAACGGCTCTATGTGATGAAGAAATAGCTAAGTTTAAAGAATGGATGCAAGAGAAGGATTATCTTAAGACTGATTGTTGGTGCAAACATCTAGAGGAGTATAAAAATGGCATTTTACCTATCTAATGCGTCATTGGAAAACGAAGATTGTGCTGGTATTGGTGATTGGGTTGATGGGGATGTAAGAAGCGGTGAATCAACTCAGGTTAATAATCCTCTAGGTGGTGGACTAAGTACTTTTAAATTTGATAGCAAGACGAGTGTGGATACTAGTGACCTGGCTGGAAGAAATAAAAATATTGGTTCTATAGATGATTTAGGAAACCAAATAGTTGTTTCATTAAAACTTTATTGTGATGCAATTGGAACCATTGCTGGTGTTGATAATTTCTTTTTAGCGATCGAGCGTAGTGACTGGGCGTTTAATGTAAAATTTTGTTCTGATGGTTTGTTCATTTATGAAGATGAAGCAGGTTGGGTTGAAGTAGGAGCGAATATTGTTCAGCAGGATACTTGGCAGGAATGGACTTTTGATATAGATTTATCTGGTGGATTAGGTAATGCTGTTTGTGACGTATATTTGAATAATGTACTTCAAGCCTCTGATATTCAATGTGATTATGAAGGGATTTTTACAAACGGCCTCTGCGAGCTGATTCAGTATGGTTATAGTACAGATTATCGTATTTCTTATGCAGACTGGTTTAAAGTAGGTGATGGATTTGAGCCAAGTTCCAGCTCAAGTTCAGAATCATCGTCAAGTTCTAGCTCTAGTGAATCTAGTTCAAGCAGCTCCAGCTCGGAATCATCATCAAGTTCTAGCTCAAGCGAATCTAGTTCAAGCAGTTCGAGCGAATCTAGCTCTAGTTCATCTAGTTCGGAATCTAGCTCTAGCAGCTCTGAATCCAGCTCGAGTTCTAGTTCAAGCGTATCTAGCTCAAGCAGTTCCAGTTCAGAGTCTAGCTCAAGCAGCAGCTCTAGTTCTGAATCTAGTTCAAGTAGTAGTTCAAGCGAGTCTAGTTCAAGTTCTAGCGAGTCCAGTTCAAGCAGTAGTTCTAGTGAAT
>CAYTTK010000090.1:0-10577 GCA_964440735.1 uncultured Pirellulales bacterium
AAATCAACGTTGTGCCGGATAGTTGCAGTATCGGTATAGATATTCGCACTTTGCCTGGGCAAAATCATCAGCAGTTTATCGAAGATTTTGAAAAAATCTTTGCCGAGTTAAAACAAAAAAATCCTGAATTTGATGCAGAGGTTATCGTTGTTCGTGAAGCGGATGCATTGGAGACGGACAGCAATTGTGGTTTTGTTAAGGACCTGTGCTCATGCTTAGGAATTAGCGAAACAAAGGCCGTCGGCTTTACCACAGATGGGCCTTACTTTGCTTCATTGGGCGCTCCGGTGGTGATATTTGGCCCGGGCAAGCCGCAGCTCGCTCATAAGCCGAACGAATACATCGACATCAGCGACTTAAAAAGGGCAGTCGAGTATTACAAAAAAATCATTTTGAAATTTCTTTTATAAGTACGGCTGGTGATTATCAGAGTGCAAGCCAGAAAGTCAAGTTATAGAATTTACTGTCGAAAAAATGAGAGAAGAAGACTGGCCTGCGGTAAAGAGCATCTATCAGGAGGGTATTGCGACAGGCAACGCAACATTTGAGACGGATGTTCCTGAATGGGAAGAGTGGGATAAAAGCAACCTGCGTGATTGCAGGCTTGTGGCCAAGTCAGCAGGAGAGATTGTCGGGTGGGTGGCACTGAGTCCTGTTTCGAACAGATGTGTGTATCGAGGAGTAGCTGAAGTAAGCCTTTATGTTAAATCATCAGCAAGAGGAGTTGGTGTAGGTAAAGCCTTACTTAAAGCGGCTATAGCAGAATCAGAACGCATTGGTATCTGGACGCTTCAAAGCGGTACTTTTGCCGAGAATGTTGCAAGTATCGCACTTCAAAAATCCTGCGGCTTTCGTGAGGTGGGCTATCGGGAACGCATTGGACAGATGAATAACGTTTGGAGGGATGTAATTCTTATGGAACGCCGAAGTAAATCGGTTGGTTATTAGTTATAAAAATTTGAGGAGATAATATATGAGTCGGTTGGAAGAGATATCAAAGAGAAGACAAGCGGCGCATGCAAAGCTGATATCATTAAAGTCGAAAGTCTATGAGGCCTTCCTTGAAATGGAAAAAGCGGCTTTTAGTGATGGGGCCTTGCCAAAAAAATTCAAAGAATTGATTGCAGTAGGTATCTCGGTTGTAATCGACTGCGAATCGTGTATGCAGTGGCATATCGAGCAGGCAGCGAAGTCTGGTGCTTCAATGGACGAGGTCTTTGAAGCTGTAGAAGTAGGGATAGAAATGGGTGGTGGCCCGGCAACCGTGTCAGCAAGATTTGCCCTTGAGGTGATTGAAAACATATACAAAAAATAGCTAAATGTAAGGTGAATTTCTGAAATAAGAAATCCGAGGACAAAAAGTTATGCTAAAAGTTCTTCCTGCTGATACAGGTGAAAATCTTGAGCAGGTTAAAATTCTGTTTCGAGAATACGTCGATTCTTTGGGCTTTGATCTGGCTTTTCAAGGCTTTCAAGAAGAGTTAGCGAATCTTCCAAGCGACTATTCTGGGCCAGCGGGTTACCTGCTGGTTGTCAAATATAAAGACCAACCAGCTGGATGTGTTGCGCTGAGGGCTTTTAACGGCAAAATCTGCGAGATGAAAAGATTGTACGTCAGGCCGCAGTTTCGAGGTTTGGGCGTAGGTAGAGCACTGGCCGAAGCTATTATTGAGAAGGCCAGAAGAATTGGTTATGCTCGCATGCGATTGGACACAGCCCCTTCGATGGAAGCCGCCAGAGCACTATATGCGTCTTTAGGATTTCGGGAGATTAGCCCCTACAGATACAACCCGATAGAAGGTGCGGTATTTATGGAATTGGAGATAGTGTCACAATAGCCGGTATTACTAATTCAAAATTTGAACCGATATTTAAAGACAATTTTGAAATCGTAAGCGTATAAAAAAATGTATGCAGGATTCAGGAGAAAGCTATGCATAGTAAGCGTCTGCCTCTATTGATTTGCTTCTGGGGTAACTCAATTATTTTCATTTTCTTAGCCATTTATTTTTTCTTTTTACCATTTGTGTTTATTGTGTTTTGTTTGAACGACTACGGTCTAAAGGGAGAGGGGATGCCTATAATTGCTTTTCATTTGCACCAGCGCCTTTCTCATAGATACGAGAAGTGGGCGTGTAAACGCATTGAGTCCGATTTGGCTGAGAACTTGAGCTTGGAAGAGGTTGCTGCGACGGAATGGCCGGTTTTTGGGTCTGTCTTTTATCTTTGGGCCACAGAGGCCTTGCAAAATGCCTGGGAGCAGGACAAAAACATTTGGCCTGTAGCCCCTAAAGTATATGCAGCTGGTGCTGTCGAAGCGGCAACGGCTCTTGTTACCAACCCTCGTCATGCCTGCTGGGTTAAGGAACACTGGGGTGAGGATTATCTTCATAAAGAGAATTTATTCTACCGTATGCTTCTTATTGCAGGTATGACGAGCTATCATAAGTTGCTTGGTGGAGATAAATATATGGATTTTCTTCGCGACCAAGTGGAGACACTATCTACTGAATTAGACGAATCACCTTATGGATTGTTGGATGATTATCCCGAACAGTGTTATCCGACAGATATCGTAGCAGCAATTGCAGCTATAAAACGGGCTGATTCGGTGCTTGGCACAGACCATTCGGAATTCGTGAAACGTTCAATACGTGGTTTTGAGGGTAATTTGGTTGACTGGACCGGGCTACCTCCTTATGAAGCCGATTCACGAAGTGGGGTTATCGGCGTAAGCCGAGGTTGCTCCAGCCAATGGATGACTGTCTGGGCCCCGGAAATTTGGCCAGCAAGGGCGAAAGAATGGTATGACAATTTTGAGAAGCATTTCTGGCAAAAAAGGTGGACAGCAGTCGGATTTCGAGAATTTCCTAAGGATTCTCATGAAAAGGATTGGCACATTGATATTGATTCAGGCCCGGTTATATGCGGCTATGGTGCGGCTGCCTGTGCCTTTGGAATCGGAGCGGCGCGGGCAAACGGGAGATTTGACCATGCATATCCTCTTAGCATAGAGGTGCTTTTACTTTCATGGCCGCTGTTGGACGGCACCCTGTTTGGCCCAAGATTCCTTTCAAATGCGACACACGCCCCGTATCTTGGTGAAGTGGCCCTGCTATACGCTCTTACTCGGATGCCGGTTGGAGATGTTGAAATAACAGAACCAGGGAAACTTCCTACTTTTGTCTATATAGTTCTTTGTATGTATTTAGGTGCTAGTCTTTTATTAGTCATGGCGGTAGTAATATCTCATCGATACAAGCAGAAGCAGAGCCTCAAGAAACACTACCCTTTTATGAAGGTCCAACTTGCAGTATGGGTAGTCATTATCACAGGAGGGATTGTATTAGCTGTCGAATATCGATTGGACATAGGGCTGTTGTTAATTTTATTGGCTCAATTTTTACCCAGAGGTTTTGCAAAAAGTGCCTCGAAAGAAGACAAATCCAGTGTTGCTTCAGAGTTAAATGATATTGACCTCACCAGTTTGCCCAAGAGTTAGATTGGATGAAAGTAAAGCTTATATCACCGATGGCATATTACTAATGTGATTAATCGAGCACATACACGAAGTTCTCGTAAGGATAGTCTGCACGGTATTTTCAAAAGTGATGTGCCTGTTCATAGCTGCTATCGGCGTGCATAAGATAATGTCGGGCTCGCAGTATTATCTCATTGCCCCAAAATGATGTTTTTTTACTCTTTGTAACTGATGGTTTTAGGATTCGCACTGGTTTTTGAAAACGGTTTTGAAATCGTAGACATCGTTGAAATCATCGATTGAATCGGTCGGCTGGGTACTCATCCATTTTTGTTTTATCATCAGGTAAACGATTTCGCCGAAATCACGAGTGGTTTTGACACCCCAGACGTTCAGCACAAGCATTGCTAATCTGCCCCACTTTTTTATAGCTAATTTTTTCAGTCCGTCGCAGAGTGTTTGGCCGTTAACATGCTTCGGCTCGGCGGCGGTTTTTTTTGCGGTGTAGGTTAGCCCCTCATAGACAAACTTGACCGCCTGAGTGCTGTATCGGCCATCTTCTTTGGCGATTTGTTCAAGATTTTTCTTCATTTTTCAATTCATTTCCACAGGGCCACAGGGTCTAAACCTGCCGTAAAACGGCAGGCTAAATATTTAGCCCCACGTTTGAAATTCCGCCTTGCAAGAACCCTCACATGGGGTTTTGTCAAAGTACCTTTTGTCCTGGCGTTGCTCCACTGTCGGCTGAGAGCATATAAATATCCTTTCCTCCGCTACCGGCTGCTAAAATCATACCTTCGGACAGGCCAAACCTCATCTGTCTTGGTTTTAGATTGGCCAGATAGACAACGAGTTTGTCGGTCAGCTCGTCGGGTTTATAGGCCGTGGCTATCGCAGCGAAACAGGTTTTTTGCTGGCTGCCTACATCCAAAACCAGACGCAACAGTTTATCTGCGCCTTTAACCGATTCGGCCTTTATTATCTTGGCGATTCGCAGGTCGATTTTACCAAAATCTTCAATTGTACACTCGGGCTTAAATGGCTCAATGGTTACCTCTGCTTTGTCACTCAGTGGCCGAGGGCCTTGAGTTTCTTTACTTTCTTCTATCATTGCATTCACCTGTTCTTCATCAATTCTTTCAAAAAGACGTTGGAAATCATTTATTCTGTGATTTTGCAGCACTGCTTCGATATCTGCAAAATTGAGTTTGTCCGAGTTAAGAAATTCTTCCACCTTTTCAGCATGTTTAGGCAGAATGGGTTTCAGGTAAATAGCCAGGATACGCACGGCATTTATTACGGCTGTTAAAGTGATTCGTGTCTTTTCCAAATCAGTTTTTACCGTTGCCCAGGGTTGTTTCTGCTCGACATATCGGTTTGCCTCGTCAGCCAGAGCGCTGATTGCTCGCACAACGGCTGCAAAGTTAAGATTCTCATAGTCCCGGATGATTTGGTCTTTTGCTGCGACAAGCTTATTGATTAATTCCTTACCGTGGTCGTCTAATTGACCAAGTTGAGCGTCCAGTTTCTTTGTCAGCATTGGGCCGGAGCGGGAGGCGAGATTGGCAAATTTGCCGACCAAATCAGAATTAATTTTGTTTATGAAATCTTCAATGCTCAAATCTATGTCATCGATACTATCGGTCAATTTGCTTGCATAGTAGTATCGGAGGAATTCGGGATTAAGGTGATTTAAGTATGTTTTTGCCTTGATAAAAGTTCCACGGGATTTGCTCATTTTTTCGCCGTTTACGGTTAAAAAGCCGTGAACAAAAAGTTTGTCGGCGGTTTTGAAGCCGGCCCCGATGAGCATTGCAGGCCAGAAAAGGGCGTGAAAATACATGATGTCTTTGCCGATGAAGTGATAAAGCTCGTATCCGTTGCTGCTATTTTCTGCAGAAAGGGGGCTTGGCCAGAGCTTGCCAAAATCGATATTGTTTTTGTCGCAGTAATTTTTAGCCGACGCCATATAGCCTATAGGTGCATCCAGCCAGACATAGAAGAATTTGTTTTCTTCTCCGGGTATTTTGAAGCCGAAGTATGGCTCATCGCGTGATATATCCCAGTCCTTCAGTCCGGCTTTGAACCATTCATCGAGTTTGTTCGCTACTGATTTTTGTGTGTATCCTGAAGCGATGAGGTCCTTTAATTGTTTTTCGTAATCAGCAAGTTTGAAAAAGTAATGCTCAGATGTTTTAAGGATTGGTTTTGCTCGGCAGGTTGCACAATAGGGACTAATAAGGTCGGTGGGCTGATAAGTTGTGCTGCAAATCTCACAGGAGTCGCCGTATTGGTCCTCGGCTTTGCATCGCGGGCAGGTGCCGCGGATGAACCTGTCAGGCAGTGACATCTTACAGTTTTCGCAATAGGCCTGTTCGACGTTCCGCTTGACGATAGAGCCGGCCTCGTTTAAGCGATTAAAAAACAGTTCGCTGAAGTTTTTATTTTCGGGTGAGTGCGTTGTGTAATAATTATCGAATTCGATATGAAAGCTATCGAAATCCGCTCTATGCTCGGTATATACTCGTTCGATTAGCTCTTCAGGGTTTATACCGGCTGAACGGGCACTTATCATAATTGGGGTGCCGTGAGTGTCGTCGGCGCAAAAGTACAGACACCGGTTGCCGCACATCTTCTGGAAGCGAACCCAGATATCGGTCTGCAGGTACTCAACCAAGTGGCCGATATGTATAGGTCCGTTTGCATAAGGCAAAGCTGACGTTACAACGATTTTTCGTGGCATATTTTTTCCTTGAAGATTACTGCTTTTTATCTTCCTTGCCATTTTGCCGGCCGCTCTGGAAAGTGTCGTCTTGTTCGTCCTGTGGGTTCGATGTCTCATCGACGGATTCTTTTGTTGCGTTTTCAGGAGTGGAGATTATCTCAAGCTCATCTACAGGAGCAGCAATTTTTTCCCCATTGTTGTATTCGACCACGACGAGTTGAGTCAAAATCTGGGTGTCGATGACTTTGCCTTCGCCGTGTTTGGTTTTTACTATTGTGTTCTTTTTCGGCAGTAGCTTTTTAAGTTCGGTGTAAGTTTTGTCTTCGTATCGCAGGCAGCACTTCAACCTGCCGCAATATCCGGATATCTTCGAAGGGTCGAGGGTTGCCTTCTGCATTTTGGCCATTCGCATATTGACCGGCTTTAAGAGTTTAAGGAATCTTCTGCAGCAGCATTCCTGACCACAGCTTTCTATATCGCCGAGCAGCTTGGCTTCGTCGCGTGAACCGATTTGACGCATTTCGATTCTTGTCTGGTATTCCTGTGCGATTTTTTTTACCAGCTCACGGAAATCCACTCGGCCGTCAGACATAAAGTAGAAAATGATGCGTTCGCCGCCGAGTATATGTTCTGCATCGACGATTTTCATCGGCAGGTTCAGATCCCTGACGAAACGCTTGCAGCATTCTATCTCTTCTTTCGCTATTTTCTGCAGGTGTCGCTCTTCGCTTATATCATCGGGAGTTGCAAAACGTATAAATTTGCCTGCCTGGTCGTAGGTGAAATCGATACCGCTGTTGTCGAAATATTCTTTTACCTGGTCTTCGCTTAACTTAAATTGACCGCCTTTGTAGGCGGTAAGCTGGCCTGCGAGGTGGCCTAATTCAAGGCCTTTTTCGGTTTTTACAACTACGCGAGTGTCCACTCTGGGTATCTTGGTTTCGTTGTGCTCAAAGAAGCCGAGCGTGTTCATCTTGCCGTAGCGAACCAGCATATGTTTCTTACTTTTTGCCTGCTTGGCTTTTTTTATCGAAGTTTCTGCCATGTGAGCTACCTGTGCTAATAACTGCGCTAAGTTGTCATACTATTAAACCTTCATTATATCAGAACCGGCGAGGTTTAACAATAGCTGTTCGAAAATAAGCTTTTCGTTTACAGCCGAATCAACCCATCGCAGCGTTTTGTAGCAATCGGCTATTTTTTCTGCGGTTTGTTCGCAATTGAAGCGTTCAGCTAACTTTTGTACTTCTTTTTTCTGGTCGAAATTTATTAAGTCTTTTTCCGGCGTTACATTTAATTTCATCAAATCATGTAAGATAGATATGATTATCTGGATAAGGGTCTTTGTGGCTCTTCGGTTGATGTCGGTTTTGCTGGTCATCTTGTCAAGGTCGTTCCAGACAGCGGCGATTCTTTTGCCTTCGTCCAAAAACTGCTGGGCCAGGTCAAGGGAATCGGAAAGCTCATAGTCGGCCAGAGAACTAACAAGTTTTTTCTTGGTTTGATAAATATTCGCATCGGCAAGCTCAAGCTCCGCCCACTGGCAAGCGAGGCCTAAGCTGCCATGAGACAGACGCGCAAAGTATTGGGCCTGTTTTTGCTCGATGCCGAGTTCTTTCAGCTTTTCGAATATTTTTTCTTCGTCAACAGGGCTGAAACGGACTATCTGGCATCTCGATTTGATAGTAGGCAAAAGCTGTTCCATACGGGTGCACAGCAGGATAATGCAGCAATACGGTGGCGGTTCTTCCAGCACTTTTAATAGGCAGTTCTGCGAGGAGGCGTTTAACTTTTCAGCTTCGCTTACGATGAAGATTTTCCTTTGCGACAGGGTCGGCTTCGTCTGAACTTTTTCGATTAGAAATTCTCGAATTACATCGATGGGTAAATCGACCGGCGTGGTTTTGCCTTTGCCGTTTTTGGTGAACTGTATCAATTCTTTATAAACGTTGTTGAAGTCAGGATGCGAGCCGGCTTCAAAAAGTCGGCAGGACTGGCACGAGCCGCAGCTATCGGCGAATCCATCTTCATTAATAGGGCTTTTACAAAGCAACAGCTTTGCCCATTCACGGGCGGTCTTGAATTTGCCGATGCCTTCCAGGCCGGCAAAAATATATGCGTGTGGGACCTTGCCTGCAGCAAAGGCCTGCTGCAGAATCAAAATGGCCCTATCCTGACAGAATATATCTCTCAACGGCATAATGTAAAATATCCACGAGGTTTGTGGCTAAAATTCTTTGATTGTTTCTATTATCTTTTTGTGCACGGTTTCAATATTGCTGCTGCCATCGACTAACACAAAGTTTTTCTGCTGGCGGGCCAGTTCCAAAAAACCCTCACGAACCTTTTGGTGATATTTGGGTGGCTTTGCCTCCATTCTGTCGGGCTTTTTTTTCAGCCTCTGAGAGCCGGTTTTCAGGTCAACATCGATTATGATAGTCAAATCAGGCCAGGGTCTTGTCAGAGAATCAGTCGCCAATTTTATAACATTGTGCACCCCGAAGCCGCCGGCATGGCCCTGGTAGGCACAGGTGCTCGAGACCCATCTGTCGAGAATAACGCATTTTTTGTCTCGCAGGACAGGGACCATTTTTTCCTGCCAGAGCTGTGCCCTTGCCGCCATATACAGAAGCATCTCCGTTCGCGTGCTCATAGCGATATGTTCCGGGCTTAGCAGGATTTGCCTTATCTTTTCGCCGATGGACGTGTCACCCGGGTCACGAAAACTGCTGACAGGAACGCCATGGCTCTGAAGCCATTCGGTCAGAAGGTTCACCTGCGTTGTTTTTCCGCAGCCGTCCGGCCCATCGAGGGCTATAAATTTGCCACGTAATTTGTCTTTCAAATCATCGTTATTCAATTTTTGATTCCTTACTTTGATTCTAACAGTCTCTTGGCCTGTTCTAAAAGCTGTTCAAGAGAGCTTTTTAAATGTAATTGCTCTGCCCACTTGCGCAAATATTCCATTTCGAGATTGCGCCACTGAATAACAGCTACTTCAAAAGCATCACGAAACTGCTGTTCTGAATGGCTATTCTTGGCCCATTCAAGCTTGCTCAAAATCGTATCTTCCGGCGAGAGAATGTAAAGGTCTTTTCCAAGCAGTTTTTCTTTTCTTTTCCTTTGAAATTCTTCAGTATGAAAGTCCGTCTTTTTTCGAATTATCAAGTCAGCTTTCCAAGCATTTTCTACATCGATAATATTGAACATAGTGCTTTGCTTGAGGGCTTCGAGAACAGCGTCGCTGCTTACATAGTAAGCATCGCCGAGCAGTTTTAAAAAATTGGTGAGTTGTTCCTCAGTCGGGTCGATGATTATATCTGCATCCTGCGTTGAACGTTCAACTCCATAGAAGCTTGCTGCAATGGAGCCGCAGATGACGTAATCAATGCCGGCCTGTTGTAAGTTTTCGACAACACTTTTTAAAAACTCTTTCTGCGAGGTCATCTATTTAAGCCCCTTTGCTGCGATTATTTTGCGGAAAAGCTCATCACCAACCATTCTTCGGAGCAATTCCATTTTTATTTGGGTGTCTGTAAAATCAGGATGCAGCTTTTTTATCCCAGCTATTACATTTTGTCTGACATTATCGCTGAGCTCGAAGGATATAAGTGCCCGCTCCTGTGAGGACAATCTTCGCAGGATTTCATACTGCTTCCTCGCAGCTTCAATTGTTGTATCTGGTGGTATTAAATTCATCTTAATCACCTTTTGATAACCAGTTTACTATCAACGCTCCAATTATTCCTCCCAGAAAACTAACAATAAGCCAGAACCAATGCTCTTTGTATTCTGCAAACCAAAGGCCGCTGCGTGACCACCAACTGTTGCATTTACGTCCGAGGTCATAGCCGGTTACAGTCAGTGAGATTGTTATTGGTTCCGAGGGCCCTAATTCCAAGTTGGGAGAAGTTATTAACCCACGTTTTTCCAGAGCCTTATTCGCGATTATAACTCTGTTCCGGTCTTTAAGCCACGCTTTATATCCCTCTACGTCTTGCGGATCATCGGCAGAAGGCGTATGATGACTAGACTCTTTTGATTTTATGAAACCCAATAAGTCATCTAAAGAAAAGTCGTGCTGTTTATTAACCTCGCCAATCTTAACAAAGTAACGCCGCAATAATAGTCTTTCATCTTTTGGCAGCCACATAATAGGTTTTTACTCAGATTTTTATCTCCTGAAAGCCAGATCCTTTGCTGCGTTCAAGATGACTAATGGTCATCTTGCCAACTGGAAGTTTTCTTCGCCGACGAGTTGCCGCATCTTTCGGCAGAAGTCAAGGTCGGGATTGACGGAAAGCCCTTTATCGGCTGCTGCATAGACCCTGCCTTTATCGGTTCTTACCGCAACATAAACGGGACTTTTGC